>JAFXMP010000179.1 GCA_017530275.1 Clostridia bacterium | reverse complement strand
ACCGTCAGCCCCTATGGGGCTGGCTGTCGGCTCCGGCCAGGCTGTCCGATCCACCATCAGCCCCTTCGGGGCTGGCCTCGCTCTCCTGGGCGCAACCCTCAACCCCTTCGGGGTTGGCGACCCCGCTGCCCCAGCTCCCAGCCCCCACCGTCAGCCCCTATGGGGCTGGCTGTCGGCTCCGGCCAGGCTGTCCGATCCACCATCAGCCCCTTCGGGGCTGGCCTCGCTCTCCTGGGCGCAACCCTCAACCCCTTCGGGGTTGGCGTTGTGTCACCTCCGTCACCATCAGCCCCTATGGGGCTGGCGTCACCTTCGCCATGATGCGTCAGCCCCTATGGGGCTGGTGCCGAGGAGGGTATAAACCACTAAAGCGTAGCTTTAGCGGTTTAAAGCGTGGTCTGCCCTCACAGTACCGAAGGTACTGTGCCGCTGCGAAAATTCAATGCGGCCGGCGAAGACCCAAGATCAGCCAAAATATTATATTTTTTTTATTTATTTCATTCACCTGACCACCCAGGGCGGCATCCTCGCGCGCGCACGTGCGCGAATATTATAGAAATAAAAAACAGCGGCAAAATGGCTTCTGCCTCTTGCTGCTGTGATGCAAGGTGAAATCGCCTGCATTGAAAAATTTCACCTCATGAGTGCGGTCAATATGTTGTAAATAGTGTAGTAAATAGAGAAGTATAAACACAAATAAACAAATTTGCCCTCTGGATCACGATAAAAAAAGAAATCCCGCAAGCCCTTGATACATAAGGGTTTGCGGGATTCTGGCGGAGAAGGAGAGATTTGAACTCTCGCTACGATTCACTCGTACTACTCCCTTAGCAGGGGAGCCCCTTCGGCCACTTGGGTACTTCTCCATTTGGTCGGTAAATGCACAAAATGGCGGAGAGAGAGGGATTCGAACCCCCGGTGCTTTTCAGCATCACTGGTTTTCAAGACCAGCGCCATCAACCACTCGGCCATCCCTCCGCGCGCTGCGGCTGACAGCCTCATCGAAGTGCTTATATAATATACCACCTTTAAGCCGAGGTGTCAATCTTTTTTTCCAGGAGTTTTTGCCCAGTTTTTGCCCATAATTGCTGATTTGTTTTCATCAAAGAAGCCAAACACCCGCCTGTTGAAGTCCGGCGCTTCCTCATATGCTGCGTGGCCAAGCCCAGGATACATGTGCAGTTTGCTGCCGGCAATGGCGGCATGCAGCTCTCTTGATCCTTCCGGGCCGACGGTCTTATCTTCCTCGCCGCCAAGGATCAAAGTGGAACAGCGGATCTGCTTCAGCACATCACGCGCGTCAAAACACAGGATCGCATTTGCATTGCTCAAAAAGCGCCTGTAGTCCTTTGGCTTACCGATCAGGCCCAGCAGCGGATAGAGCATTCGATAGCTTTTGAGCTTTTTCTCGGAATAAGCCGCTTCCGAAGAACCCACCATGATCGCCTTGTGATCGCCGCGCTGCGCGTCTTCGATACGGCAGTTGACGAAGCGCTGCACGATCTCATTTGCATACGGCGCGGTGACGGCCAGCGCCAGCCGAGCCACCAGATCAGGATGATCGCCCGCCAGATACTGCGCGATCATGCCTCCCTCTGAAACGCCCAGAACGCAGGCTCTGTCAATGCCGAGATACCGAAGCGCTTCCGCTTGATCGGCCGCCATCTCCCGGATGGAGCAGTCCTCCGGCAGAGGTTCCTTTCGGCTGAACATGTAGATCGTGAAATCACGAAAATACGCGCGATAGGGCTGCGCCAGCAGACGGGCCTTTCCCCGGACCGTGACCAGTCCGTCCGACAGCCCGGGAAGAATGACTACAGTCTTTGGTCCGGTTCCAAATCGGGCATAACTCATCTGCGCGCTTCCCACAGGAACAGAACCGTTATCGCACATTCTGATCATCTGATTCACAGTCCCTTCTCAGCGTAACTCCTGACTGACGGCCAGGTTTCTTAGATATGCGGCATACTGCTCCGGGTGATTGATAGAAAACTCCCCATGAAAGAGATTGGGGAGGATATGCGCGGCGCAGCCGGGTATCCTGTTTTTGATCACATCAACGGATTGAAGGATTTCCCTGTTTTCTTTCCCACCTGCGAGCACATGAACGCGCGCAGACGTATCAGCAATGGACGGTTTCAGGGAATAGGCGGTGTTTGCTTTGAGAAACGCGATCATATCTGCCTTTGCGATTTTACAGGTGTCCCTGTAATACGCTTCAAAAAAGGTGTCGTTCATGTGCAGGGATTTGAATTGCATTTTCGCAAAACGCCTGTTTTTGATCAGCCCATAGCTGCTGCCAAACGCAGGCCCGATGAGCGCGTTTGTCAGCTTCGATGGGATAACAGAAGCGCTTTCGATCAGCGCATACCGGCAGATATTCCTTCTTTGCGCCAACATTTCCAGCGCGATCTGCGCGCCGAGCGACAGTCCGCCAATCAGCAGGACATTGCCGCCCAAGGCTTCGTCGATGGTTGCGATCAGCTCCGCCGCATTATCCTCAATGGACGAAAAAGGCCGGTCGCTTCCGGCGTGTCCATCGAGAATCGGCAGAACCACATGATAATCGGATTGCAGGATCTCTGCTTCCGCCTGAAAATTCCACCACGAAAGTCCGCCCCCATGAAGCAGAATGATCGTTTCTTCGTTTCTTGATCCGAATTCCTTCAATTTCATATCTGCATCCTTTCCCGCTTCGTCGGGTTCATGTTTCTACTCGTTCGATACACAGATAGAATGTTTTTTGAAGGGAACAGAGCACATCCTTTTCTTTGTTCTCATTCCTGTAACTCCAATGGTCTTCATTTATCGTTAAAAAAGCCCCGGCATCCAGATCCTTTGCCATATCGTGCATCCGGACGCGAGGCTTTCTTTGAGAGATCGAATCTTGACGGCCCGCTGTAAGGCGTAGATAGATTTGCTGAAAAGCAAGCCTCTCCAGCCCTGATTCGTTTTTCAGTTCCGCTTGACGCTCTTTTGACGTTTACGTCAATCCAACTGTTCCACCAGCCTGCGCAGCAGCTGATACAGACTGAACGCTTCTCCCTGGGTCATAGGGATGCATTTGCCCACCTGGAAGGGCACGTTTTTTACCCGCTGGCGCAGGTCCCAGCCCGCTTCCGTCACCGTCACGGTGACCACGCGCTCGTCCTGCTTGGAACGGCTGCGGGCGATAAAGCCCATCTCCTCCATTTTTTTCAGCAATGGCGTGATGGTGCCGTTATCCAGGTACAGCCGGCGGCAAAGATCGCCCACGGTGGCGCTGCCGCTTTCCCACAGGGCCAGCAGCACGATATACTGGGTATAGGTGATCCCGAAGGGCTTTAGGTAAGGGGTATAGTGATTCACCACTTTGCGGGCGGCAGCATACAGGGGAAAGCATAGCTGGCTGTCCAAATGCAGCTGCGGCAGGTCCTCACCGGCAGTTTGCTGCTGATTTTGTTCCATAGCGGCCTCCTTGCAGACGTGAAGGCGTCGAGGTTTCACAGTTTGCTCTTGATCCAGTTCAGAATTTGAGCTTCCGGCTTGAAGCCGATGGACTGGTCCACGAGCTGGCCCTGCTTCATCAGCACCAGGCACGGAATGGAACTGACCTTGTATTCCGCCGCCAGACTGGGCGCGTCGTCCACATCCACGTTGTAGAAATCCACCTGACCCTGGAGCTTTTCGCTGATCCCTTCCAATACGGGGGCCAGCATCCGGCAGGGGCCGCACCAGGTGGCGGAAAAATCCACCAGCGCCACTGCGCTCTTTTTTGCTTCCGCAAACTGTTCCGCATTGATCTTCTTTACCATGATTTTTCTCTCCTTTTCATTGTTTATCGCTTTTGTGCGTCCAGATACTTGACTGCGCTCAGGGCGGCCACGTTGCCCTCTCCCGCCGCCTTGATATACTGGTAGGGCGTGCCGGTGATATCTCCGCAGGCGAACACGCCGGGAATGCTGGCTTCCATGGCGCGGTTCACCGCCACATGGCTGCCGTATACCTCAAGACCCGGCACCAGCTGGCCCGGGGCCACCGCCTCCCGCAGCACGAACGCACCGTCCACAGTATACCCGTTTTCCGCGGTTTTGACCATCACGCCGTCTCCCGCGTTTTCGATGCCGTTTACCTTTTCCCGGATCACGGTCACGGAATCGGGCAGGCTGGTTTCTTCCTTATATACAGGGAAATACAGCACCTGTGCGCAGATTTCCGAAAGGAACGCCGCTTCCGCCTCTTCCCTTGGGCTGTAGCCGATCACGGCGGTTCGTTTGCCCCGATACAGCGGCGCGTCGCAGGTGGCGCAGTAGCTGACGCCCCGGCCCAATAGTTCTTCCTCGCCGGGCAAGGGTTTGCCCTGAACCACGCCGGTGGCCAGGATCACGGCGGAAGCTTCCATCATTTCGTCCCCGGATTGGAGGGCAAAATAATCGCCCATGGCATACACGGCGTTGATCCGCTTTTCTGTGATCCCGATCCCCATCTGCGCAAGATGCCGCTGAAAAGCCGCCGCCAGCTCCGAGCCGGACACGGCGGGAAAACCGGGATAATTCTGTATCTGGTGGGCCTTTCCCAGCTTTTCTGTCAGGTCACGGCTGCCCAGCAGCAGCACCTTCTTGTTTCGGATGGTGGCCGTAATGGCGGCGGATACCCCCGCCGGACCTGTGCCGATGATGGCGATATCGTAACGGTCCATGGCAATCTCCTTTTCCTTCCGGTTTACGTCCTAATATCTTTCATCAAATCTAATTTTACAACATAAAAATCCGTTTGTCAACCTATATTTTCCAAATTTGGTCAGACGCTGTAAATAGCATGCGCCGGAAGCCCGCTTTTTATTTCCTTTCTGAAAAATCATAAGCTTCCCGGAGCCAGCCGAGCAGCTCTTCATCCAATTCCCCCTGACCCTGAAGCACCAGATGGCAGGTCCATCGGCCTGGATACGGCTCGGTCTGGACAGCGGCGCGGGGAGACTTCAGCGGGGACGGCAGTCCCAAAGTCAGCACCAGGGAGCCTTCCGGCTGATCCCGCTTCCGCAGGACTCGGGCAAAGGAAACACAGGCGAACACGTGACGGTGGTAAAATGTGATCTGCGTTTTCTGCACGCGCTTTTGCGCCTGGGGAAACAGTTCAAAAAGCTTTTCCTCCAGCCCCATATATAACGGCAGGGCAGCAGGATGCCCCGAAAAAAACAGCAGGGTTTCTCCATCGGTTTCCCACATAGACAGCGCTCCTTCCCTTCTTAATAGACACTTTAAGTGAGCGTGGAGTTTGGAGGGTGGAGGGTGGAGTTTTGAATTGTCTGTCACTTTTGAATAGTAACTTGCAGGATAAGCTGCGAATCATTATATATAACTCCTCCCTCCACTCTCCACCCTCCAAACTCACTGAAAGCGTTCTTGAAGCCCTTCAGCCAATCCCCTCCATTCGCCTTTCATCCTGGCAGCAGCAGATGGACCGCCGTATAGACAGCCCCGCTGGACACCATGGCGAGGATGGGATTCCATTTTGCTTTCCGGATCAGGAAGAAAACAGCCGGGAACAGGGCCGCCGCCAGCCAGTCCACGTTCTGCGGAAGCAGTTCCCTTCCCTGCAGCAGCGCTTCCCACAGGATTTTCAGGCCCGCCGAGGCAATCAGGGCCGTTACCACCGGCCGCAGGGAGGAAAGCGCGCTGTGCATAAGCGTTAGGGTGCGGTATTTTTTGTAAAGCAAGGCCAATACCGACACCAGCACGCAGGCGGGCAGGATAAAGCCCAGGGTCGCAGCCATAGCCCCCATCACCCCGGCGCAGCGGATGCCCACAAAGGTAGCCCCGTTGATGGCGATGGGGCCCGGGGTCATTTCGGCAATGGTGATCAGATCGGAAAACTCCGCCGCGGTGAGCCAGCCGTGGATTTCCACGATCTGGCTTTGGATCAGGGGCAGCGCCGCGTAACCGCCGCCAATGGAGAACAGGCCCACCTGGAAAAAGCTCCAAAAGAGCTGGAAATAAATCACGGCTGTTTTCCCTCCCTCCGTTTGGAGAGCAGGGCTTCCCCCACGCCGATGATCAGCGCCGCCAAAATCAGAAGCATCACGTTCACTTTCAGGAAAAACGCCGCAACGAAAGCGGCAATCAGGAGGGCGGTATGCAGGACGGATCTTTCTTTGATCACCTTCGTGCCCATATTCAGCGCGGCGTCCAGGATCACGGCGGCGACCCCAGCCTGCATGCCCCGGAGCGCCAGGGCCACGATGCGGTTTTGCGCGAAAGCGGCATAGCAAATGGAAATAACGCCCAAAATGATCATGGGCGGCAGCACGGACCCCAGCACCGCCGTGAGCATACCGGGAAAGCCTAAGGTATTCCAGCCCAGCAGAATAGCGGCGTTCACCATAATAGAACCGGGGGTGGATTGGGCCAGAGCGATATAATCTGTCATTTCATTTTCGTCGATCCAGCCCATGTCATCCACAAATTTCTTTTTGAGAAAGGTCACGATCACAAAGCCGCCCCCGAAGGTAAAGGCGCTGATCGTGAAAACGCCCCAAAAAAGCCGCGGCAGGCTTTTTTCCTTCTTTTCTTTTTGATCCTCCATCCGCACCGTCCCTGTCTTTCTTTTAGAAATATTCGCTTCTCATTATATCATAACGCTTGCCGTGCACGCATTCGCGGCCCGGCAAGACGGCCGACCGCGCTTCGCGCCGGTCGCCTCGTTATTTATACCATAACGCTTGCCATGCACGCATTCGCGGCCCGGCAAGACGGCCGACCGCCCTTCGCGCCGGTCGCCTCGTTATTATACCATGCAGGTCGACACTTTTCCATTCGAAAACGCTAAGAGGGGCAGCCTCTCCCCCGACTATACCGCTTATAGAAAAGAAAAGGGAAGGAAAAGCAAAGAAAGCTCTTACTTTTTTAACAAAAATATGATATTGCAATTATGTACGTATAATATACTGTTTGACGATGACTATATGACGATTGAGTAACAGGCTGCGGATTGAAGAAGCCCCCTGCCTCATTATTTCTTCTGACTTCGTGACCAAAAGTATAAAAAAGCGGCCCAGGAAACGCTTCTCCCAAAGCCGCAGGATGATGCCGCATTTATTTGCCTGGGGTGATTTCTCCCGCCTTTGTCAGGGCAAGCTTGGTAATGACGGGGCCAATCAATTCAAAGACCAGCACGCCCGCCAGCACGATGGTGTTTACCTGGCTGCCAAGGGTGGGGAACCGAGCCGCCACCAGGGACGCCATACCGATAGCGACGCCGGCCTGGGGAAGCAGCGTGAGGCCCAAATACTTTTTGATGTTGCTGTCCGCTTTCACGCACACGGCGCCCAGCATGGTGCCGCCCCATTTGCCGATGCAGCGCAGCAGCAGGTAGCCCACGCCGATCAGGCCCACGCTGGGCAGCACGGACAGATCCAGGTCCGCGCCGGAAAGCACGAAGAACAGCAGGAACAGAGGCGGCGTAAAGCGGTCGCACTGCTCCATAAGCACTTCACGCTGCTGGCTCAGGTTCACCATCACCGCGCCGATCATCATGCACACCAGCAGGGAAGAAAGGTTCCACATATCGCACAGGCCCACGCCAGCAAGCACCAGGGCGATGCTGAGGGCCAGCTTATTGCCTCGGCTGGCGAAGAACCGGGCCCCGAAAGCCAGCACCAAGCCCAGGGCGCCGCCCAGGGCGATGCTGCCAATGATTTCCAGAATGGGAGTCAGCACCATGCTCTGAACCGTGACAGCGCCACCCAGCATACCCTGAGCCACGGAGGCGGAAATGCTGAACACCATCAGGCCCAAAGCGTCGTCCATGGCGACAACGGGCAGCAGCATCTGGGTCACAGGGCCGTTGGCCTTGTATTGGCGCACCACCATCAGGGTGGCGGCAGGAGCGGTAGCCAGCGCGATAGCGCCAAGCAGCAGGGCCAGGGGCACGTCCACCCCGAAGGCGATCAGGCCTGCGTCCACGCAGAACGCCGTTGCGAGGCCCTGGAAAGCGGTAATGGTCAAAGGCGCTTTGCCGATTTTTTTCAGGTAGCTCAGTTTGAATTCCCCGCCGATGGCATAGGCGATAAAGCCCAGGGCCGCGTCTGAAATCAGGCCCATGGATGCCACCTGCTCCCGGGATAAGATGCCCGCCACGCAGGGGCCGATGATCAGGCCCGCCACCAGGAAGGCCGTCACATTGGGCAGTTTAACGGCGCGGGCTCCCCGGCTCATAAGCAGACCCGCGCCCATTGCGATACCGATCAGCAGCAAGGTGTTCATTTCTTCTTTTCCAGTCCTTCCACCATAGTCAGCGGTATGGCGAACATAATGCCGCTGTCGGGCACGTCCAGCCCACCAGTCACTTCGTTGACCACCTTGCGGGCAATATCCACCTGCTCATCCTTCAGCACCATGAAAATGGTTTTGCTGCTGCGGTGCTCCGGCTCCATGATGGCGCGCAGGCCGTAGAAGATGGGCATTTCATCCTCGGTGTGCAGAATGCGGGCCATGCCCCGGCTGTCAAGCACGGTGGCGCCCCGCAGGCCGTGATCGGCAAAGGACTGCAGCAGGCTTTCCAAATGCTCGGTCCGGTTCAAAACGAATACGAATACCTGCATGATTCTCTTCCTTTCTTTTGGATGCCCGCCGCTTATTCCATGCGGAAGCGGCGGGACGCGCCACGGCTTCGCCCGTGCGCTCATCTTTCTTTTTCGATGCCCGCCGCTTTTCCATGCGGAAGCGGCGGGACGCGCCACGGCTTCGCCCGTGCGCTCATCTTTCTTTTTCGATGCCCGCCGCTTATTCCATGCGGAAGCGGCGGGACGCGCCACGGCTGCGCCTGTGCGCTCATCCGCATTTTGCGCTTTCACGCAAACATGTATTGTAGTCCTGACCGCTCCGAAATGCAAGGGAAAAAGCCGAAAAATGTTGAAAAAAGTTTATCGTTATTCTGTTGGACAAAAGGCGGTATCGGGACGGTTCTCCGTGTTCTTGCGTTTGAAAACCTTTGAGATACCAACACTTTTTCCTGATAATGAACTTGACTGGGCGGGTCTATTAGCTTTCCCGTTCAGCACAAAGAACCGTCCCTTGTGTATTCCATCGGCGGCGCGGCTGACTTTAGCTCATCCGGCAGGAGTTTTTGATCATTTGGCGAAACATAAGAACACACGCGTTTCCGGAAGCAGGTGAAAAAGAATGAGTTTGTATTACCGGAATCTGAAACGAATCGGGATTTGTGTCATCCTTGTATCCGCGCTCAATTTGGTCTACGAGCTTCTGATCCGGAACTATCTGGCCGCATCGGGTTCCCCCTACTTATCCTATATTCCGCTTCCATGGGGTATCTGGACAAAAAACATGATCGGCATCGTATCCGGCCTTGCCGCGTTGCTTTTCTACCGTAGGAAGCGGCGTTACACGTTCGGCACTTTGCTGCTCGCAATTCTTTGCGCCGCAGAAGCAGTCGTCATCATCCTGAGCATGACGGGCTCCGTTGGAAGAAGGACAAATGGGATTTTTGACATCACGATGCTTACCATGATCCTTCTGGCCTATACGATTTCCCAGACGAACCGAGACGCAAAACAGTGGAACAGCATTCGGTCCCGCGCAGCTTCCATACTGGATCTACACTTGAAAGACCCGAAAGCCTTTTTCGATCCGATTCAAGTCGGCCCGAAGATGGCGATCAACCAGGAATACGCATCCGCGATCAAACGGTATATTTCCGCTATGCGGGTTCCATCCCCGCTGCGGATTAACCTTTTGTGCTCGGTACCCGTCACCGAAAGCGTGCAGGATACGATGCGGGAAGTGCTAAGGATGCACTACGAGGAGGAAGAAGACGGCATTGTGAAGTTGCTGGAAAACCGTTACCGCCGAATCCTGAGCCTGTTCTCTGTCAGCGTTTTCGTGATCGGAGTTGCCCGTCAATCTTCCCTGTTCAGTGATGAGATGATCGTATGGGAAATCATCGGAAACTTCGCGGCTTTCGGCCTCTGGCAGATCGGCTATACTCATTACGAAAGAAACGAAGCCTACGACGAGCTTCTCACCGCCCATATCGCCAAATACGCCACGCTCAACTTCGTTGAAAAGTAACGAATGCACAAGGAACGGTTCTATGTGTTCCTCCGGCTGAAAAAGCTTTAACGATTTCAACACTTTTTTACTGATGATTAACTTGATCTGGCGGGGCTATCAGCTTTCCCATTCAGCACAAAGAACCGTCCTTTGTGTTCTCTGTTTGGTGAAATGCCCCTTCCGGTTTTATTCCGCCATAGGCGGCAGGATGATTTCCGGGAGACGTCTTTCTGTAAGTGCTCCAACCGTATAGGAAAGCCCTTCTTCATCCAATATTTTCGTAAATGCCTGAATATATTTTTCGTGGTGATACATTGTCTGGAAGCTGAGGCAGAAGCTTTCGTTCGTTGCGTTGATTTCTACCATGACGTGACCGAAGGTGATTGTATAAACGCCTTGTATAAACGGCGCAAGCCCGCCCCATTCCACTTTTCCGACATAACTGATAACAAAGGTTGAGGGTGTTCCGTGGAGAGTCGGGCTGTGATCGACAGCATAACTTGCTTTGCTGTTCAGATCGGGCTGCGCGTCTATTTCCCTGCGGAAAGCAGCCACTTTCCTGCATTCCTCCCAGCTTACTTCCGGCTGCATCTGAACATACATGCGGCTTCGCGTCACCGTTGAAATGTTTTCAATGGGCCAGTCCTTCATGCTGATCCGATACGGCACATAAAGCTGCCTGACCATATCCCGATACGTTTCGGGGCATCCAACATCCGTCCGGTAATTACAGGCAATTCGGCCGGAAAACTTGGTTTCATCGGGGAACACCCGGGTGCACATTCTGAACAGGATGGAGGAGATGATCGAATTGGGGCTTCCATCGTTATCCCGCGCGTATTTCATCAGTTCCGTTTTGGGTATGCTGATCGGGTAGTACCCCATCACGCCATGCGGATCTTTCATGAAAGCCATATAATCCGACATCAGGGTGAATGAATCGTGCGGGAATTCCAAATTGCCCACCGGCGAATCGTATGGAAGCGCGTCGATATCCGGCTCCGCGTATTCTGCGGGCTCCATGGGTGTATTCCCTGTGATGATCCCCGTACTGTCAATCGTGTTTCCAAGGTCCGTCAGGTATTGCCACAATGTGGCTTTGATCCATCGCATAGCGCCGCAAGCCCCGCAGAAGTTATGCGCGAAGCTGAAATAGACATTCTTTCCTTCATAGGTAACGGCAAACAGAAGATCGTTTGTGTCCGGTGTTCCCAGGCGAACGATATGGTCATCCGGCGACACTGTGATTGGTTTTTCGCAGGGCGTCAGTTCGTAAGCATCCTGATTATTTACCACGGCTTTTCTGGCATAGTACGGGAAACGACGAAAGGCTTTTTCGGAAGCGGCCTTGAGAACCGATCCGTTTACGGGAGCGGTCAGGATAACCCTGATCCGAACGGAGTAAACATTTCTTTTTTTGATTTCATAAAGCGTATACGTATCAAAATCATGCATCATTTTTTCCCCCTCCAAACCTTTCCCTGACGTGTTGACATTGGATTTTCTATCTGATCGGCATAGATCAGGATTGCGCAGGGGACGGTTCTTTCGCCTTGTACTGAATAAACCCGGAGGCTTTTTCAGCGGTCTTGAACTGTCCCTTGTGCGTTCTATGTTCTCTTTCAAGCACAGTCCTTAATTCATGCAGCCTTTCACGATCTCCACCAGCGCGTCCACGTCCTCCTCCCGGGTGGCCCAGCTGGCGGCGAAGCGCACCACGGAACGGTTTTCGTCGTAAGGCTGCCAGTAAGAATACCGCACCTGGGATTTGATGCGGTCCAGCACGTCGTTTTCCAAGATCACAAACTGCTGGTTGGTGGGCGACGGACGGAAGAAAGCGATCCCCAGCGCGGCAAGGCCCCGCTTCATTTTCTCCGTGATCTCGATGGCATGGCGGCTGATGTCAAAATAAAGCCCATCGGTAAACAGAGCATCAAACTGCACGCCAATCAATCGCCCTTTCGCCACCATGGCCCCGTGCTGCTTGATGTGGGTGATGAAGCGCTTAGGCGCGCCATGGCGGGGGAACACCACCGCTTCACCGCACAAGGCCCCCACCTTGGTGCCTCCGATGTAAAAAGCGTCGCACAGGCGGGCGATGTCCGGCAAGGTCACGTCGGTATCATAGCTCATGAGACCGTAGCCCAGCCGCGCCCCGTCCAAAAACAGGGGGATGCCATATTCCGCGCATACCGCTTTCAGCGCTGTCAGTTCCGAAAGGGAGTAGAGGGAGCCGTATTCCGTGGGATGGGAAATGTACACCGCGCCGGGGTACACCATATGGGGATGGGTGGGATCAGCGTAAAAGGCGGTCAGCAGGGCGCGCAGATCCTCCGCGTCGATCTTGCCGTTCCGCTCGGGCACGGTGAGCACCTTATGCCCCGTATATTCGATGGCCCCGGCCTCGTGGACGTTCACATGGCCCGTGCTGGCGGCCACCACGCCCTCCGTGCCGGAAAGCAGGCCGTCGATCACCACGGCGTTGGTCTGGGTTCCGCCCACCAGGAAAAAAATGTCCGCTTCCGGGTCCTGGCAGGCGGCCCGGATCTTTTCCTTGGCCCGCAGGCTGTATTCGTCCTCCCCATAGCCCACCTGCTGAATGAAATTGGTGTCCATGAGCGCCTGCAAAAGCCGGGGATGCGCCCCTTCAGAATAATCGTTTTCAAACGAAAGCACTGTTCAAACCTTCTTTCATCATTTTCTTCTGTTGAGCAGCAGCGTCCACAGCCCCGGCAGCAGGGCGATCAGCGCGGCGGTCAGGGAAAGGAGGCCGTAACACGTCCAGCTGAGCCAGTCCGGCGCTTCCGCCCCCGTAATCAGGGGCGCGAGGACGGGGCGAAGAAGTTCCCGCTGCTGCCAGGCCAGCACCAGCGTCAGTATCGGCAACAGCACGCACAGCACTACGCCCACCAGCCGGGCCAAGCCGCCCTTCTTCTGCCGCGGCGCGCGGACATTTTCTTCCGGAGGCTGATAGCCGGACCGGGTGGGGCTGGGCGGAGACGGCTCCTGGCCCTGCGCGGGCTTGGCCGCGATCACCCGGGGCGGCGCGGAACCCATGCCTGAATGCTGCTGCGGCGCGGAGCCGAACCGTCCCGCGGCGCGCACTGTCCCGCATTGGCGGCAAGCATGAGCTGAATCTCTGTTCTCTGTCTGGCATCGCTGGCAAATCCACATAACATTTCATCCTTTGCAAGTTGATACACAATCAACGAAGAATCCTGCAATCATCTTCCATAGGGACAATACCCTTTTTTTCTTTTCGCCTCCCCGCGGCTTTTCCCTGCAAAAAACGTCAAAAAAAGGGACGTGACCTCGCCGCGCCCCTTTTCAAGTTCCTTATTCTTCCGTATCCGTGTTTTCTTCCACATTCCCGGCGCGGATCACGCGCACTTTGGCCCATTCCACCCGGCGGTCCAGAATGGTTTCCACCTGGATTTCGATTTGATCCGCCGTCCCCTCTTCCGGCGCTTCCCCGTCCTCGGTGCAGTACAGCGTCAGGCTGGGCGTGGTTCCGTCCTGGGGAATGGTGGAAAAACGGCTGAAAATCAGGCCTCCCAGGGTATCGTAGTCTTCATCCTCCGGCAGGGTGATTTTCAGGGCTTCTGCCACCGCCTCCAGCTCCACCCCGCCGTTGATCCGCCAGGTATCGTTCCCCAGCGCCTGAATTTCGCTTTCCGACGCGGGGTCGAACTCATCGTAGATATTCCCTACGATCTCTTCCAACAGGTCCTCCATGGTGATGATGCCGCTCATACCGCCGTACTCGTCCACCACGATAGCGATATGGGTTTTTACGTGCTGCATGTTCCGCAGCAGCACGTCCGTGGGCACGGTCTCCGGCACGAAATAGGGGTCCCGCAGCAGCGTGCGCAGGGGCCGGGGATGCTTGTCGCTCATATTCAGCAGATATTCGCGGGTAGACAGCACGCCGATGATGTCGTCAATATCATCCTTATACACCGGGAACCGGGAAAGGCCGCTTTCCTTGATAGTTTCCAGAATAGTTTCCTGATCGTCGCCGATCCAGATGGAGGTCACGTCTGTGCGGTGGGTCATGCAGTCCGCGGCGGTGAGGTCGCCGAAATCGAACACGTTCTTGATCATTTCCCGTTCGTCGCTTTCTATCACGCCGTTTTCTCCGCCCATATCCACCATAGCGCGAATCTCTTCCTCCGTCACTTCCTCGTCCGGGTCATGGGGATCGATGCCGAACAGCCGGGCCAAATTCCGCGCCGCCATACGCTCCAGGGCGGTGAAGGGTGTCATCACCCGGGTGACGAAGGCGATCAGGGGCCGAAGGGTCAGGGCGATCTGATCCGCCCGCTTGCGCCCCACCTTTTCCGGGGTCATTTTACACAGGATCATGATCAGCAGCGCGGCGATCAGGCAGAAGATCACCACTGCCGCCGCAAAGGGCAGCCCCGCCCCTTGGCAAAGCTCCATCCCCAGGGCGGCGAACAGCAGCAGGCACAGGGTGCGCAGCCCCCGCAGCGCGATCACCGGCTCCGGCTGATCCAAAAAAGGCAGCAGTTTCTTCGCCCTTCCGTCCCCTTCCGAAGCGGCAGCGCGTACTTTTCCTTCGTTTGCATTTGTCAGCGCAGCCTGGCACAGCGCCAGCAGGCCGCAAAGACCGAGTATCAGCACTTCCAAAAACCATCGGCCTATCGGGTCTTCCAAGAAATTTCCCTCCCAAATGTGAAAGTGATTGAATTATAACATCTCCCCGCCCCAAATGCAAGCGTCCGCTTCTTGGTTGTGCCTCGACTTATATTCTGCGAAAACACCAATGATCCCGCATTGGCCGTACAAAAAAAGCCGTTTGGCTTCATCCGCCAAACGGCCTTCCAATCTGTAAGGTACCGGATTATTCTTCCGTTTCCTGCGCTCCGGCATCCAGGGCGTTCAGGCTCAGCACGGGCAGGGCTTCCGCCGCGCCGCCGGAAACGTAAGTGGGCAGTTCGCCGTTCCACTGCTGCACCTGGGTAAACTGGATCAGGTTCTCGGTCAGGCTCTGGGCGATCTTCTGGTTGGCCTCGGCTTCCGCTTCCGCCTTTACCTTGGTGGAATAGGCTTCCGCGTCAGCGTTGATCTTGAGCACCTCGGCCTTGGCGTCGGCTTCGATCTTCTGGCGCTGGGCGGCCTGCTGGGTTTCCATGGTCTTCTGTTCCTGTTCTATTTCAGCCTGCAGCTTGCGCTGGGCGGCCACCTGCTTTGCTTCCACGGCGTCGGTGAAGGCGTCGGTGAAGTCGATGTTTTCGATGGATACGGAGATGATGGAAATGCCGTAGCGATCCATTTCCTTGCTCAGGTTATCCCGGATCAGGATGGACAGCTGCTCCCGGGCGCTGACCAGGTTTTCAGCCGTGTACTTGGAAAATACGGCTTTGGTGTTTTCCAGCATGCGGGGGTATACCAGCTTGTTGAAGTAATCGGTGCCTACTTCCCGGAACAGGGTCATGGCCGTGGACTTATTGATGGCGTAGTTGATGGAGCCTACCACGTCCACCTGCTGGATATCGCTGGAAAAAGCCTGGGTGGAGAAGGGAGTCTTCTGCTCCCGGTTATCCATCAGAATGATTTCCTGGAAGGGGCTCTTCATGTGGAAACCGGCCTCCAGGGTGTAATCCTCCACCTTGCCGAAGGTGGTCACGATGGCAGTGTATCCGGTATCGATCTGCACGGTGCAGCGGAAAAAGATGATCAGCGCCGCCAGGATAATGACCAGCGCGATTATCAGCGCTTTCATGCTCTTGGGGCTGGCCGTTTTCCGGGTGTTGACGGGCGTGGTGAATTGAGACATCGTTTGTTCCTCCTTGTGTTCCTTTGGAACGCCCGGCCCTTTTCGGCCGCCGTTCCCTGTTTCCTTGCGACGGATACAGTATAGCATCCCCTGGGCTCGAATAAAAGGGGAAGCGGCTTAAAAATACAAAAACATGTCTCAAATGTCACCTCTTGCTTATCTATGGCTTGCAGTCACGGCGGAAATGGCGTAAAATACAAAGGAAGTACCGTACCGATTTCAAAGGAGAGAGGCACCATGGACGGACAGGAAATCCTTTATCTTTGGCCCGGTGAAGCGCCCTATACGGCGGACAGCCCGGGCCAGGCGCAGCCATCCCTGAAAGCGTTTCCCGTGGAGGGGGCCCGTGGGGCCGTCGTGGTTTGCCCCGGAGGGGGCTACGTGATGAAGGCGGATCACGAGGGCGACCCCATCGCCCGGATGCTGAATTTCCAGGGCATCGCGGCTTACGTACTGGATTACCGGGTAGCCCCCTGCCATCGCCTGGCCCCCTGGACCGACGCGGCCCAGGCCATCCGGCTGGTGCGTTCCCTGGGCTATGCCAAGGTGGGTATCTTAGGCTTTTCCGCCGGGGGCAACCTGTGCTGCACCGCCGCCGTTCATTATGACGGGGGCAACCCCCAAAGCGCCGACCCGGTGGAGCGCTTCTCCTCCCGGCCCGACGTGTTCATTCCCTGCTATCCGGTGGCCTCCTTCGGCGAATACACCCACCTGGGCAGCCGCCAGAGCCTGCTGGGCAAGGAATGGGAAAACGAAGAGCTTGCCCGCTGGTATTCCGCCGAAGAGCATGTGACATCCGACACGCCGCCCGCCTTTATCTGGCACACGGCGGAGGACGACTGCGTGCCCGTGCAGAACAGCCTGGACCTGGCCAAAGCCCTGGCGGACAAGGGCGTGCTCTTTGAGCTGCACATATATCCCAAGGGGCACCACGGCATCGGCTTGGGGGCGGAATTTGGGCCCGCCGCCGAGTGGGGAAACGCGCTGTGCCGTTTTCTGCTGGAAATGGGGTATGGCCGGTAATGGACAAGCAAAACGCGAAGCTGTTCACCCCGGACTGGTGGAAGCAGTTCGGCTGGCTGAACTTAGGCACCGTGATCCTGGCCCTGGGCGTGTATTTTTTCAAATTTCCCAACCACTTCACTACCGGCGGCGTCAGCGGTATTTCCATCCTGGCAGCCCACTACATCCCCGACCTGACCACCGCCACCCTGAACCTGATCCTGAACATCGTGCTTTTGATCGTCGGCGCGGCTTTCATAGGAAAGGGCTTTGGGGCGAAAACGGCTTATTCCGCCCTGGTATCCTCGGGGCTGACATGGCTGTTGGAAAGGCTGATCCCCATGTCCGCGCCTATGACCAGCCAGCCGGTGCTGGAGCTCATGTTCGCCGTGGGCCTGCCCGCCGTGGGCTCCGCCATTCTGTTTAACGTGGACGCGTCCTCCGGCGGTACCGACATCATCGCCATGCTGGTGAAAAAGTATTCCCACATGAACATCGGCCTGGCCCTGGGCATCGCCGACCTGATCGTGGCCATCGGCGCGTGCTTCGCCTTCGGCATGGAAACGGGGCTTTTCTCCCTGTTCGGCCTGTTCCTCAAATCCTACATGGTGGACGCGGTGATGGACAACCTGCGTACCTACAAGGTGTTCCAGATCATTACCGACAACCCCGACCCCATCTGCAAATTCATTATGGAAAACCTGCACCACAGCGCCACCGTAATGGACGGCAGGGGCAGCTTCACCCATGAAGACCGCAAGATCATCATGACCGTCATCAACCGCTCCCAGGCCATTCGCTTGCAGTTGTTCGTCCGCGCCACCGACCCCCATTCCTTCATAACCATCACCTCCTCCAGCGAAATCGTGGGAAAGGGATTCCGGGGCATGAGCGAATGAAGGACGAGGCAGGGGGCCTCTTCGGCCCCCTAAACCCCTGAACCAGGGACCTTCGGCCCCTGGACCCTGTTAAGCGAAGTTAGTTGGTTGGGAAGAATTCACAGCTTTCGCTTGTCGTGCTGGGGTTACGAAAGTTTGAGGGCTTCTGGCCCATAGAAAGCCTGGGATTTTTTCCCCCCCGTCCCCCTTCCGCACCGTTCACGCGCGAAAAATGACCGTTCGGTTCTGTAATATTTCTTTTCGGAGGCTGTTATGCTAAGATGAGTTTGTAATTTTTTGATTTTTGATTTCTCGTCTTGGGATCGTTTGGCAAAGCGGCCCCCCTATTCGTTCGCGTCCGCCAAACTGAAAACGCAAAATGGTGGAAAGAAATCATGAAAAAAAAGATTACCGTCCGGTTTGAGCTTGATCCCGCGTGCGGCGCGCCGGAAGTGATCATTCGCGCCAGCAGGAAAACGGCGCTCACAGACCGGATCGCGTCCGCGGTGGAACGATGCGCGGAAGAGGAAAGCTCCCCGATCATGGTGTTCAAAGGCAGCAGCAGAAGCTTCCTGCACCAGGAGAACATCATCCGCGTGCACACGGAACTGCGCAGGCTGATCGTCTGCACGGAATCGGATGAATATGAGGCGCGCTGTTCCCTGCAGGAACTGGAAGAAAAGCTGTCGCCGGACCGCTTTGTGCGCATCAGCCGGTTTGAGATCATCAACATCGATTGGATCGCCAGCTTTGATCTGAGCATGGCGGGCACCATTCAAGTGGTTTTTGAAAACGGCAGCGTCACCTGGGTGGCCCGGCGGTTTGTGCGCGCCATCCAGGAGCGGCTGACGATGCTGGCAGGCAAAGAAGGGGATAGCTTATGAAGGACTTACGAAAAAAGGCGATTGTGTTCAGCCTGGCGGGCTTTGCCGCGGGTATCGCGGTGGCCTTCGTGTTCTACGCCCTGCTGGAGCCGGAAGCTTTTCTTTCCCGGGAGGAAAACCGCGGGACTCTGATCCTGTACTTTTTCCTCTCCGGCCTGTACGGCGCGGTGAACATGGGCACCTCCGCCCTGTACGGCATCGACGCGTGGAGCATCCTGCGCTGCACGCTTACGCATTTCCTGATTTCCGTGGGCAGCACCATCGTGTTTTTCGGCACGATGATCGCCCTGGGCTGGATGGACATGCCGCCGCTGGGCTTTTGCGCGCTGATCGGCGGCACGTTCGTGCTCGTTTACGCTTTGATCTGGCTTGTGCAGTACGTTTCCTCCCGCAGGCAGGTGAAAAAAATGAACGCCAAACTGCGCCAATGGAAGGCGCGGCGGCCGCGTGAGCCATAAAAGTAAAAACAATAAAACCGTTCAGCCCCTCAAAACGACCGTTCGGCCCGAAAGCCTGTACTTTCGGGCCATTTTTTGGTATTTTATTTTCAGCGATTCTGCCAAGTTCTTTATAAGGAGCGTGTGAACGTCATGAAACAAAACGAGTGGAAGTAAAACCATCAGGAAGTGAATGATCGGGCCTGACACAGGTACCGTTCAAAAAGGGAAAAGGCACTTTGAACAAGGAAAGGAGAATTCCATCATGAAATCAAGAACTCTCTGGAAATGGCTGGCATTTGTGGCGGTGATGGCACTGTGCCTCGTGCTCGTCACCATAAGCGCACTGGCTATGATGCGGGAATCTGACTTTGGGACGTGGCTCGGCGGCGATTCCAGCTGCTCGCATCCGTCTGAAAAGGTCAAAACGCTTGGCGACTTCCCGGATGACGGAAACAACCCCGGTACGCACATTAACGTACTGGAATGTACCTGCGGAGCGCAGTTTTGCACACGGCAGACCTGCGCAGATAATGACGACGATGGAAAATGCGACAAATGTAATGTTGAAATGCCATCTAACAGCAGTCAGGAATGTACCCATCCCAAAGACAAGTTGATTCGGCAGAGCTGCCTGCCTAAGGACGACAATACGCATGTTACAACGTATACCTGCGGCGTGTGTGAAAAAGAAGTGACCGAGGAAGAACCGCACGATTTTCAGACCTTCCCGGCATCCGAAGGCGATCCCAATTTCCCAGCGGGCACGTTGGTTGATTACTGCGGCAAATGCAATCATATGAAGAAGCATGAGTCAAGCGAGTGCCCCCACGACGGCGGGACCACTATGGTCAACGACGGCCTGTTGGGCCACCACGAGGAATGCAATATCTGCCATGAGAATATCTATGGGGTCAGCCTGGCCCATGAGACGGAACAAGGCAAAGCTTTCTTCAGAACGCCGACAGATTATGGCTGCTACGAGGCCTGCACCAAGTGCAGCTACAGCGCCTGGGTTACTCTGCCTCTGCCGAAGGACCTGAACAAGGCGGAAGTGGGCGAAATCCCCGATCAGGAATACAATGGCGGGCCGGTAACGCCGGACGTCACCGTCATCCTGGACGGCGAAAACCTGACCGGGAGCCAGGACTATACCGTGGAATATGAAAACAACGACGGGCCCGGCACCGGCGTGGTGATCATCAAGCCCGTGGACGGCGTATCCACCGGCGAAATACGGAAGGAATTTGTGATCACCGCCCCTGACTGCAACCATCGCCATGCAAAAAAACTATCTATTAACATGGCGCAGCACCAACTGTACTGCCCCGACTGCAAGCAGTATCTTGGCGAACCGGAATCCCATAATATCCAAACCACGGAAACCACGGAAGGCCATTACCAGATTATCACCGATACATGCAGCGAGTGCAATTATCATGACAGAAGAGAAATGTGCCGCCACGACGGCGAGGTCACTTATGTCAACGACGCCTCGACCGACAAGTATATGAAAGGCACCCACCATATAGAATGCAATATCTGCCATACGGATATCAGCGGCCCCCTGCCCCATCAGATAGTGGAAGGCAAGGCATTCTACAGAAACGAGTTGGAATATGGACGATATGAGACTTGCTCTCAGTGCGGCTATTCCGCCTGGGTGACCCTGCCCCGTCCGAAAAAACTGAGCGACGCGAAAATCGCCGATATTCCCGATCAGAAATACGACGGCAAACCGGTAACGCCGGAAGAAAACGTCACGCTGTATGGCAGAGAGCTGATCAAGGGTCAGGACTATACCGTGGAATACGAAAACAACGATAAGCCCGGCACTGGCGTCATCATCATCAAGCCCCTGGACGGCGTGTCCATCGGAGAAAAACGGAAGGAATTCAAGATCAGCGGGGACTGCACCCATCCCAACGCCAAACTCGAGAGCTTGGGAGCGTCCATGCACCAAATGTACTGCCCGGACTGCAAGCAGTATATCGGCGAGATGGAACCCCATGATTTGGTGACCACGGTGACCATTTCAGACCATTACCGCGTGACCACCGATACATGCAGCAAATGTCCGTTTGCCAGTATGATATCAAGCGAGTGCATCCATGACGCCGGGGTCACCTACACCAGCTACGGAATGCAAGGCCATAAAGCGGTATGCGAAATCTGCAAGCAAGAAATCGGCGAAATCCTGGCCCATGATATAGTGGAAGGCAAACCGGGTCAAATTTCGGAAAGTCATTATGGCCGCACGGATACCTGCAGCAAGTGCGACTGGAGCGAGTGGGTGCCCCTGGCCAAGCCCGATGACGCTTCCCCCGAACCCACCACCGCGCCTACGGAGCAAGTGGTCGTCGTCGAAACCCCCGGTCCCACGACGGAACCCACACCCGTGGCGGTTACCCCCGATCCTACGCCCTACAACGCCACCTGTGCCGAAGTAGGCCACAACTGGAGCAAGTGGGATAAGCTGGATGAGGAACACTGCATCCGGGTCTGCGTCCGCTGCGGCGCGGAGGAAACGCCCAATCATGAATTTGGCGATTGGATTTACGCAGGGGCAAAGCACAGCAAAATATGCCATCACTGCGTCTACGTCGTCGAACTGGATCACGACTGGGAAAACATCACCATTAGGCGGGAGAACACCTGCAACCAGCCCGCTTCCGTGGAAGCTTACTGCCCCACCTGCAAATATACCAGCTATGATATGCCCATGAGCGAGCTGCAAAAGCTGGTAGAGGCTGGGAAAGCGGAAGCCGACAAGGTGCTGCCCCTGGGCCACGACTTTGAAAACGGCAAATGGTGGAACTACGGCCCCACCCTGGTGACCGATCCGGGCCAGGGCACCCACTGCAAGCTGTGCGCCCGCTGCGGCGTGCCCGATTCCGCCAACAAAACGGGCCACCACTTCGGTACCATTCCCGTGGTCCAGGCGGGCGAATGCGAGAATCCCAGCCAGCCCCGCATCGAGGAAGCGTACTGCGTGGACTGCGGCGCGCATCTGCGCCGGGTGACGGAGCTACACCATAACCAGGTGCGCTATCCGGAGGGCGACATCGAGCCCACCTGCACCGAGTTCGGCAAGGAAGCCTATCAGTGCACCATCTGCAAGCAGGTCTTCGGCGACGCCATCCAGCCTCTGGGCCATGACATCGAGATCGTGGAGAAGGTGGACGCCACCTGCGAAACCGAAGGCTTTATTCACAGAAAGTGCACCCGCGGCGATCTGGACGAAACGGAAATCCTGAAAACCTTGAGCCCAGATGGAAAGCACCATTTCGAGCCCGTGGCTTCGCTGGAGCCCACCTGCACCAAAGACGGCCAGTATAACGGCGAAAAGTGCATTTACTGCCCCGCGACGCAGGACGGTAAAACCGGCTACGACACCATCCCCGCCCTGGGCCATAAGGTAGTCAGCAGCACCGCTTCCCATGGCAGGACCCGCACCGCGGTGGGCAAGGACGGCAGGCCCATCGAAATGCAGGTGTATGTCACCACCTTCTCCTGCAAGCGCTGCGGCGCTTCCCTGGGCGGCGAAATCTTCACCGTGGCCACCTCCGTCGGCAAGATGGGCGGCCAGTACCTGATCGAATCCGGCAACGTGACCATCACCGATATGGAAAACGGCATCCACGTCAACGGCAATATGCAGAGGGACGGCGGCGTGCGCTTCAGGGACGAGGTGCAGAAGGGCTTCGATGAGGTGATCAAAAACGCCGGCACCAAGTATACCTATAAAAAGACGGAAACCAAGAGCTTCGTCATCGAATTCACCGACGAATTCCTGGCTGAGATCGAGGACGGCGAATATGAGCTGGTCGTCATCAACGGCAGCGAATACTGGCCCATGATGGTCACGGTGCAGGATCACAAGTTCAAGGCCCTGCGGGATGTGGACGTGCCCGACATGCCGGAGCTGACGGAAGAGGAATTCAACGCCCTGCTTTCTGAATTGAGCGCCGACGGTACCGAGATCACCAGCCGGTTCATGCTGGTGCAGCCCGGCATCGAAGCAGGCGCGCCCAATGAAAACGGCGATATCGTCGTGACCAAGAAAGACGGCGATTATGGCTTTGCTTCCATCGTGAACGGCGAATACACCCTGGCCCCGGATCAGGATTACATCCTGGAGGGCGATACCATCACCCTCAAGGCGGAATATCTGAACGGTCTCACCGGCGAAACGGAGATCGTATTCCAGTACGCGCCCTTCGATATGGACGGCGCACCCGCTCCCCACAATCCCATCCTGACGATCGGCAAGTAACGCCATCGCCGCTTGATTCCTCAGGAGCCGCCCTTCCAAAAGGAGGGCGGCTCCTTCAGCGTCCGGCTCAAATGAGCCATGAAAAAACAGGCTCCTTCACATTGCTGTGACGGGGCCGGTTTTTCTGCTTTGGGCATTCAAGGGATAAAATCAATTCAGCGCTTTCAGGGTGGCGCTGGACAGAGCGCCGCTGACCACCTTGCCGGTAAGCTGCACGGTGGTGCCGATGGCGGGCACGGTTTCTTTGGTCACGAAGGGAATCTGCCAGGAGCCGTCATAGTAGGGGTCCTGAAGGACATTGGTGGAATAAACACGGCCGTAGGCGGAGAAGGTTTTGCCCTCGAAGGATTCCGGCTTATAAATGATGTTCAGGATCTGCACCCGCTCCAGCGTGCCGCTGAGGGTGTACATATTCAGCTCCGCCGTGCCGCCGGTATACTGGCTGTGGGCGGTGATTTCAGGGTCGGTGAGCCAATAGCCGTCCAGCGCGTCGTCGGAAGCGTTGAAGGTGCCCTTCACGGTCACCAGCGAGCCGTTGGCAGGCAGATTCTTCGCATTCTCTACTTTGATTTCCCACTGCCAGTCGCAGCAGCGGGTATTGTCCAAATAGCCCCATACGTAGTAACGGGTCCGGTCGTTGAAAGCGTCGTAAATCGTGCCAAACACGCCGTCTT
>JAFXMP010000018.1 GCA_017530275.1 Clostridia bacterium | reverse complement strand
GATCGACCGGGTAGATATTCCCATCCTGGTGGGCGGCACGGGCATGTATCTCCAATCCCTGTCCCTGCCCATGGATTACGGGGCTGTGGGCGGCGACGAGGAAATCCGCAAAAAGTATCATGAAATCGCCGATACCCAGGGGGTGGAAGCTCTGCATGACATACTCAAGCAGGTCGATCCCGCCTCCGCCCAAAAGCTCCATCCCAACGACGTGCGCCGGGTGGTGCGGGCCCTGGAGGTGTACGACCTGACCGGCGTGCCCCTGTCCAGCCAGAAAATGCCGGGGCCCGAGGACGCGCCTTATGATTTTCAGTTATACGCCCTGGACCTGCCAAGAAACGTATTGTATTCCCGTGTGGATCAGCGGGTGGACGAGATGATGCGTCAAGGGCTATTGGACGAAGTGCGGCGCTTGAAGGACAGCGGCCTTTCTCCCGAGGCCCAGAGCATGCAGGGCTTGGGCTACAAGGAGCTTTGGCCCGTGCTGACCGGGGAAACGAGCCTTTCCGACGCGGTTTCCCTCCTGAAACTCCGCACCCGGCACTATGCCAAGCGGCAGCTCACCTGGTTCAAGCGGGACGAGCGGATTCAATGGCTTCCCTGGACGCCGGGGCAGGATTTGGAACCGCTGGCGGATTTGATTTGCGAAAACGATCATAAATCCTTTGGAGGTTGATTCCCATGGATATTCAGGCTTTGATTTCCCAGGCGGAACGGGACTGCGCGCCTGTGTTTGCCGCCCTGGAGGAAACGGAAATGAAAAACACCCGGCGGGTGCTGGACGCTTTTCGGGCGGAGGACATTGCCGCGCGGCATTTTGCCCCCACCACGGGATATGGCTATGACGATATTGGCCGGGACGCTTTAGAGCGGGTTTTCGCCCGATTGTTCCAAGCGGAAAGCGCCATCGTGCGGCCTGCTATCGCCTGCGGAACAGCGGCGCTTTCCCTGTGCCTGTTCGGGCTGCTGCTGCCGGGTGACGAACTGCTGTCCGTTACCGGCACGCCCTACGACACCATGGAAACGGTGATCGGCCTTTCCGGGAACGTGCCGGGGAACCTGAAGGAAATGGGCGTTTCCTATGCCCAGGTGGAGATGTGCGAGGGGCAGACGAAAATCGATGTGGCCGGCGTGCTGACGGCGTTGAAACCCAGCACCAAAGTCATTTTGATCCAGCGCAGCCGGGGCTACGCCTGGCGGGCTTCCCTGCGGCCCGAGGAAATGAAGGAAGCGATTCAAGCCGTTCACGCTGTGCGCCCGGATATTTTCATCATGGTGGATAACTGCTACGGGGAATTTATCTGCGAAACCGAACCCACCCACTTCGGGGCGGACGTGTGCGTGGGCAGTCTCATCAAAAACGCGGGGGGCGGTCTGGCCCCCACCGGGGCGTATCTGGCGGGGACCAATCGGGCCATTGAACGCATCGAAGCCCGGCTCACCGCTCCCGGTTTAGGCCGAGAGGTGGGCAGCTACGCCGCCAACTACCAGCCCTTCTATCAGGGCCTGTTCATGGCCCCCCACACCGTCACCCAGGCTCTGAAAACCGCCATTTTAGCCGCCCGTACCTTTGAACTACTGGGCATGAAAACTACTCCGGCCTTTGACGCGCCCCGGGCGGACATCATTCAGGCCATTGAAATGGGCGACCCGCAGAAGCTGATCGCCTTCGTCCAGGGCATCCAGGCCGCGTCCCCCATCGACGCCAGCGCCGTGCCCGAGCCCTGGGATATGCCCGGCTACGCCGATCAGGTCATCATGGCGGCGGGCACCTTCGTGGGCGGGGCTTCCATCGAGCTTTCCGCCGACGCGCCTATGCGTGCCCCCTATACCGTGTACCTGCAAGGGGGCCTCACCTACGCCCACGGCAAAATCGCCCTGATTTCCGCCCTGGAAAAGATGGCATGACTTGATTCTTTGAAGAACAGGCCTTATAATTGTGGTAAAGATTTCCAAATATACAAAAAAGGAGCGCGAACCATGAAAGCATTGTTCATCGGCGGTACAGGGGTCATCAGCACCTCCATTTCCCGCCTGCTCGTTTCCAAGGGATGGGACCTGATCCTGCTCAACCGGGGCAGCAGGCCCCAAGACGTGCCCGGCGCGAAGCAGTTGATCCTGGACATCAACGACGAAGCGGCGGTAAAGAAAGCCATCGAAAAGGAACACTTCGACGTGGTGGCGGATTTCATTGCCTTTGTGCCCGCCCAGGCGGAACGGGACATCCGCCTGTTCAAAGGCAAAACCGACCAGTACATCTTCATCAGCTCCGCGTCCGCCTATCAGAAACCCCTGTCTTCCCCCGTAATCACGGAAGCCACGCCCCTGCATAACCCCCATTGGGAATATTCCCGGAACAAGGCGGCTATTGAAGATTTATTGATGAAGGAATACCGGGCTTCCGGCTTCCCCGTCACCATCGTGCGGCCCAGCCATACCTTTAGCTTCCGTTCCATGCCCGTAGCCATTCACGGCGACAAGGGGGCGTGGCAGGTGATGAAACGGATGATGGAAGGCAAGCCCGTGCTCGTGCCCGGCGACGGCAGCAGCCTGTGGGCCGTGCTGAACAGCGAGGATTTCGCCCCCGCTTTCGTGGGCCTCATGGGCAATATCCATGCCATCGGCCAGGCCGTGCAGATCACCGGGGAGGAGCTGCTCACCTGGAACCAGATCATGGGCGCGGTAGCCAAGGCCGTGGGCGGCGTGTACAGGCCCTGCTACGTGCCCACCGATCTGCTCATGAAAGCGGCGAAATATGATTTTGAAGGGGCGCTGCTGGGCGATAAATCCAACACCGTGATTTTCGACAACACCCTGGCCCATCGCCTGGTTCCCACCTGGAAGATCCAAAAGCGCTTCGATCAGGCGTGCCGGGAAAGCGCCGCCTACTTCCTGTCCCACCCAGAACTGCAAGTAGAAGACCCGGAATTTGACAGTTTTTCCGACGCGGTGGCGGAGATCATGCAGGCGGCGGGAGAAAAAATCGCCGCTCTGTAACGGAGGAAAACGCCCGTGAAACGATGCTGTGCGTTCCTGCTTCTCATCCTCCTGAGTGCAGCGAAGGACCTCGCCCTGGCCGAACGCCCGGTTTTTGACATTCCCTCCGTGGTGGTAGGGTTTTATGGCCGGGAAGTAAAGATCAGCTATTTCCGGAACCGGGAAAGCCCTACCGGCGAATTGGCGGTACTGGACGAACAGGGAAACCAGCTGACGGCGATGACTGTGCCCTACAACCGAAAAAAAGAATCCCTCTACTTTACGGCAGAGGGATCCTTTCCCACGGGCCAAATGCTGCGCATCGTTTTCCGGGTGGATGGGCAGGAAACCATTCAGCAGGAATGCTTTTTAGCGCTGGATGACGCTGACCGGGAAGGCATCCGCAAAATCGACACCCAGGAAAAGAAGATCGCCATCACCTTCGACGCCGCCAACAGCCCGGCCCAAACAGCCAAGCTGCTGGAACTGCTGGACCAGTATCACGTGCACAGCACCTTCTTTTTGCAGGGAGATTTTGCCGCCGGCCACCCTGAAACGGCCGCCGCCATCGTGCAGGCTGGCCACGAGACCGGCAACCACTCCATGTACCACGTGGATATGCGCACTGCAACCGACGCTACCGTTTACGCACAGATATCCAAAGCCAACGAGGCCCTTACAGCGGCTACCGGCCAGCCCGTGACCCTGTACCGTCCCCCCGCCGGTTATACCACCTACCGGGACCGGACCATTGCCCACGCCCTGGGCCTGGAAACAGTTTTATGGACCTTCGACAGCATGGACGGCTTTGTGGATCAGTATGAAATACAGATTCTCAATCGGATGCTGGAAAAATCCGAGCCGGGGGCTATCGTCCTGATGCACGTGTACGGGCAGTACACCTTAGCGGTGCTGGAACAATACCTGCCCCAAATGCAGGAACAGGGCTATGAATTCGTCACTGTCAGTGAATTGATGGCGTGTGCGGAGCATTAATCTTCTGCGTGGTCTATAGCGGCATGTCCTCCCTGCCATATCGTTTTCCCCGTCCAATCCCGGTCCGGGTCCGCCCAGAAGGGGTCCGTGAGCGGCAGGCCCAGGGGCAGAAACACGGCGCTGCACAGGTACAGGGACCCGATGTTGATGTACCCTTCCGCCAATTCCGGCTGACAGCCGTACACGCCGGGCTGCAGGAAGCCGTTTTCGTCGAACATGTCCGGCGCGCTCATGACCTTTCGGATCACGGCGGTCAGGCCGCAGCGCACGGCGGCGGGAGATAGCCCCGGTTCCAAGCTGTGCTCCAGCGCCGCCTGGGCCAGCATCTGAAACGCACCGAAACGATAACAAATGGAACGGCCCAGGATGGGATAACTGCCGTCCGGCCCGATCATGCGCTCCAGCACGGAAGCGTACCGGGCCGCACGGCGGTTTACTATTTCCCGCATGGCTTCGATTTCACCGTGTTCCCCCGCCATGCGGTTCACGATGTCCACGTACATGGGCTGGATCACGAAGCTGTTGTAGTAATCCCAGTGGAAAAGCGGCCCGTCGCCATAAGTCCCATCCCCCACGTACCAATTTTGGAAGCAGCGCAGGGCGGTGAGCAGGCGCATGGCGTCATAATCTTCCCCTAAAGCGAACAATCCCGCCTCCACCATGGCGGTAAAAAACAGCCAGTTGGTATCGAAGGAGGCAATGGCCCTGGATGCCCGGAAAGCGTCGGCCAAATGCTTTTTCACCCGCCCGTTTAACGCGTCGGCCAGGGCGGTGGGGGCGTGCAGCACGGCGTGGGCCAGAAAGGCCGTGTCCACCAACGGCTGGCCCCCCGTATGGAACAGCATAAAGTCCGGGGACGCGGGATCGGTGGCCCGGTCGATGCATAGGAGGGCCTTTTTTCGCCACGCCTCCTGCAAGGTCCGTTCGTTTTCGTCCAATTTGCTTTCATCCGCTTCCAGCCAAGGGGCCAGGCCCAGCATGCTGCGGCCAAAGGCTTCCAGAGGCGCGAAGGGAGCCCGGTCAGCGTGAAAATCCAAAGGCAGCGTTTGTTTCAGCCGCCCTTCGCTCAGGGCGTCCAATACGGGGGAAACGATTCTCAGCAGCGCTTGCAGCCATTCCTGACGTGTATTCATTTGCGTTCATCCTTTCGGCAGTTCCTTTTTCTGATTATAACACGAACGGCGCGCCCTGATTATCAGAGGCGCACCGCTTTTTTTCCAGGGAACGGATGATCCGAACAGAACTGTTTCATATGTTCCCGGAGCAATTCAGGCGGGATCGCGTCATCGTGCTTCCTTTCTTCTTTCGATCAACCCATCTTATCTTATCATAAAAGTCGGAATAGTTCAATATTGCAATCCGCGTACCTGTTGATTATGATGAATTGCACTGAACATAACCATACGGCAGTTCTTATCAATACCAATCCTCTCCAAACACAATGGGCTTCCCGTCCTGAAACAGCATAACGCACACGTGCCCCTGACCCTCGAAGGGCACGGAAGAACCCGCCGTGCCAATCAATTCCCCCGCCCGGACCTTCTGGCCCGGATTCACCCTGCATTCCAGAACGCCCCGGCACAGGCTTTCAAACCCGTTTCCATGGTCTATCCTGATTTCCTCTCCGCAGGAAATCACCGTGCCGGCGGCCATCGCGCATACGTTTTCCCCCGTTGCCGCCTTAAAATCCAAGCCGGGATGGACCATCCACACACCCGTTTCCGGGAAAAACACGGGGGATTCAGTATACCCTCGCGTAACAATCCCTGCCGCGGGCCGGATGAACGCCGCCGGTTCGGGGGTCTGCTGTGCCTCAGCCAGCCGCTGGCCCTGATCGGAAAGCGCCGCCTGATCCGCGTTTTCCAATCCTTGCTGCTGCCGGGTCCATACCGTCGAAAGCATAATCACCCCGGCGCATAGCAGGGCCAGCAGGTAATGGCCCCATTTTTCCATCCCCCGCCTGATTTTTTGCAGCATGGTTTTCCTCCTTCCAAAAGGGCTGCCGGAGTTCCGACAGCCCTTTTTTATCGGTGCGTTATTGATAAATGCGGCCCAGGGTGGTGTTGTCCAAGGTGCGGTTCCGCAAGGCGGGGATGGGACTTTCCGCGGTTGCCGCCCGGTAATCCTTGCCCCGCAGGCGGATGGAGCGGTCGATCACCTGATGGCTGGGCACGGCGTCCACGTTGGCGTTCACCGCCTTCTGATACACGAAGAAATCATAATCCTTGGGCAGCATGTTCACCGGCTTGAAGATTTCCTTTTCCGCAGTGAAGTCCACCATGTTCAGGGCGGAACGAACATATTCGACGTTAGGTTCAAAGCGGAAGGGTTCGGGGAATTCACCGCCGGGGATCACCTGCTGCCAGTCCTTCTTTTCGTAGGTTTTCAGCAGGTCCGCCGCCTTGTGCAGGTGGGCAACCTCCATTTGAAAGAAGCTCTCCCACACCTTTTTTACGTTGGGGTCGGTCTCGTCCTCCATGCAGGACCAATACAGCCACGCTTCCACGTACTGGTGCATGAGCAATCCCTCCAGCCAGGTGCAGGCAGGGTCCATGAGGCTGCCGTACTGGGTCACGTGCTGCTCTTCGATCATGCCGATTTCCTGATAGAGCTTCCTGCCAAGGTCGGAGGTATAGAAGCCGCACACGTTCATGTAATAGTTCATGGTCTGCTGCTCGGCGGCGGTGATCACCTGCACGGCCATTTTATCAAACAGCTGAGCGTCCGGCTTGCCGGGTACGCAGAGAGCGTCCATGGGGCAGCGGTGCTCGGAAATGGTGGGGCGGCCCGGCATGATTTCCGTGTAACCGCCCACCAGCCTTTCGGCATACTCGCCGTGCTCCATTTCCAGCAGGTCGGCGTAGCGGTACAGATGATCAAAATCCTCCAGCAGCGCAAAATCCAGGGCGGATTTGACATGAGCGCAGGTCACCCGCTGGGCCAGGCCCGCAGTCAGGTCCACCGCCAGCTGCTCGTAGCCGATGGTATGCTCCAAGATCGTCTCGTCCATGGGCTTTAAGCAGGCGATTTTCTTTTGCTGCTGCTGTTCCTGGCGGCGCAGCATGGAAAGCTCCCTTCGCAGATCGTTGTTGCTTTCGTGGCGCTGGAATTGGTGGGAATAGCCCGCGGATTCAAATTCCGTGCCGTTCATCAAAATTACCCGAACGCGGGTATAGGGGTCCACCGCCCGCTTGTCGTAGGAACGGGGATAAAGCTGCTGCCAGTCCATGAAGGCTTCGGTCTCTTTTTCAGGCTTTAACTGGAATGGGTTCATAGCGCTTCCTCCTTACATCGATTCAAACGCTATTCTTTCCCATCCAGTGAAAAACCATACGAAAAAGGCCGCCGGAATTCCGGCGGCTCATTCAAATCGGGTTAGAATCAGTTCATCCGTTCGGGATAGGTCTTTACATTGGCTTCGCTCACATACTGGGCGATGGTGGCGGTGGACACTTCGTTCTGCTTGGCGGTCAGCAGGGCGGAGGAAATGCCGTCCTTCACCGTCTCGAGATCCACGGGGCCTTCTTCCACGGCGGAGACATACTTGATGATGTGGTAGCCGTATGTGGATTCCACAGGCTCGCTCACGTCGCCCACGTTCTGGAGGGCCATGGCGGCGTTGGTGAAGGCTTCCACAAAGCTGGTGAAGCCCTCGCGGATGGCATAGCCTGTGGCGGGCTGGGCGGTATCGCCGTTGTTATCGGCCAGGAGCGCTTCAAAGTCCGCGCCTTCGGTGGTCAGCTGGGCGTAGAGCTCGTCAGCTTTGGCCTTGGCGTTGGCCATGCCGGCGGCCTGGGCTTCGTCATAAGCGGCCTGCGCCTCGTCCACGGCTTTCTGGGCCTCGTCCACGGCAGCCTGCAGGGCGGTCTTATCGGCGTCCTCGGCGGCGGCGTCCAGGGCGGACTGGGCGTCGGTCAGGGCGGTCTGGGCGTCGGCCAGCGCGGTTTGCTTCTCGGTAGTCAGGTTGCTGTCCTCATCGGAAACCTTGACCAGGATGTGCTTCACCATGCGGTAGCCCGCAGGCGCGTAATACACGGTGGAGCCGCCGTTCACAGCGGTGCCGTAGGCGTTGGGATCGGCTTCATAATCGGCTTTGGCGCTTTCCACCTTGGCGTCGAAATCCGCCTGGATCTCTTCGTCGGTAACGGCCACGTCCTTGATGATGTAATCGCTCAGTTTATTCAGAGCCTTTTCATCGGCGGCGGAAGCCACAAAATCCGCCAGGGTGGAGCGGCCGTCCACCGTGGTCACGCCGTTGTCGGCAATGTATTTTTCGGCCGCAGCTGTCAGTTCGTCGCCTTCCAGCGTGCTGCCGGGCATATAGGTGCTGATGACGGACTGAATGAAGGAATCGTAGTATTCCTTACCATTGGTATCCACCTCGGCCTGCTCTTCCTCGGTCATTTCATACAGGCCCAGCTCCTTGGCCTTCTGCTGGCTGACCAGCTGATTTACGTAAGTGTCGATGATTTCAGAAGTAACGGTGGCCTCATCGGTGGAGTAGAGGTCAGAAATGCCATAATAGGCGGAATAGAGCTGATTATAATATTCATACGTGGAAAGCTGGTTATCCACCGCCGCGTGAATCACGGCTTTGTTGACGGTTTCTCCGTTTACGTCCACGATGACCCGGGCGTTATCCTTCGCCGTATCAACGGAGACCAGGGCACAGCCGCTCAGCAGCACCGTGAGCGCCAGCAGCAGGGCCAATAAAGTCTTTTTTTGCATGGTAAAGCATCTCCCATCTTATTTGTTCAAGACAACATATCTATTATACAGGAAACATCACGAAACGGCAAGCATTATTTTTTTCAACGGATACCATCCGTCAATTCTTCGGCGGCTTTTTCTTCAGCTTTTCATAGGTGCCGTCTTCCCGTTCGATGTATACCTGATCCAAGGTAGCTTTCAAATTCTCCTTGAATTCGTCCAGGTAGGTGCGGCGAAGGCGCTGCTGTTCCTCCACCTCCGCTTCGGTCAGGCCCACGGTCTTTTTCTTCCGGGCCAGCTCATTGATCCTTTCGATATCTTTTTTTTCCATGCCCGTTTATCCTTCCTTCCGCAGCTGCACGCCTAAGGCGGCGGGCGCGGCCATTACCAGAATGAACACAGCGTAAAGCAGGAAGCGGTTCACCGTAGTGCGGTCGATGGCGAATTCCAGCCCCACCCCGATACCAGCCGACACCGGCAGCAGGATCAGGGCCGCGATGGCCATGCCCCGCTTATCCTTCATCCGCCGGAGCGCCAGCACGATCACACCCGCAGCCAGCAGAAGGATGGCGATGACCTGCTGCAGGCCCACGAAGGAAAGATGCATATGCTGATCAAACCGCAGGCTTTCCAGAATCACCTGGGAAGCGCCGAACAAAAGCAGGAACAGCAAAAACGTGTTCCCCGCCCGGCGATCCTTTTTGCTCACGTCCCTGAGCAGCACCAGGGCGAGCACGAATGCAACGAAGGCTTCGATCAGATAGGTGGCCAGCACCCAGTCATAATCCCCTTCAATAGCAAGGAAACTGCCCTTGAGCAAATCGCTCACCAAAGGGCGGCTGATACCGAAATCGTCGATATAGCCTTCTCCCAGGCGCTCACAGACAACGAACAGCATAAACGCCGGGGCCAGCAGGTCCAAAAGGGCGGCGGAAGACTGCTTCATGATTTTTGCCGCGGCGATGGCGCCGATGCAGGCCCCCAGCAGCGCGCCCATCATGGAATAGCCGCCGCCGGTCACCAGCAGCACCCCCCGCAGGGGCACGGGGCCGCCCAGCCCCTGATCCATGAAGCAGAAAAACAGCCGGGACACCACAAAGCCGCAGCCGATTGCCAGCGTGCCGGTCAGCGCCGCCGCGCCCTTGGGCCAGCGGGCGCGCCGAAGCAGCACGCTCAGGAGGATCATGGCCAGGGCCATGCCAAGAGCCGCGTACAGCCCGAAGGTATATACCTGCATGCCCAGAAAATCCGTTGTTACCGCGTCTTCCCACATACGTGTCACTCTTTCCATTCGCTGGCGGGAACCGCTGTGGCGAAATAGATGATATCGCTCATGGACCGGGGACTGCCGCCTAAGGCGTTATAATACTGCCCGTTGAAAATCATGGTAGCGCTGCCGCCGCCGTCCAGGTTAAAGGCGTTTTGACAGCCCAAGCCGCCCATAAAATCCGCCAGTTCCTGGTGGGTGACGCCCTTAGATTCTCCCCGGCCTTCGGCGATGACCAATACATAACTCAGACGGTCTAACTGGCCGATGGCGGCGCGGGGCTCCCGGCCGGTGGGATTATAGCCGTAATCCTTGCTCATTTTCAGGGTTTCCCCATCCTTCACCAGGGCGGGCCCGAAGGTGAAAGCGTTCACGATGGTATGCTCCGCGGCCACAGCATCCAGCGCAGCCTGCTGATCCTTTTTCGCCTGGGCCAGCACGATGTGGAAATCGCCGTTTTCATCGATGATGAGGATATCTTTTTTCTGGTTGGTCTTGGCCCGCACTTTTTCGCCCATGCGGTACTCGAAGGTGGTTTTATTGGGGTCGTTGCTGTAGTAATCTCCGTTGAGGGCCACCACGGCGTTGTTTTTGTCCGCCATGGATTTGACCAGCGCGGTGGAATTGGCGGTGACCTTTTTGCCCGCGATGGCGGTGCGCAGTTGGGTGGGGGAGGCGACTTCCACCCAAGCGATGCGCCAGATGATGCCGTCCGCTTCCCGGGTTTCCATCTGCACGCGGATGGAAGCGTCCTCATACCCGTTTTCGGTATACAGGGCGGGATTGGGCTCCATGCCGGGGGTAAAATCCACCGGCAGGGCGTAATCGCTCGCTTCCTCGGCGCAGGCGCGGGGGAGCAGATAGGGCAGGAAACCTTCGTCCTCCCCTTCCATTTCGTCCAGCAGCATCCACTTCACTTCCCCCAACATATTGGGAGCGGACAGCACAAAGGGCGCTGAAAGCACCATGGCGGCGCACAGCAGGGCCCAAATAATCCTCACAGGCAGTTTCATTTTGATTCTCCTTTCGCCGGGACATCCCGACGCTTCTGCGGGAACACCCAGGCTTTTTGAATGCGGTAATTGACCACGTACATCGCTACGTCAATGACGATTTTTAATAAAATGTGCAAAAACGGCACGGTCACAAACTGATCCAGGAACGCGAACACCACGGTGGTGATCGCCAGCGCGCACGCGGCCAGGACGATATACCGGCCCACAGCCCCCCGGTCACGGCCTGCCTGGAACACAAAATTCCGGTTCAGCAGGAAATTCACCGGCGCGGAGCAGAGCCGGGCGATAGGCGCGGCTACCAGGGCCCGGAAGCTGAACTGAATGCCCAGGATATTGATATACGAATATTCCGAACCGGCGAACACCCAGAACATGAGCAGAGACAGCACCGCGTAATCCACCAGGAAGGAAAGAATGCTGGCCGCGCTGTAACGGAAGAAGCTGCCCAGCAGCAGCTTGTAAATGCGCCAGGAATCCCGGATAGGATGAAAATGCGTGCCCTTGTTTTCCTCGTGGTAGATGGTTTCGATGGTGATGGGCCGTACGGGGATTTTCCGGGCGCTGCACTGAATGAGCATGTTCATTTCATACTCAAAGCGGTCTCCCGTCACGGACAGCATAAAATCGATCAGCCCGCGTTCAAAGGCCCGCAGCCCCGTTTGGGTATCCGGCAGCCATTTTCCATACAGCAGGCGGAACACCACGCTGGTCAAACGGTTTCCAAAGCGGGATTTGGGGGGCACGTTGGGATTGTTCCGGGAAAAATCCCGGCTGCCCAGCAGCACCTCTTCCTTTTTCCTCAGTTCGGCGGCCAATTTCAGGGTATCAGGCACGGTATGCTGGCCGTCGGAATCGGCGGTGATCACGCCCCGCAGCGCGGTATGCTCCTTGATATACGCAAAACCTGTGCGCAGGGCCGCTCCCTTGCCTTTGTTTACCTCGTGATGCGTCACCGCGCAACGATCCCATCCCGCAATTCGAGAAAAAATCGGCTGGTATTCCGGGGCGGAGCCGTCGTCCACCACCAGGATCAGGCCAAAATCCGCCGCCAGCAGTTCCTTCACATAGGCGGGCAGCTTTTCATCCGGGGAAAGGGAGGGAATCAGCACACAGCATTCCTGCGGTCTCATCAGTATAATTCCTCATTCCTGCATTGTAATCGTTTGGGCTTATAAGGAAAATCAGTTTTTTAGAGAGTTGAGATTTATATCGTTCTGCGAAAAGAAATCCAGACTGACATAATAACATCGTATCAGACGAGCTCCATCTCAACTCTCTCTTAACTCTATTCCGGTTTATCCGGGCAAGGGAAGAACGTGCGGAGTCAGTCCATCACTGTATCCAGATAATCCAGCAGCAGAGGTTTTAGGTCCATGCCCGCGTAGCGGTTCAAACAGCTTTCAAAGTCCGCCCGTGTGGCGAAGCGGAAGGCAAATTCCGATGCGTAAGCCTTGAGAAAGCCGTCTGCGCCGCCCGGCAGCAGTTCGTCCAGGGCCAGCAGCAGAGCCGCTCCCCGGCCGTATACCACCGTTCGGTAATCCTCCAGGCTGCTAAAATAATCGATGGGGCTTCCTGGCGTCAGGCTGCCGGGCAGCTTTTCCCGCATGGCTGCGTCCACCCGGTAGTATTTCAGCGTTTCATAGCTTCCCTGGCCGTACCGGACGCGCACGTAGCGCAGCATGGCGTATTCGCACAGGGCTTCGTCTTGCCAGGGCTGCAAAGTCTGATCCGACCCAACCAGGGCGTAAAACCATTGGTGCGCCGTTTCGTGGGCCACGGTCAACTCCAGTGTGTCGGCCTTGTCCTCCCGGTAGTTTTCCTCCCCGATCATGCACAAACCGGGATACTCCATGCCTGCGAAAGGAAAGGACGCTTCGCATACCGTCAGCGCCGGGTAAGGATAAGCGCCATAAAGCCCTGAATAGGTTTCCAGCGCTTTTTTCGCGTAATCCAGCGCCCGTTTCGCGCCCTGTTCCGTTTTCGCGCAGGAGTATACTGCCGTTTCCCCGGCCCAGCCCGCCGCCGTAGTATAATCGGGGCTTACGCACAGGCAAAAATCCCGGGCAGCCAGCATATCGCCCCGCCGGGCCCCGTCCTCTCCTTTTTGCAGGAACGCGGAGCAGGCGGGCACGCAGCCCTCCGGCAGATGCAGGGTCACATGGAAATTGGCGCATGGACTCACGAACGGGTCTCCCACGGGACTGTAAACGTCTGTACGCCACTCCCCGTCCTGATACAGGGACAGCAGGGGCAGCACATTACCAAGCTGATAATCCCGGCCCACCTTGCCTACGCGGTAGGCGCAGGCGGGAATTTGAGCCACGCAGCGCAGGGTCAGTTCCCCCTGTTCACCTTTTCCCAGCGTGGGGATTTGGATCTCCAGGGCGGTCTGATCCTCGTTCACATAGGCGTATGCCGCCCTTTCCCCGTTCCAAAGCACGTCGTACAGAATGAGGTATCCAGGAGAAAAACCATCGGGATAACAGGCGCTGTACAGCTCCTCCAGGGCGGCGGGGCTCAGTTCCTCCGTCTTGAAGGCGTTCAGCCAGGTACGCACCACCAAGCTGGAAAGGGAAGTACCCGTATCGTTCCGGTACAGCACGGTTTCGGTGAAGGCCAAGGTGTCCTCCTGATCGTTCAGCCGCAAGGTTACGGTATAATCGGTCAGGCCTTCGCCCGCTTCCAGAAGACGCTGTCCAGGTGTCCGCGGCGTCACCGGCGGACCGGGCAGCATCAGCAGCAGGACCGTCAGGAGCACCGCCGCCGCGCCTACGGCAATCAGCCGCCGGCGCGCGGGAAGCACGGATATTATACACCTCTTTCCAGCCATTTTCCAGCCCCCTCCGCAGGTTCTTTCCCATTATAACACATCATAGGCTTATTTCCCTGCATAAATAAATGAAAAACGCAAAAAGTTTACGTTCCGTTCATAAGCCGCCCGGCTTTTCCAGAGTATGATTCATGGGACGATAGAACAATTACGTTATTTTTCAAATCTTATAAAGGATTCATGCGGCGCATAATGAATATATAACGGAGCCGCATCTTTTATACTGCCGTGTAAAAAACAGCGAGGAGGGGGATGTTCCATGAAATTCATTTTTGCGCCCGACTCCTTCAAGGGGTCCCTGTCCGCAGCGGTATGCTGCGATTTGCTGGAACGGGCGGCGGAGAAGGTTTTTCCCGGTGTGGAAACGGTCTCCGTTCCCGTGGCCGACGGCGGAGAGGGCACCGTGGACGCTCTGCTGCGCGCCGCAGGCGGCCAGCGAAAAAGCGTGCATGTAACCGGCCCCTTGTTTCAGGAAGTCACCGCCGAATGGGGCTTGCTGCCGGATGGGACCGCCGTGCTGGAAATGGCCCAAGCCAGCGGCTTGCCCTATGTACCCGCCGCACAGCGCGATCCCCGGAAAACCACCAGCTTAGGCACCGGGGAAATGATCGCCCACGCCCTCCGGCAGGGGGCGAGGAAACTGCTCGTTGGTATCGGCGGCAGCGCCACCAATGACGGCGGCCTGGGCATGCTCGCCGCCTTAGGTGCGGCGTTCACCGACGGGGCCGGAAACCCGGTCCGGCCCGTGGGCGGAGAACTGATCCGCGTGGAAAAGGCTGATTTTTCCGGCCTGCTGCCCGAATTGGCAGAAACGGAAATCACCGTGATCTGCGATGTGACCAATCCCCTGCTGGGACCGGAGGGGGCTACCTTCGTTTACGGTCCCCAGAAAGGCGCTTCTCCCGCCATCCGGGACGAGCTGGAAGCGGGTATGGCCCATTATGCCGCCGCCGTCAGCCAGGCAGTGGGGCGGGACATTAGCCGCTTTCCCGGCGCGGGCGCGGCAGGCGGCCTGGGCGCTGCCCTGGGCGGTGTGCTTTGCGCAAAGCTCAAAAGCGGCGTCAACGCAGTGCTGGACGCGGTGAACTTCGATGAAAAATTGGAAGGCGCATCCCTGGCGGTTACCGGGGAAGGCCGCATAGACGCTCAAAGCCTGCGCTATGGCAAGGTGCCCGTGGGCGTGGCCCGGCGCTGCGCGGTCAAAGGCGTTCCCGTCGCCGTACTGGCGGGCGGTATGGCTGACGGCGCGGAGGAATTGTTTGACCTGTGCGAATGCACCCTGCTGACCACCGCCCCCGGTCCCATCAGCCTGGAAGAAGCCATGGAGAAAGCCTCCGTTCTTTACGCTTCCGCCGCGGAAAGGCTGTTCCGCGCCGTCCGCATCGGCATGCGCATGAAAGCGTGATGGATAAACAAAAGGCGTTCAACCCATGCTGAACGTCTTTTGCTTGTATTGAGAGACCAAAATACATTGCGTTTATTCTGCCGCGCTGATCAAGTGGCGCAGGGTATCGTACAAGCGTTCCGGCTCCACGGGCTTGCTCAGGTGGGCGTTCATGCCCGCCTGGAGGGAACGCTGCACATCATCGTCGAAAGCGTTGGCGGTGAGGGCGATAATGGGCACGGTCTTGGCGTCGGGCCGGTCCAGAGCGCGCAGGGCACGGGTGGCTTCCAGGCCATCCATCACCGGCATACGCACGTCCATGAGCACCGCGCGGTAATATTTTTCGGGATGATTTGCGAACATGTCCACAGCAATCTGGCCGTTCTCCGCGTGGTCCGCCGAGATGCCCTCCATATCCAGCAGGTCCATCAGGATCTCGGCGTTGATTTCCATATCCTCGGCCAGCAGCACGTGCAAGCCCTCTAAGCTGCCTTCCTCCGCTTCAGGGGTTTTTTCGGTTTCTTCGGCGTTGGCGGGCGATTCTTCCTTTTTCTCATCTTCGCGCTTCTGTTCCAGTACGCGCCGGATCTCAAACAGCAGGCTGTCTGTAAACAAAGGCTTGGACATGATGCCGTCCACGCCGATCCGGTTGCATTCCTGCTGGATATCCTCCCAGCTGTAGCCGGTGAGGATGATGATGGCGGTTTCGCCCTTGTCGAAAGCGCGGATGGCCCGGGTCAGGGAAAGACCGTCCATGCCGGGCATTTTGTAGTCCGTGATCACCAGATGATAGGGCACGCCCTGTTCCCGCCGCTTGAGCACCCGGCCTAAGGCGTCCTCGCCGGTCATGACCGCGTCGGCCTTGATGCCGATATCGGCGGCCACCATCTGCGCCTGCTCGCAGGCAACTTCGCTGTCGTCCACGATCAGCACGCGCAGGTTTTCGGGCAGCACGTCGCCGTGCTCCTGATGCACGCTGCGGCTGGAAGCTTTCAGGGTGACCGTCACCGTGAAGGTGGAGCCCTTGCCCTTTTCGCTTTCCACCGCGATATCGCCGTTCATCATGTTCACGATGTTCTTGGTGATGGCCATGCCCAGGCCCGTGCTGCCGTAGCGGTTGGAAACGCCGGAATTTTCCTGGGAGAAGGCTTCGAAGATCTTGGGAATATACTCCTTGCTCATGCCGATGCCGGTATCCTTGATGGTGAAGCGCAGGGTACAATTGCCTTCAAACTGCCGGGGCTGCTCCACGGTAAAGGTGACGCTGCCGGGGGCGGGGGTGAATTTCACGGCGTTGCCTAAAATATTGATTAACACCTGTTTCAGTTTCATATCGTCGCCGATGTAATAATCGTTTACATGGCCGATGATATGGCATTCAAACTCCAGCCCTTTATCCACGCACTGGCTGTTGACCATCACGTTGATCTGATCCAGGAAAGCCCGGAAGCTGAATTCCTCGTTTTTCAGCACCAGGCGGCCCGATTCAATGCGGCTCATATCCAGGATATCGTTGATCAGGCCCAGCAGGTGCTTTGCGCTGGAGCCGATCTTTTCCAGATGCTCCCGGGTGTGGGGCATCAGGTTCGGGTCCTTGAGGGCGAGGCTGTCCAGGCCGATGATGGCGTTCATGGGGGTGCGGATCTCATGGCTCATGTTGGAAAGGAAGCTGGTTTTCGCCCGGCTGTTTTCCTCCGCCAGCACCTTTTCCCTTTCCGTCTCTTTTTCCCGCTTCTGCATCAGGGAATAGATGTAGAACAGCATCACCAGGGCGGCCACGATCAAGCCCGTCTGGATCAGGCTGTTGGCGGTCAGGGAATGGCTGATGGTTTTCAGCTGTTCTTCCAGGTAAACGCCCGTGGGTTTGGTGGCCGTGGCTTCGATATCCACACCTTCCTGCGCAAGCCTGTCGGTGTAATAGGTTTGAATGGGAGTCACAGCCTCCACGGCGGTGGTCTCGGTGGCCTGATGCATCCAAATCGTGGAGGTAAAAATGATCAAGGCCAGCAGCACGATCCAGGTGACGGTGGAGCGGCCCAAGTGCCGGTCGCTGTCCCTGCGGAAGGCATGCAGGTAGAAAACAAAGCCCAAGATGCTCCACGCCGCCAGGATCAGGTAGCTTTCCGTGGAAAGCGCCGTTACTTCCAGCAGGTGCGGGATCAGGAAATACAGGATAAACGCCAGAGAAACCAACACCCCGGCCCCGCCGGTGACGATGAACAGCTTGTTCTTTTCCTTCCGCGCGGCTTGGAAGGCGGAAGCGGAGGTGTAGGCGTAGGCGATGGTGGCCCCCACGGTGGTCACGTCCACGATCCAGGACACGGAGGTGCGGCCCAGGAAGGGCAGCAGGATGGAAATGCCCATGAGGAACAGCACGGCGTTTCCCGGCACGCGGCGCTTGTTCAGCCTGCCGAACCAGCCGGGCAGCATGTTATCCTCCGCCAGGGCGTACAGCAAGCGGCTGGAAACCACATAGTTGCCGATGAGGCCGGTCAGAATGCCCGCCAGGGCGGCAAGGGCCAGCAGCACCACGCCGAAAACGCCCAGCAGGCTTTTCGCGCCGAAGAAAGTGGGCAGGCCTTCCACGCCCTGATAAGCGCCCAGATTGGCAATATAATCCGTCCAGGAAGCGCAGCCCTCGGGCAGCGCCGCCACGGCCAGCAGCGCCAGCATGGCGTAAGCCGCTCCGGCTGCAACCACGGCGGCGGCTAAAACCAGGAAGGATTTTTTTAGATCAAATTTGAATTCCCCGGAGGAATGGCAGATGCTTTCAAAGCCCACGTAGGCCCAGGGGGCCAGGGCGATGATGGTGACCGCGCCCGCCAGGGGGGCGCGGTCCGGGTTATATGCCGGGGAAAGGCTATTCCCATTGAAGCTGCCGGAAAACAGCGCGGCCAGGAAGCAGACGGCCACGCCGCCCACCAGCACCAGCGCCAGTACGATTTGAACCTTCCCCGCGCAGCGGCCGCAAAGGCATATGGCGGCGGCGATGACCAGCGCGGCGGCGGCCAAAAGCACTTCGCCCAAGTATACGTGAAATCCCGCGATCTCGTAATGGAAGCCCACTTGGAACAGGGAGCCCAGCAGGTTCCGTCCGATGAGGGGCAGGGCGGTGGCGTTGGCCCAGATGATGGCCACGTAGGTCAGGATCAGGAACCAGGCGTTCAAAAAGCCGTGATCATAGCCGAAAATGTGTTTGCTATAGGCGTACGCGCCGCCCGCTTCCGGGTATTTGTTCATCAGGAAATGATAATTGGCGGCGATGATCAGCATGATCACCGCGCCGATCCCAATACCCAATACCGTGCCCACGGGCCCTGCGATGGGCAGAAAGGTGTTGCCTGGCATCACAAAAGAACCCCAGCCCACGGCACAGCCGAAGGCCAGCGCCCACGCCCCCATAGGGGACAGATATTTTGCCAGGCCATTCTTTTCAGCGTTTACAGACAAGAGCGTTTTCACTCCCTTCCGGCAGTGGTCAAATTTGGAGAGAGTACAGATGATATTGCCTTTGCAAAATGCCGTTTTTTCGGCACGTCAGTCAGCAAAATCATCTGAACGCTGTACTCTTTTGCGGCATTTACGCCCCCGCTACGTACTCCTCGATCCCCCGGACCGCGCGCTGGTACATTTCGCTCAGGGCGGCCAGCTTTTCCCGCACTTCGGCGTCTGTCATTTTCCGGGCCGCGCCGGGGCGGAATTCTTCGGTGATCACTCCGGCGGCATGGGCAATATCGTCCAGCCCCAAATTGGCGCACACGCCCTTCATGGCGTGGGCGCTTTCAAACAGCATGGTGGGGTCCATGGTTTTTCCCGCCTCGGACAGCTTTTCATAGGTGCCGCTGGTAGCAAGCTTGCGCACGTAGCGGTCGATGAGCTTGTCCATTTTCATAATTTTCTGCGCCTGTTCGTAATTGCCCCCGATTTTCGCGTACAATTCCTGAATAGTCATGCCTGGGTCCCCCTTACTTCTATTTCACGAAGAATCAATTTTTCAAATTCCTCCGGCGGCAGGGGCCGGGAGAAATAATAGCCCTGCACCAGATCGCAGTCCGCTTCCTTGAGCATCTGCATCTGGCTTTCCGTTTCCACGCCTTCCGCCACTACGGGAACCTTCAGATATTTGGCAATGTCCATCACCAGCTCCACCAGGCGGAAATCCTTGGCGTTGTGATCGATGTTCCGAATGAAACTCTGGTCCATTTTCAGCACGTCCAGGGGCATAGCGGAAATCATGTTCAAAGAAGAATAGCCGGACCCGAAGTCGTCCATTTCGATCTCAAACCCGATTTCCCGCAGGCGGCTCACCACGTCCAGCAGATAGGAGGCGTTGTCGGTGTAGGCCGATTCGGTTACCTCCAGCTTCAGGTTTTTATAGTCCAGGCCGCTTTCTTCGATCAGCGCTTTCAGGTTCTGCACCAGGTTGGGATCGAACACGTCCGCCCGGGAAAGGTTGACGGAAACGGGGATGACCATGCCGAATTTATCCCGCCAGGCCGCAATCTGCCGCGCCGCCTCAGCCCACACGTAATTGTCCACAATGCTGATTTGGCCGTTGCTTTCAAACAGGGGAATAAAGTCCCCGGGGAAGATCATGCCCAGATCGGGATGCTTCCAGCGGATCAGCGCTTCGGCGCTGCCTAATCGCGGCGGATCGCACTGGACGTCGTACTTGGGCTGATAGAACACCACGAACTGCCTCTCCTGCACCGCCTGCCTTAGATCGTTCAGCAGCCGCTGGTTCAGCAGCTCCCGCAGGCGCATGTCCTCGCTGTAGATCATCAGGTGGGTCTTGTATTCGCCTCGCACCATGCTGCACGCCGTCCGGGCGCGGTCAAACAGCAGAATGGGTTCCACGTCCTCCTGCCAGGGCATCACGCCCATGCGCAGGCGGATGCTCACGTTTTCGGAAATGCTGTCCACCTTGCGCTGGAACCGGTCCAGCAGGGCCTGGTAATCGTCCTGGGCCTTGCAGAAAATATCGTAGCGGTCCGCTTCAATGCGGCTGGCGATGCCCTCGGTTTCCCCCAAAAACGCGCGGATCTCGTTGCCGATGATGCGCAGCACGTTATCGCCGAATTCGCGGCCGTTCAGCTCGTTCACGGTATGGAATTGCTCAATGTTCAGCACCACCGCGTCCATATGCCACTCGGGATGGTACAGGTGAATGCGGTTGGCGTATTCAAAGAAGAAGCTGCGGTTGTAGAGCATGGTCAGCTTATCGTGCTCCGCGGCGGAAATCAGCTTCCGCCCATCGCTGAGCTCGATAATGCGGGCCACACGGGCGCGGATCACCTCATGCATATCAAAAGGTTTGGCAATAAAGTCCGCCGCGCCCATCTGCAGGGCGCGCAGCTCCGCCTCCTTTTCCGCGGTGAGCACAATCACGGGGATGCAGCTGAGGCTTTCGCTGCCGTGCACATAGGAAAGCACCGCGAAGCCGTCCATTTCCGGCATGATCAGGTCCAGCATGATCAGGGACAGCTTGTCCTGGTATTCTTCAATTTTCTGCACGGCCTCCTTGCCGTCGCAGGCGTAAATCAGCTCATAATAATCTTTCAGCATCATCCCCAGCACTTCGCGGTTGATTTCCTGGTCGTCCACGATCAGCACCAGCTGCGGCGATTTGAGGTGCTTGGGCTGAATCATAACAGTTTGCTCCCCCTCTTGATTTGTCGGGAGTATTTCAGAATACAGAGTACAGAGAATTTCGTTTTTCATTCAGGATTCAGAGCATATCAGTTAAATAAATCTGAACTCTGTACTTTCTGTGAACTCTCCGTCAATTGTGCGTCTCCTTATGCTCCGGCACCAAATGCCGGAGGCTGTCAAACAGCAAATCCGGGTCCACGGGCTTGGCCATGTGGCCGTTCATGCCCGCTTCCATGGAATTGCGCACGTCCTCGTCGAAAGCGTTGGCGGTCAGGGCTATGATGGGCACGGTTTTGGCGTCGGGCCGGTTCTGGTCCCGGATGATGCGGGTAGCGTCCAGGCCGTCCATCACCGGCATGCGCAGGTCCATCAAAATGGCGTCGTAGGTGCCCGGCTTGCTTTGGCAGAATTTGGCCACCGCCACCGATCCGTTTTCCGCCCGGTCGGAGGAGATGCCTTCCAGCTCCAGCAAGTCGGCCACGATTTCGGCGTTCAGGTCGATATCCTCCACAATCAGCACCTTAAGGCCGTTCAGCTGCGTTTTTCCTTCGGCATCAGCAGCGTCCGGTTCCCGCGCACTCTCCTTCTTCCTGTCGGAGGCCCGTAACCGTACGGTGAGGGTGAAGGTGCTGCCCTTGCCCTTTTTGCTTTCCACGGAGATATCGCCGTGCATCATTTCAGCCACGCGCTTGGACAGGGCCAGGCCCAGACCGCTGCCGCCAAACTGGTTGGTGTTGCCGACATCTCCCTTGGTAAAGGGGGTGAACAAGTTGGATTTGAGGTTCTCGTCAATGCCGATGCCCGTATCGCTGATGATGAAGCGCAGTTCCCGATCCGGGCCCTCGGAAACCGTCTGCTCCGCGGTGAAGGTGACCTTTCCGGGGGCGGGGGTGAATTTTACCGCGTTGCTCAGCAGGTTCAGCAGCGCGTGCTTGAGCAGGGTTTCATCGCCCACGTAGTAGTCGTCCAAATCATCGGCAAAGCGGCTTTCATAGGTAAGCCCCTTTTCCTCGCAGCGGTTTCGGGTAACGGTTTCGGCCAGATCCAAGGTTTCCCGGAGGGAGAATTCCTCCTCCTTCATCACCATGCTGCCCGTCTCGATAGAGTTCATGTCCAGGATGTCGTTGATCATCCTCAGCATGTGTTTGGCGTTGATCCCCACCTTTTCCAGCTGCACCCGGGTTTCCTGGGGCAGCTCGGGGTTTTGCAGGGCCAGGGCGTCCAGGCCCATGATGGCGTTGAGGGGCGTGCGCATTTCGTGGCTCATGTTGGAAAGGAAGGAGGTTTTCACCCGACTGGTTTCCTCCGCCACCTTCAATTCCATCTCCAGCCGTTCGTTTTCCTGAATCCGGTCGGTGATCCGCTGGAGCAGGTCGAAAATAACGAACACGAACACGCTGCCGCCGAACAGGATGCTGGAAACGATGATATCCGGATTACCGAAAATACCGATGGCCAGATAGCCGAACAAAAACATCACCAGCAGAAAAATCGGCAGATGCAGCACCCGAAATTCTTTTTTCCATTTGTTATTCTGCTGCAGCCGCCGGGCATAGCTGATATAGCGAAAAATATTATAGACCATCAAGGCGCTGCCCATGTAAACCATACCGAAAATGAGCCAATCCGGCACTATGCAAGCCTTCCCTTTTTGCGTTTTTTATGGATGGAGGATATTTTTATATTTATATGGACTTGTCCGCTTGACACGGTGCTGGAAAAAGCCCATATAAAACCTTATCTATTATAATGGATGATTTGGCAAATAGCAAGCGCAATTACGCATTTCTGCGCATTTGCGCGCAGAGGGCGCTACCATTCAGATATTTCTGGGGGAACCGCTCTTTGGGCGCCAAAGGGCGGTTCCCCCAGGCCCCTTCCGAGAAAGGCAATAAAAATAGAAGGTTTACTGAAAAAAGTATCGTTTACTCCTGTTTGGTTTCCCCCATTTACGTGAATAGTAACCAGAGGGCCTTTCGTTTTTTCTTTTTCCTTTTCATTCCGCCTGCCTTATGATAAAATTAATGAAGGAACCGACGAAACAGCGGCTCCGCCTTTGGCTGGAAGCAGCCGCTGTGAACGGCGGAAAAGGAGAGAATGCTATGCAAAAGAATTACCGCAAAACGCTGCTGGCCTGCTATGTGGGGTTTATCACTCAGGCCATCACCGCCAATTTCGCCCCGCTGCTGTTTTTGAAATTCCATGCGGACTGGGGCGTTCCCTTAGGGAAAATCGCTCTGATCCCCTCGGTGTTTTTCTTTACCCAGCTGTTGATCGACCTGTTCTGCGCCCGGTTTGTGGACCGCATCGGCTACCGCCGCGCCGTGGTGGCGTCGGAAATCGCCAGCGCTCTGGGCCTTGCGGGCTTGGCTGTGCTGCCCGAGCTGACGGGCGACCCCTTCACGGGTATCATGATCTGCGTGGTGATCTACGCCGTGGGCAGCGGTTTGATCGAGGTGGTGGGCAGCCCCATCGTGGAAGCCTGCCCCTTCGAGCACAAGGACGCGGTGATGAGCCTGATGCATTCCTTCTATTGCTGGGGCTGCGTGGGCGTGATCCTGCTGTCCACCCTGTTTTTCGCCGCGTTCGGTATCGAAAACTGGCGGTGGCTTGCCTTCGTGTGGGCCCTGCTGCCCCTGTACAACATTTACAACTTCGCCACCTGCCCCATCGAGCGCCTGACGGAGGAGGGCAAGGGCATGACCCTTTCTCAGCTGTTCAAAACGCCGGTTTTCTGGATCGCCATTGTGCTGATGGTGTGCGCCGGGGCCAGCGAACTATCCATGGCCCAGTGGGCCTCCGCCTTCACTGAAGCTGCCCTTGGCTTTTCCAAAACCGTGGGCGATTTGGCCGGTCCCTGCCTGTTCGCCGTCACCATGGGCTTAAGCCGGGTGATCTACGGCAAATACGGGCCGAAAATGGACCTGCGCAAGTATATGATCGGCTCCGGCGTCCTGTGCCTGTGCTGCTATCTGCTGGCCAGCCTATCGAAGAATCCCGTGTTGGGCCTGATCGGGTGCGTGTGCTGCGGCTTTTCCGTGGGCATCATGTGGCCCGGCACCATCAGCGTCATTTCGCCCCGCATGCCCCAGGGCGGCACCGCCCTGTTCGCCATGCTGGCCATGGCCGGGGACCTGGGCGGCGGCTTCGGCCCCAGCCTGGTAGGCGCCGTTACCCAGCAGGCTGGAGATAACCTCCAGTCCGGCATGCTCATGGGCAGCATATTCCCCCTGGTGCTGATCGCGGCGCTGATCCTGCTGAACCGGAAAACGGAAAGAAGTTGAAAGCAATTTGCATGCAAATAAAAGCAGGAAAGTAAAAAATCAATTTATTTCTATTGCAACTTGCCTTGATTTGAGTATAATATGAAGTGTCAAGCAGGAGGTGAGGAATATGACTTCGATCAGCGTCCGAATGGACGACGCCTTGAAGGAAGCTTTTGAGGCCGCTTGTGAGGATATGGGTATGCCCATGGCCGTAGCTCTGACGATCTTCGCCAAGCGCGTGGCACGGGACCGCAGGATTCCCTTCGATGTGTCCGCGCCGCGTGATTCGTTCTACTCCGAGAGCAATATGCGGGCGATTGAAGAGGCGAAGGAGCGGGTAAAAAACGGACACTACATCGTCAAAACGATAGAGGAATTGGAGGCAATGACCGATGCCTGAGCTTCGTTTTGACGAAAAAGCCTGGGATGAATACCTTGATGCTCAAAGCGACAAAGCCCTCGCAAAGCGAATCAACATGCTTATCAAGGAAGCGATGCGGACGCCGTTTTCCGGGCGCGGAAAGCCGGAGCCGTTAAAGCACGGTGAAAGCGATGTTTGGTCGCGGAGGATCAATGATGAAGATCGTCTCGTCTATCAGGTCGAAAAGGATGCCATTACAATCCTGAAATGCAGTGGTCACTACGACGATTGATGAAAGATTCAACTGAACCGGCTGGAGCGATCCGGCCGGTTTTGTTTGTGTGCCGGGCATGGCACGATTCTTGCGGGTGAAAGTCCTGCCACGGGTATTTACCGCCAAGTGTAGCGAACCGCAAGCTGCTGCCGGCAACGGCAGGAGGGGAGGAAGCGGTGTAGCAAAGCCAGCGAGCCTACG
>JAFXMP010000178.1 GCA_017530275.1 Clostridia bacterium | reverse complement strand
GCGCCGTCAATGGTGGCTTGCAGCTCCGTGCTGTCCGCGCCTACGTCCACGGTCACGCCCTGGTCTTGCAGCGCCGTCATGCTGTCCTCGCCCTCCACCTTCGGCGTGATGGGCAGGGGAACCGGCGCGATGCTGCTTGTGTCGATCTGCGGCACGAACAGGAAATCGCTCGCGTGCGTGCTGGCCGATCCGTAGAGCAAATCCCATATCGCGGCCTCGTATCGGTATGCGTTTCCTTCGTCTGCTATGGCAGAAGTCATCTGATCCGCAACCGCCTCCAGGTCATACATGGCCTCGATCGTTTCATACATTCGTTCGTATTCGCGGTGGGCCTGTTTGCCCATATGCCCCCATGCGGCGTTAATGCCCATGACGTTCTCGGAGGTTATGGCCTGCCCGATAGCGTCCATGTATTCACCCAGCAGATCGTTGCCGCCCGTCATACTCGCTATGGTCTGACGTGCCACGTCCAGCGAAAACACGGGGATATAATCGCCCATGAAGTCAAGAAATTGACCTCTTTGCGCCCGCATAGTCGCGTATTCGTCCTGAGAGCTTGAATAGACTTGGCTGTCACCGAGTATGGCTTCAAGTAATCCGCTGTAATTTACAACGCGGGTCTGCGCGTAGTTGTCGTTGATCTGCTGCATAGCGTAGAGCCGTCTCAGCCGGGCCGCGCTCTCCACATCGCCCTGCGCTTCATAGTCGGCGATGCGCGCTTCCAGGCCCTCATATCCGCCGTATCCTGCGATCTGTCGCGCCAGCAGCTCGCCAAGCCGGGTTCTCGTGTTGTTTGCGCCATAATCGTCTTCTCCGGCGTATATGTTGCTGCCGTAGATGTCCTTGAACATCTCCACGGCGGAATCTGCGGTCAACTGGCCGCCCAGCACCCGGTCAGCCAACGCGCCCAGCTCTGCATAGGCGTCTCCGAGCTCGCTCTGTTGAATCTGGCTGTCCCACAGCCGGTACAGGATTTCGTCGTATCGCTCGCCCTGTGTCAGCACGTGCGCGTTGTAACGCTCGTCCACGGCGGCAAGAGCCGCCTGTTTGGCCTCCTCTGTCGCCACCGCTCCGTTGATCATCTGCCCGCTGGCGATGGCCTGGTCGTATCGGTATTCCAGTGCGAAACGCTCGCGCAGGTAGTTATCCTCCGCCTCCGAGAGCACCCTGTCGCGCTCTGTCTGAACCTCGCCGGCGATTTCCTTGATCTCGTCCAGGCTCGCCGTTTGTGCCCTGTGCATGAGCATCTGCTGCGTGATATAGTCCTGCTCGCTCTGGGCCTCAGCCGACGCCCTTGCGATGGCCTCGTTATAGGCGCGCATCCAGTTCAGGATTTCGGCGTATTCATCCTCGCTCACTTCGCCGTCAGCAAAGGCACTCGTCATGGCGTCCCGCAAACCCTCGCTGATGGCGTTTGCTTGGCCTATGGCTTCCTCATACGCCTGGTTTGTCAGGTCGATGATCGCCTGATACTGTGGATCGTATTCCGCCGTGCCGTCGCCGCCGAACAGCATCTTCCAGTAGGCCACGCTGGCCGCCGTGCTATTGGTGATTCCCTCCTGGATGGCGGTATACATCTGTGTGCCAAGATTGTTGAGTTTGCTTATATCCTCATCGGTCAGGGCGGCGCTCGTCAGCATCTTTGTGAGCAGGTCGCTTGAAAACGCCTCGCTCGCCGTCTGGTAGCTCGTCACGCTGTTGTCCACAGCCTCGCGGAATTTATCCACTTCGGTATAGGCCGCCGTGAAATCCTCGCCAAGCCCCTGCACATAACTCTGTATGGCCTTGCTGTCGATCTCCTGCGTGCCGAACGCCCGGGCGAAGTCTGCTTCTTCCAACTCCTTCAAGGCCGCCGCAGCCGCCGTCAGGGCAATCAGCCCCATGCCGAGGCCGCCCGCGGGCGTCAGGAAATAACCGATCAATCTGAAAGCGCCGCCCGCCAGCATCAGGCCCGGTCCCGCCGCCGCGATCACTTCCATGCCCGCCACGAGCGCGTTAAATTTTCCATCGTCCAGTTCAGCCAAGGAATCAACCAGTGTACCAGCCCATTCCAGAACCGGCTCGATCTGTTTAGCAAGTCTCTCGCCCGCCCGGAGCTGTAGGTTTTCAACCTTGCTCTCGTAAATTGTCGCTTTCCCATAAAGCGTGTCCATCATGGTTAGCGACGCCCATTCTCCATAGCCCTCCGCTTCGCCGTTAAGTAATTGATCTCGAAGTGTGACACATTTTTGTAGACCTGTGACAATATCGGTTGCGCCAGTTATGCCGCGATTTCCGAAAATCGTGCTCAGTACGCCCATTGTCGTTTGATTTTTGGTGATATTATCGTAGCCGCCCGCGATCTCGGCCAGCACCTCGCCCAATTCCGCATAGATTTGAATAATCGGTTTGGCCTGCCCTGTTACGTCATATGCATTGAATCCATAAGATTCAAGAAGGTTCAACGCGGCCAGTTTGCTTGTATCCTCCCGGATTTCATTGATCTCTTCATCCGTTGCCCCCAGCAGCTCCATGGTCTTGCTTGCCACGCCGGAGGGAGCGAGAATACGCATTATGCTCGTGCGCAGCAGGGTCGCCGCCGTACTGCCGCTCTCGCCCATGTCATGCATCAGGCCGATCAGCGCGAACAGTTCTTCCTTGCTGTCGGTGAAGCGCATGGTCGCGCCCATCTTAATCATAGCGTCGCCAAAGTCCTTCACCGTACCGGTTGAACTGTTGGCCGCAAAGATCCACATGTCGATGAAGTCGCCCAAATCCTCTTTCTCGACGCCAAATGCTTTTTGTGCTTTAATGATGTAATGCAGGGCGTCGCTCAGGTCAATGCTGCCTGCTTCGGCAAGTTCCATCGCGTTAGGCATATTGGTCAATATGTCTTCCAGTGTCCAGGACGCCGTTGCCGCTTCATAGATAGCGTTTGAAACATCGTCTATGTGGAAAATGTCGTTGGCAGCCCATTGTGCTGCTGCCACTCCGAGTTGAGCCATGGCGTCGTCCAGTTCTTTGGTGTCCTTGCCGAGGGATGTAGCGAGGGCTATCCTTGCTTTCGCCATGCTTTTTTCATAATCTTCGTAGACATTTATGGAATCTTTTCCAAAGTTAATAACCTTCTGGCTAAGCTCGTCCACCATGCTTCCCAATACGGTGAGCGTGGAGCCGACCTCATAGAATCCGTTGCTGACCGCATTGATCAGAACTGTCGTTTGCAGCGTTTGGCCCGCCACGTTCTTTCACTTCCTTCGCGCCTGCCCGCGCTATGCGTGGCAGAGTATTTTCCCCGTACCGTCCCGGAACAAGAAAAAGCAAACGATGTCGTCCGCCTGGTAGCTTTCTCCATCCGCCGCCGCGATGGGCGGCGTCACGATGCCGTCCCGGTCAAAGGACGCCACCGTGTACAGCCCGGCCTCCGCCGTCAGGACGCAGCCGCGTTCAATCATAGCGCCCTTTTCCATGCCCGCCTCCTATTGGATCGTGTCGATGACCCGGAACAGCTTCGCCCGGCTGCTCAGGTTGATCAGGTCGTGCTCGGCTTCCTCCACCAGCCACGCGCCGGTCGCGTCTGTTCCGCCCGTGATGTCGATGCGCGTCAGGGCGGCGAAGCCTGGGTTGAACTCGGATTCGATGGTCAGGCACTCGCATTGCCGGTTCCTGTCCAGCAGGGCGCCTCTGGCCCAGCGGCCCGCCTGTATGGCGTTGCGCGCCGGAAGGTCGAGCGTGATCTGCGCGTAGCCTCCGGGAACCTCCGTATCCGTTGCGGTCGCGCTGGCATATGGCGTCTTGACGGTCACGCTCCTGTCCTTGACGCCGCAGCGCTTGTATTGCGTCCCGCTCTGCTGCGGGGTGATCTCAATGGTCTGGTGCGCCGCCCGTTCCTGCGCGAACTGAATGCCGATGGCCGTATATTTGCCGTTTACGCATTTCAGCCTCGCGCCTTCCCATGTCAGGAACCGGTTCAGGAAAGCGGGCGCGCTCTCGTTCTCCTGCTGGATGTATGGGATCACGGCCAGCTCGTCGATCCCGTATATGGCGAAGTCCATTCCTGTTTCCATGCCGCAGGCCCGCATGATTTCCTCGATGGTCTTGCCGGTAAAGCTCCTGTATTGCCTCTTTCGCGCCAGGCACGGCAGCGCCGTCGCCAGAATCCGGTATCGCCCTTCCTCCGGCAGCACGGTATTGAGGTACATGATCCCCGTGTCGTATGCGCCTTGCGCTATGACGATCTGGTCGTCCTCTTCCGGCTGCCAGCCGTACCATGCCGCGCTGTTCTCAAATTCGATTTCCAGGCTGTCGCAGCGTCCGCCCGACGTGTCCCGCGCGACGCAGGATCGCACCTGCACGTAATCAGTGATGCTCTTGCCTTGGTAATAGACCTCCACGCTGCCGCCTCCCTCCGCCATAGGCGGCGGAGCGGCCCGCCGCCTATTGGTTTTTGCGCTTTTCCAAAACCCCGATGATCGAAAGAAACACCTGTGTGAACTGCTTGATGGTCAGGTTCAAAAAATCGGTTATCGACGTGTGCGTAGCCATTCCGGCGATCACGATATTTTCGAGATACGCCGACGCGCCGCCCGCGCCGATGCGTTGAAAAAAAGGGCTGCCAGCTGCACGCCCTCCTGAGCGTCCGTCATGCCGATCTTCGAGAGAATATCCTGCATGTCCAGACGATTCGTCTGCTTGGCCGCCGCCTTTGCGAACAGAGCGAGGCCCTGGCGGTATGTGATTCGGAATACCTGCGTGGCGTTGGTGTCGCTGTCCATGGCGTCCGTATACTCAAGCCCGGTCAGCGCGGTAAAATCGTAAACCAGTTCCGTGATTTCCTCGTCGCCGGATTGAATGGGCGTTTCCAGTTTCAGTCGCCCTTTTCCCTCGGCCATGACCTCGTTTGCCAGTTGGTTCGCGGCTTTCAGCTCGGCCAGCTTGGAAGCGACAATGCTCTGAATGTCGCTCTCCGCCTCCGCGGGCTTTGCGGTCTCGGTCGTCTCCGCCTGATTCTGCGTCTTGTTTTCGTCCATGCGGATGGCTCCTTTCAATGAGTGGCCGGGAAAACCGCGAGCGCTCGCGGTTTTCCCGGCGTTGGGTTATTTCAGCAGATTGTCAACGGTGCTTACCACATCGACGCCGTTGAATTTCAGCAGGCCGGCCATCGCGTCGGCGATGATCGTCACCTTGCCGTCAACCTCCTCCTCGTAGCGGAGAACGGAATATTTCTCCGTGCTGCCGTAGGGGTTGCCGGTCTCGATGTCGCCCTTCTGGGTTTCAACGTGCGCGCAGGTCACGCGGAACTTCACGCTCTCGTGTCCGATCTCGCCCTTCGCCACATTGTAGCGCTGGCGAACCGTGCGCGCCTCGATGGTGTGCTTTCCGGGCTGTGCCAGGTAACGGCAGTTGACACCGTTGTTGTGGTAAACGGTGAACTCCATCGCTTCCAGGTGGGTGGTGTCGGGCATGTCCACGTCCATGGACATGCCGGAGCTCTTCACGCTGGTGGTCGGATGCTTGATCGTCGGCAGGCCCAGCTTGGTCACGTCCTCGATCTCGCGCTTGTTGTCGATGATCCTGTGCTTCTCCACATTGCAGTATACCTTCTGCGGCATGGTGCATTACCTCCTTTCTCAGGCCGCCGCCGTCTCAAAGTACGTGACGAAGCCGTCGTCCGTCCAGTTGACGATGGCCGTCAGGCTCTTTGCCAGCGGGGTGGTCGTGATGTCGAACATGAAGGTGTAGTCGCCGCTCATGATGTCGCTCTTGTCGGAGAGCTGCGCGTTCATGCTCACCACGCCGTAGATCAGTGCGCCGATTTTCAGCAGCGCGTCGAGGCGGGTCTGCTCCTCGGCAATAATGGTCTGGAGATCATTGTTGCTCATGGGCTTGTCCACGTCGCCGGTGCGGCGATGCTGGAAGTCGTTGCTGATGTAGTACAGCATCATGCGGTTGGTCTCCGCGACGTTGATCTGGTCGCCGTTGGTCTGGCTGTAGTCGGCGCTGTGGCAGCCCCAGATTGCCCAGCGCCCGCCCACGTAGGCCGCGCTGGCGATGCCGAACTTGTTCAGGTTTTCGTTGATGATCTTATCGTCATACGTGCGCCCGGTGTAGTCCGCGCCCAGGTACAGGTTTTCGATCATCGCGCACTCGGTGTTGCTGGCGGTCTTGTAGGGGATGCCGTCCTGTTCCAGCAGCAGCTCCTGGAAGTTGGCGGCGGCCAGCACGCTCAGGTGATACTTATTGCCGTCGATGCCCGTCGCCATCGGGAAGTACACGGTTTCATTCTCGTGGGTATAGCCGTTGGCCGCTTTCCAGGTCCGGGCGGTCGCCATGGTGATCTGCGCGTTGGTGCTGTCTTTGAGCGGCAGATCGACGAACATGTATACGTCCCAATGTCCGTTCACCTTCACGCTGTTGGCGCGCATGACGCTGTGAACGGCGGGGATGGAGCTGAATCCGGGAGCGGCCAGATAGGCGGGAATGCGCCCGGTTTCCTGATACACGTTCTGCATCGCGTACAGGCCGGTGTTCAGGCCCAACCCGTCCGTAGAGCCGATCACGTCGTCGTTGTCCACCTTCCCGGCGTCAATCAGGTTGTAGGTCACGGTCAGGGCGCTCGTGCCCAGGTTGGTGATGCCCGTAATGGTAATCACCTGCTTGGTGCTGTTGTAGCTCACGGTGTAGTCCGTGCCCTTCACCTTCGTCACGGGCGTGGGGTCCTGCGTCTTGATCTCGATGCTGTCCAGGATGATGTCGCCCGCGCTGGCAATGGTGATGATGTTGTTCACAGGGGTCTTGGAAACGGTGGTTACGGTCTTTTTGTTGTAGGTCACGTTCAGCGCGGAAGTGCCCAGCGCTCCCTCCGTCTTTTCGGTGAGTACGACGGTGTTCGCCTGATCGTTCACAGCCACGGTGTAATGGGTGTCCTTGGTCTTGCCCTCCACCGTGATGCTGTCAACGTCAATCAGGTCGGCGTTGTTCAGCGTGATCGCGCCGCTCGCTGGGGTCTTGCTCTCGGTGGCCTCGGTCGTGCCGTAGTGCTTGGCTGGGTCGAGCACGTTGATCAGCACCAGCGGGCCGACGCCCTTGGTTTCCAGGTGCACGTGCATCGCCTCGCACAGGGTATACTTGGCCCAATCGTCGCTGTAGCCGAAGTATTTGCGCGCCTCTGCGATGTTGTTGATCAGCACCGGCCTGTTCACGGGGTATTTTTCCCCGCTCGCCAGGGCCACGTTATGCACCGGCGCGGTGCCGACGTACACGATAACGCCCTGGCTCTCGTCTGCGACGCGGTTTCCCACGGCCTGAATGCGGCCATACGCGCCGTGCAGATAATCACTCATGGGGTCATTCCTCCTTGCTTACAAAAGTCGTTCAATCTCCGGGTTGTAGGGTTCCTCGGCGTGGCAGCTAAACACCACGTTCACAAAGCCGTAGTAGATCGGCCGCCTGTCCGTCACGTATTGCTGATCTGTGTACAGGCTGTAGGTCACGGTTTCTTCCTGCACAAACAGGTCGGTATGGGGGATCATCTTCTGGCCCAGCAGCTTTTCCATGCAGTCGTCCATCCAGTTCATCAGCGTAAACAGCCCTTCCTCTGTGCCCTCCAGGAGCAGGGATGTGTCGAGGCCCTGTCCCTTTTCGCCCACGCTTTCGATAAAGCCGGGCAGGCGGATTCCGGGTTCATATACGCAGAAGAGGATGCTCACCGCGAGATGCTGGCCCATTTCCTGCGGTCTGTGCACGTTGTTGTAGCGGTCGAACCGCTTTTCCTCCATGTACTTCGCGTAGGTCTGGTTGGGCATGATCAATATGCCGGGCACGGTGCTCAGCGGAATCTCTTGCAGGTTTCCCGTGCTGTCCATGCGCGCCGGAGCCCATGCCAGGTAGACGGGCGGCTCTTGCCGCTGAATGGTTCCTATGTCCATGTTTGCGGCGGGCGCTTTCATCACCCGGCCCTCGCACAGCTCATGATATGCCCATTGTTTCAGGCCGCGCAGCCGTTCCGTAAAGCGCATGTCACATCATCTCCCTTGGATCGCGGGCTTCCAGCAGAATATCCAGCATGCCCATGTTGATATTCACGTCCAGCACGCGCATGGGCTTGCGGTCGAACATCACCTGCGTGTTGGGTTCCGGCGCTTGCGCGCCTGGGAACTCCGCTTCGTTCACGTGAATCAGCATCTTCCGGGTGTTGGAATCCCAGCTTATATCGTTCACGTTGTTGTTCTTCCGTTTGAGCGCTTCCTCCTCGTCCGGCACGCATGTGATCTCGATGCCGTTCCAGTAGTGCGTCTCCGCGAAGTGATCCATCCGCAGGAATATCCGGTTGATGTCCTCGGCGATGCGTTCTTTCAGCGACATGGGCCGTCACCTTTTCTTCTTCATCGGCACGGACCGCTCCGGTTTCGCTTTCTGCGGCGGAACCTCCACCACCGGATGGGGAACTGCCTTGCCCTGCTCGATCAGGCGCATGCCGTAGCCGTCGTTCACTTCCAGCGGCTTGTTTGTGTTCACAAGCAGCACCTTCATTTGGCTTTCCTCCCTCCGGTCGTTTTCTTCGCGGCTGGCTTTTTCGCGGCGGTCTTCTTGCCGGGCGCGTCTTTGGGTTCCGCATCGCCCTGAACAATGCCGTCCATGGCGTCGATCTCCGGGGCGTCCTCGTCCTCGTCGATCTCGTCCTCGTCGGCCTCGCCTTCCGGCTCCGCTTCCGTCTCGTCCGGTCTGGTCTCCGGCGTCCTGGCCTCCCCGGCGTCCGGCTGCCTGCGCCTCAGCTCAATGATCTGCGGTTCCGGCGCAAGGGGCTGTCCAAGGGGCGCGGCCTTGCGGATCGCGCCCGTTTTCAGCAGCCTTTCGATGAACTCCTGGGGCAGGTCGTCGGGAAGGGTTTCGCCGGGCGTGTAATCGTTGCCGATATATTTCTGTGCGATATACATTGCCTGCTCCTTTCCGGCTTACAGCACGTTGCCGATAACCCAGCCGTCGATGTTCTCCGGCACGATGGTCGGGCGGCTGGTTAGGCGGTTTTTCGTGCTGTTGCTCTCGATGGAGCTGTACTTCAGCGGAACCTCCTTCTTGATGTACGTGATGGGATCGCCGTCCGCCTTTTCCACCTGGGTAATGGGGCCGTGATACTCGATCAGCATGCCCTTGTAGCCCATGATGAGCGTGCCGCCGGGCATGATGGGCTTGGAAAGCCCGTCGTCGTCGATGTAGGTTCCCGCGAAGGAGTACATCTCCACGCCGTCGATGTTGTGGCCCACAAAGCGCACGCCCTGGCCGCGATACTTGGCGTTGATCTCGCCGATGTTCACGTTGCGGATGTCCAGGCGCTTCACGTAATCGCTGTTGTACAGCAGCGCGTCCGCCACATTGGGGGCCATGATGATCCATTCGACGATGCCCAGGCCCTCGTAGGCCATGTTGAGCATCTTCTGCATGTCGCTTTCGATATGCGCGCCCACCTGGTTCCACGGCGCGCTGTCCGCGCCGGGAACGAAGCTGTTCGTGAAGCCGTAATCGGCGATCAGGTTCGCCTGCTTGCTGCGGCCCTCGTTGGTATACTCGAACAGTTCCAGCATGCCGGAAAGCACCACCTGCCGGGCCATGTGCTCGCGGCGGCGCTGAACGGCCTTGCGCATGTCCACCAGGTCGCGGGCCTGCATTTTCTTCGCGCGCTCGGCGGGCGTCATGGCCCCCAGAATCTTCTCGCCGAAGAAGCGGCGGTTGAGCTGGTTGACTTCGATCACGCGCTCCGGGGCCACGGTGGCAAACCCGATCTCGCGGGTCTGATAGCCGTCGCGCTCCATCAGCACGCCGCCCGTTCCGGGATGCACCACGGGGGCCATCTTGCGGCTGCCCTTGCGGAAGTCATAGATGGCAGTATCATCTTCGACCGTGCCGCCGTTGCGCACAGTCATGTCGTGCAGGAAGGTAAACTCCGGCTCCATCAGGTCGATGGCCGCGAGCTGTGCCCTGGTATCGTAGATGTCCATATTGATTTGTCCTCCTTTCAGAAGTCCGCGCCGTTAAGCCCACACGGCGTAGAGGTCGAGGTCGGCGTCGGTGGAATAGGTCGCCGCGGCGGCGTAATCGGTGCCGCTGCCGTTCGCCTTGGTGTTCCATTTGCTGAAGCTCTTGGTGGCGGGCGCGGTGAAGCCCAGCGAGCTATCGCTGTTGTTCAGCACCGTATGGGTAGCTCCGGCCACCTTGTACTTCACCACGTCGTCCTCGGCGGGATCGGCCTCGTTGTTCGCGTGATAGGTGATCTTGTACGTGCCATTGTCCATCTCCGGAGCGCTCTCCATGCTCTGGTCGAAGAAGATGCCCTGCAGGCCCAGCACGACCTTGTGCGCGGCGGTGACTTTGGTGGGCGTGCCGCTGTTGTCGTACAGAACCTTGCCGTCGATGAAGCGACCGGTCTGGTAGGCGGCGGCGTTCTCGGCCACGGTGTCACCGTCGATGGTCGTGCCGGTGTCGATGTTCTCGTTCATCACGGCCAGTGCGTAGCTCGTGGAAATCTGGCTCGTTCCGGCAGGCGCCCACAGGCCGCTCGCCTTGCGGTACAGCAGCATGCCGCGCTTGATCTCACCGTTGCCCGGTTCCAGGGGCACGGCGATGGGATGGCCGTTCAGCGGATCAGCCAGCAGGTGCTCCGGCGTGTTCGTGCCGATGACGTTGTACAGATTGCTCATGTCCTTGTCCTCCTCTCCACGGGATCAAAACATGTCGCCGTCGGCATTGCCCGCGTACTCTTTCGCGTACTTCGCCATGCTCGCGGCGTACTGCTTGATCTCCTGCTCCTCGGTGTCCTTGTCGTCGCCAGCCGCGCCGCCCGCGATATTCTTGGCCGGAGCCGTTTCCTTCTGGCGGGCTGCCATGAAGTCGGGCCCCTTCTGCTTCTTGGCTGCGACGAGCTGCCGCACGAACTCCTCCGGGCTGGTGCCGTTGGCCTTGGCCTGCGCGGCCAGGTCCTCGTAACCCGGATCGGTCAGCGCGTCGATGTCGTCCTGGCGCTGCCTCTCTGCGGCGACGGCGGCCTGCTGAATCTGTTCGAGCAGCGCCGGGTTCTCCGCACGAAGCTGGTCAACATTGATGTCCTTGATGTCCATGGAATTGTCCTCCTCGTGATGTATTTCAGTCGAGTCCCCGGCAACTGGAGCCTCGTTACTGACGATTTGCCGTATGTAGTCGCGGATTTTCTGCCTCTGTTCGGGTGAAATGATGAAATCCCGTCCACCCTCGCGCTCCAGGAAGCGCTCCGCAGGCTCAGGCATTCCGCCCGCCGCGGGTTCCTGGCGGATGGGGATGTTCTCGGGCACGGCCTTGTAGAGCGCGCGCATGGTCTCCATTTCCCGGCTGGTCGCGCACGCGGCGGCGGGCGTTTCGCCCTGCGCTTCCGCCGTGATCAGCTCGTCCGCGAAGCCGTATTCCACGGCTTCCTCGGCGGTAAACCACTTCTCCGCGTCCATCCACGTCTTGATCTGCTCGTCGCTCTGGCCGCTTTTCTTTGCGTAGAAACCCCGGGAAACCGCCTCGATGGCCCGCAGCCGCTCAGCGGTGTTTTCCATGTCGCTGGCGTTCCCCATGGCGAAGCACCACGGGTTGTGAATCATGTACTCGCTGCCCTCGCAGATGGCGACGTGCGCCCCCGGCAAGGTGGCGATGTCCGTCGCCGCGCTGGCGCACATGCCCTCGATGCGGATGTTGATCTCGTCAAACCCCGCGCCCGCCAGGATCGCGCGCATGGCGACGGCCTCGGTGCAAACGCCTCCGGGGCTGTTGATCCTGAGCAGCAGCTTGGTCGCGCCTTTTTCGCGCACTTCCTTGATGGCCTTGTCGAAGTTGGCGGCGCTCTTGTCCTCCTTCGACCACTTCCAGGCTTCGGGCATATCGTTGATGATCTGCCCGTACAGCAGCACCTCGGCAGTATCGCCGCCCTCCGTCTGCTGTTTTACCCGGTAGCCCAGGTGAAAGAAATCCCTCGGCATGGTTATTCATCCTCCTTGTCGTCGTCCTCGTCGTCCGGCGCGGGCTTGTCGTCGCCCTTCATTTTGCTCAGCAAATCGTTGAACTCCTGTAGCGCTTCCAGCTCGCGGCGGCGCTGGCGGATGTTCGCCGCCCAGTCGTTGCCGTTGTATTCGCTGGCCTCCTGCTCCTGCGTGCTGATGTTCTGCGCGATGCGCACGGCTGCCGCGTTGACCTCCTTGAGCGGGTCTACATGCCCCATGCTCGTGCCCATCCAGGAGCAGCCGCACCACGCCTGCCGCACGGCGGGATCGTCAAAAAAACCGGGCGCGTCAATGCGTCCGGTCGCCACGGCTTCGGAAAGCCATTGTTCGTAAATTGGCTGGTTGAAGGCTGTGTTGAATCGCGTGCGGTACACGCGCACCGTGCGCCAGAAGTCCAGCAGCGCGGCGCGGGCCGCCGTGTAGTTGCTCTCGTATTTTTTGATCAGCACTTCCTTGGGGATGCCCATGCTGGACGCGATCACGGTGATGCAGGTATTCACGAAGCTCTCGAATTGTGTGTCGCTTCGCTTCGGGTCAACGGTGGTTACGTCCTTGCCGGGCGGCAGATCGTAGATCGCACCGGGGGCGAGTTCCAGCTTCAGCTCGTCGTCCGTTACCTTCTCGTCCTCGTTTACAGCGTCCTCCATGCCTGCCTTGCCGTCGTCCTCTTTGCTGGTGATAAACAGCGTCAGCATGGCGGAAACCACTTTGCCCGCCAGCTCTGCGTTCATGTAGCGTGAAAACTGCTTGATCAGTTCGATCTCCGCCGACACGAAGGGAATCCCTCGTCTCTGCTCCGGCCGCTCATAGGTCATGATGTGCAGGATGTTGGGATAGCCCGTGTCGCTGCCGTAGGCGTCTATTTTTTCCCAGGTCAGCTCGCTCGAATCGCTGCCCGCGTTCGGGCTGCGGCTGGCGATGTGGTAGCGGATCACCGCGCCCTCTTTGTCGATCTCCACGCCGTCGATGATGCGTCCACCGCCGTCGCTCTCCGCGCTCTCGCTGCTGCCCGAGCTGTTCGGGTTGCAAATTCGGTCGGCTTCCAGCAGGCGGATCGTCGTCTGATAGGGCGTGCGCCTGTTCTCCTTCATGCCGAAAAGCGCGAACACGTCGCCGCTCATCAGCATGGACAAAAACGCGAGCTGCTGCAATCCGTAGAAGTTTTGCTGCCGCTCTGCGTCGCACATCGTGTTTTCCGCCCACAGTTTGAACTCGCGCAGGATGTTGCGCTCCGCTTCTTCCCGCGCCTCGTCCGTCATGTTCAGAAATTCGCCGTCGATCTCCGGCTTGGGGTGGATGCCCCAGCCCACAACGGAAGTGGTCAACGTCTCCGGACCGCTGCGCGCCAGGCCGCCGCCCTCGTATAGGTCTCGGGCGCGTTCCCGCAGCTTGGAGGAGTTCAGGTCGATGTCGTCCTCGGCGTTCCCGGGGTTGGTGATCCAGCCGATCAGGCTGTTCAGCGTCCCGCTCGCGCCGTGATCCGCGTAACTCATTTGCGGCCCGCTCGCTCGCCGCCTTTCGCGTTGCTCGCCCGGATAATCGCGGCGCAATCGCCGGTTATAGGCGTCGTTGCCGAGCCTGGGGCTGACCAGGTAGAGCGCCCGCTCGATCAGGGTTGGGTCTCTCTTTGCCATTCCTCAGCCCTCCTTACAGGTCTCTCGGCACGACGCGCGTCACGCGCTTGGTTCTTACGTTTCCGGACAGAGCCTCCACCAGGTTCCCGAAGTAGTTGATTGCCGCCCTGATGTCCTCCATGTCCACGAGCGTGCATTCCCGCGTGCCCACGCGGTAGCTCGTTACCTGGCCGCTCGCCAGGGCCTTTTCTGCGCTTTTCCAGAGGCCCAGCATTTCCTGTGCTTCCGGCAGCGTATAGGCGGAAATCGCCGCCATATTCCATCACCCCTTATACCTGTATTCCCCGGCTCACCACGCGCCGGTTTTTCCGTTTCGTTTCCTCCGCCTTGGTGATAACCTTCTTCGGCTCCGGAACGCCCTGCACCACGCGCTCCAATTCGTCGAAACGCCAGTTGAAGTAGCGGTAGGCGGCCCGCGCGTAGTTCCGGCAGTCCAGAGGCTCGTTGCGCTCGTAAAACTGCTCCCACACAGCCACGCCCTGGCCACCCCTGCGGTGGATTTCCAGCCGCTCAGAGATCAGGCCCTTGAAGTATTCCATGTCGTACCCCGCCCGGTAGTCGATGGGGAAGTGCATGTAATTCGGTCCCGGCTCCTCCACCTGCGCGTCCGACATGATGCCGCTTTTCCCGGCGTCAACGCCCAGCATGAATTTTGCGCCGTCGCCCATGCCGCGCTTCATAGGCCTGCACTCGTCCTTCCCTTCGCCTTTTTCGCCCTTGATGGCCCATATGCGGCGGGATGCGCGCTTGGCGCATTGCTTATAGATCGTCGTCGTGTAATGGCCGCCCGAATCAATGAACGTCGCCAGGATTTTGAACTTGAATCCGTTCGTGCTTTTCCATTCGCGGTCAAGCAGGGCGTCAACTTCCTCCCAAACGCCAGGAGCGTCCGGTCTGCCGGGGATCACGCCCCGGCTGATGCCCCAGCTCTGTCCGTGCCTGTCCCAGCCCACGACCTCGTATTCGAGGCGGTTGTCTTGCGTGTCCATCCCCATGGTCAGCAGCAGTACGCCGGTCGGCACCTCCGCGTCGTAATGCTCTCGCCTGCGGAAAAGGGTCTCATCCAGTCCGTCGTTTGAGTGGATTTCCCAGCTTTCGCCCAATATTGTGTTGTAGAAGGTTTGCAGCTTCGTTGCGTCCTTGTGGGCTTTCAAGAACTTCCATACGATGTCCTTCCAATCGCTCCACGGCGACATAAAGGCGTTCAGGCGGAAGGAGCGGATGCCGTTTTCAACGGCCTTGGGATTTTTGCTCACCCATTTCGCAGGCAGGCGCTTGCATTCGTATTCGCCGATGTCGCGTTTGCATATCGGGCAGCGCCACGTCACGCTCTTTACCAGGTAATCCTCGTCGCCGTTCTGGTTGACGAAATCCTCCTTCTCGAAGTGGATGTCCGGAAACCGGATATAGCTGAATGTGTGGCAATGCGGGCATTCGGTGTGCCATTCCTCCTGTGTGCCGTTCATGTAATCGGTCTCGATCTTGGACGCCCCCTTTATGGTCGGCGTAGAGGTCTTGACGATCTTTCGGTTGTGTCGGAAGGTCTCGGTACGCCGTTCTGCAAGCTCCTGCGGGTCGCCCTCGCTGCCGGCCGACGCCGGAAACCTGTCCGTCTCATCCATGAAGATGTACCGGACCGGCTTACTGCTCAGGTCGGCCGGGCTGTTGGCTCCTATGATCGCCAGGCTGCCGCCCGGAAAGGTCTTCATGGTGATGGTGTTCATCGCGTCGCGGCTGCGCGCCTTGAACACCTTTTGCCGCAGGGTAGGGCAGGCGTTGATCATGGGCGCGATACGGCGCTTGGAATAGTCCTCGGCCACCTTGTCCGTAGGCTGGATGTACAGCATCGGGCCAGGGTCGTTGTCGATGGCGCATCCCAGCATGTTCAGCTCGATCTCGCTCTTGCCCACCTGGGCGCTCGCCATAATCACGATCTGCCAGATTCCGGGCTGTGTGAAGCTGTCCATGATGGCGCGCTGGTATGGCGCGCGATCCGTGCGCCACGCGCCGGGTTCCGCGCTGCTCTCCGATACCAACACGCGGTTCGCGTCCGCCCATTCGGATACCGTCTGCTTTGCTGGCGGGCGGAACATGGCAAAGGTGTATTGGGCAAGATTGGCTAACGCGCCCACGCTTACACCTCCTCGTCCTCCGCCTCCTCGCTATCCTCGTCGCTGTCGTCCTCCGCCGCCGCGTAGGTGGGCAGCGGGGTCTCCGCCACGGCCTCCAGCGCCTTGCGGATTTCGTCGCCGATCATCTCGGCGATCACTTCGGTGTTGTCCATCATGCGCAGCAGGGGCGCGACCTTGCTCGGAACGTGTATCAGGTTTTGCGTCACGGTATTGGCGATGTCGCCCCACAGCCGCTTCACGTCTTGCACGTCGATGAGCTGTCCCCGCATCCGGGCCACTTCCAGCTCGGTTTTCTGCGTCTTCACAACCTCGTGCCGCGCCTTAACGGTGTCCAGGTCGGCCACGTCGGCGGTCTCGTTGTTCACGTTGTAGTCCACCCAGCGCTGCACAAAAATAGCGAGGTCGTACTTGCCGCCCTCGCTCTCAACAAACAGTTTTTTGTCGCTCGGAAGATCCCGGTCGATGTCGTATAATCGCCGGTATGTGTAGCCCGCGATGCTCGCAAGCTCCTTTTTCGTCATTGCCGTCGCCATGTTGTCACCGGCCGTTTCTGATCAATGCTTGGAACCGATGCTCAATTCTGTCTTTCATAAAATTCATAATGTCTTCTTGCACCTGATCTTTGCTGCGATTCATGGGCATTTGCGGTATGGCGATACCAGAAACTTTTTGTATTGGGCCTCTCTTTTTAGTTTCCCTTGTGAACGTCAGCTTGTTTAGCTTTGAAGGGATGTTGCGGAAAGGCGGGAAGCCGCCGTAGCTGCTCATGTCGAATGGCAGCGTGCTCACGCCAGACTTCACGATCTTTGCTTTGACTTTATACTTGCCGCTCGTGAGGCTTCGCCAGCCTTTTCTATAACCAGTCGCCGAATAGCCCCCGGGACCGATATTCTTGCGCGGGCCAACGATAGGAATGGAGCAACCCACCATGCCGCCACCCATCGTCAATTCTGGATTCTTCACGGCGTTGCTGACTTCTTTGCTCGTCACATAATACTCAGCCGGAAGGTCTTTTCGCATTACATTGCTTACGTGCCTGCCCGTTCTTTGGAAGATTCCATACATGGCGCGTTGAAACTGCTCCGGCTTCATAACTTGTTTCAATCGCGTGATCTGTTCATTTAACTGCGACACATCAACGTCCAGTGTTACGCCTAAATTCGCCACGTTTCTTTCTCCTTTCGGGCATAAAAAAGAGCGGGCAACTTGCGTTGTCCGCTTCCCAGCTCTTGCGACGTTATCATAATAGCACAGATGGCTTGCCGTTTCAACTGGTATTTTGGATTCTTAACAATCTTTTTTGAGGATATATTGTTCGCGCCAAACCACGCTCTCCATGTCCTCGGCTTCCTCCACGCTCCGGCGCGCTCTGGCGAAACCCCACTTGCTCATGTTCAGCTCGCGTTGGATTTCCGCGTCCGGCGCGTCTATGACGTATTTCATCACGACAAACGCCCGCATGCTCTGGCTCTCGATTCCGTTCAGCACGCGCTCGGCCTTCCGCAGCTCGCGGACGTATTGCTTCACGCGCTCCTCGTGGCCCTCTCCCGCGTCTTCCAGCAGGGCGAAAGCGTCCTCCAGGCCCTTGGGCAGCATGCCGCCGCCCGGCATTCCGCTGATGTGCTGGCTGATGCTGAGCATCCTGTCGTGCTGCCAGTCCAGCCGCCGTTCCGTCTCGCTCACAAGCTGCATCGTGGGCAATATGTCCATCAGGAGAGGGATGTCCCTGTTGCGGATCACCGCAGGCTCCTTCCTCTGCTCTGCGGCCTCGCCGCCGTTTGCGTGCTTCTCGGTCATAACGGTTCACCCCTCCAAATCCGCGAGCGCTCGCGGTTTTACGCCTTCTTGTCAGCCTTTTGCATCGTCGCAGCCGCGCGTTGTCGCATGATGGACAAGATCATCTGTCTGCGATAGGTCTTCCTGGCCCGGCATTCCGTTTTGCAGTAATTCACCCTGCGGCATTTCCCGCAAACGCCGCCGCCCTTCCATTGCTCGTTATTCTCCATCGGTTTCACGCAGCCTTTCCCGCAGCTCCGCCGCCTGGACCATGGCAAAGTACGCCGTGCCGATCGGACACCCTTCGCCGGAACAGTCCATCAGAATATCGCCGATGGTATCCATGTCGTCGGTCGCCTCATAAGGCACGCTCTCATACGCGCACTCGCCTGACGCGGCACACATCCTCCGGCAAAAATCAACCAGCGTGCAGTCCTGTCCGTCCTCGCCGCCGTTACGAATCCAGACCTCCTTGTCCTTCACAAAGGCAATGTTCATCATGTGTTCAATATTGTTCTGCGGATTGTCCGTGACTATCCGATTCATTCCGCTCATTCATGAACGCCTCCATTCGTTTTTCAAGCTCCCTGTATTCAGCGCTCGTTTCCCGCGTCTTGCATCGCTGAAATTCCTGCCGTCCCTCCCATAATGTCACCACACTATGCCAGGACAAGGCAACCTTCTTTGCCGTACAGACACCCTTGTCGTTGTTGTATGCGCACGATGTATCAGCGCAGTAAATCTTGCTCATGTGTCCTCCTCGATCCTTCCGGCCCATTGAATCGCCATTGCCCGCGCGATACCCGGAAAGGTCTTGCTCCGCCGTTTCTGGTCGCGGTTGCTGTGCAGGATATACCGCTCTCGGATGGTTGGATCGCGCCTCGCGCTGGTGCTGCCCACCCAAAGGCCCAGCGGTTTCACCGGCGCTTCCATCGGGATCAGAGGCGGCAGCCCTCTCAGCCACAGGCACGTGCGCTTCCGCCATGGATCACCGAACATGTACGGTTCTAAAATCTGCGTATAGGGCGGCAAGCCGAAGCACTTCATTGGCACGGGGTTCTCCACGGCGATCCTCGGACAGTCCGCCTCGTAAAACGCCATGAAGAACCGCGCGGCCTCCACGCCCTTCTCATACCGTGCCGGGTCGGCGATGGTATGATCCTTGTTGAACAACCGCACGGCCCCCGCCGCCGTCAGGTAGGTGCAGGGCGGATGTGCGATGATCATGTCCCAGCGCATTTTGATCAGCTCCAGCGCGTCCACCTGAATATGCCATGATGGTCGCCCCCCCCCCGCACGGTTGGAGGTCGCAACTATACGCCTCGTGCCCCAGCCCGCGCAGCTCTGTCGTTACGGCCTGCGATTCCTCGCAGGCTACAAGGATTCTCATTCGTCTTCCTCCCGCGGATCGTCGTCTGAATGGTCGAATGTTTCGCCGCAGCGCCAACAGTATTTGATGTCCTCCTCCGGAAACTCCTGTGGGATTTCTGCGTCGCAGCATGAGCATACGCGGAAGCGCTCATATGTCACAAGGTTCTTGATATGTGCGCATCCCGTCACGGGATCAATCGCCGGTTTCAACACCCTTCGCCTCCTTGAACAGGTCGAACATGCAGACCTGCCTCTTGTCCTTCTTTGGCCGCGCCTGCGTTTCCGGCTCCCGCCATATCCACAGGGCGCAGCTTCTCAGCCCGCATCGGTGAACCTCTTTCCGGCTCCCTCCGCTGCATTCCAGGCAATGCTTATGTATCGCAACCAGCAGCTCCTCCGGCCTCGGTTTCTTATCCACCTTGCCGCCCCTTTCTGTGTGGTGTCGCGGGCGCATCCCCGGCCCGTAATGGGCCGGGGGATGGAATGGATCAGGGATTGAGACAGAAGCCGAGGCAGACGCCAAGGGCGTAGTACACGTAGTTGCCGTGGTTCGGGCTGCCGCTCGAAATGCAGTACATGAAGTAGTACGCAAAGCTGATATTCGGCGAGCGCTCCCACCAGGGGAAAGTCCCGCGCTCTCCGCATTCCTTCACGCGCGAACGCTCTCCGGTGAAGATGTCGAGCTGCGTGTCCTCCGGCTCCATGTCGTTTATTCCCTGCCATATCTTACCGGCAATCTGCGTAAAGGACAGGCAGAACAGCTTATCCTCGCATTCGATGCGTTTGCCATTGATCACCTGCACGATCTTCGTCGGCGCGATCATGTCCCGCAGCTCGTCCGGGAAGGATTCGAGGATAGGCCCGTTTGCTTCCTCGCGCAGATCGGAGGCGGCCCAGCCGTCCTTGTTGGTTTTCCTCTTGTTCATGGGGCGCGGTTCTTTCAGGCAGTTGTGGAACACGAAAAACGCCTTTCCGTGCTCGTCGTAGGTCACATCCACTTCCAGCTCCTCGCCGGTTTTCAGCGTGATCGGGATGCGCGTCCCGCTTTTCAGCCCCTTCGCCGCCGCCGCTTCCCTGATTTCCTCCCAGGTCATTTCCCGTTCTTCCGTGTACTTGACGATCATGATATATACCTCCTCATTGATGATCTGTGAAATGGTCATTTCTCCCACGGAAATTCTTGAATAAAGTCGTCGCCCATGATCCCGCGCAAGCTCTCCTTCATGAACACGCTCGCACCCATGTTCCGGCACATCTTGACGGCGTTGTCCACCCACGCCTTTTCCGGCGTTACCTTGTCTTTGCGGTTCCCGGTCTCCGCGCCGAAGATCACCCATTCCGGCAGCCATCCGTTTGCCATGCTCTCCGGGTCTGGCGTCCGCGCCTCCGGCCACGGGGCCAACATCGGCTCGCAGCTTTGAAAGGTGTGTTGCCTGCTCGCGTAGTGCATCTTGTCGCGCGTGATGTCCGTGGTTGTGCTCCCCAGCCAGAAATTGCGGTCCTGCGGCGTGATGAACCCCGCGTCCTCCAGCGCGTCATAGCGCTCTGGATTCTTGGTCAGGAACAGATACCGATGCCATGGCGCTTTCCGGCAGGCGTTCAGCACTTCGATAATCCACTCGTCCGGCACCCACTCGCCGAACAAATCCGCCATGCTGCACACAAAGATCGTGCGCGGCTTCGTCCACTTCTGCGGCTCGTCCAGCTTGTACCGGTGGAACGTCGGCGTAAAGTCAAACGGATAGGGCTGAATCCTTCCTGCGCTGATTCCTGCCAAACGCATGTATTCGTAGGTGTCCGTGCAGCGTACAGGTTCATGGAGAATCGGATAATCTCGGAATATCGGCATCTGATGCGAGCCGAAACGCTCCGCGATCCGTCGTGCGTAGCAGTATTCGCAGCCGTGTAGGCAGCCCGTGACGGGATTCCACGATGAATCACACCAGTCAATTTTCGTTTTCTTGCCCATGCCGTGCCTCCTAAAAGTCCGTAACCAGCTTGTCGTCGCAGAACACGTAATACTCGGTGTCGGAGAGTTTGCAGCCGCGTATCAGGTCGCACACGGCCTCATACTGATCCTCCGGCGTTTCGTATTCCTCCGGCACAAACTTCTCCTGCCGGAAAGCCAGCTTGCCCACCGGCCCGGTCGGCATCATCACTTCCCAGACGTGATACGTCCGCGTCATGCTCTCAGACCACTTGATAAAATCGTCCTTGTTGATCTTCATGGCCGTTACCTCGCGTCCCTTATGACGATCCCCAGCTCCGCGCCCAGCCAGTCCAGGCCCTTGCGCGTCAGGTAATAGTCCGTCGTGTCCTGTTTTCCGTCACGCTTATGTATTTCACCGTGCGCGGCATATCCGGCTTCTTCCAGCATCGGCCAGGGATAAGTGCCGACATATGCGTTGAAATAGTTCCTGTACGGCTTGTAATACTTCACGCCATACCGCATGTACGTCCCTTTGCTGTCCATGCCGATGGTATGTGTTAGGATTTGCCGCATCGTACAGACGTGAATCTCGCGCCTGTCCTCATGTCTTATCTCGTAATCGTCAGCAGGAAGGTGAATCACGCTCAACAGGGCCACTCTCCCTTCCGCAGGTATTCGTTCTCGTCCATCAGGTCGCCGATCATCACCTGGTAAACCCGCTCTCTGGTGTGCGCTTTGCCCCACAAGGGCCGGTCTTTCCCGTTGCGCCGCTCCCAGGTCTTGACGCACTTCGGGCAGTAGAAAGCGTCTCCGTAGCTGTTCCAGCCCGCTTTCACGATCTCGTCCGCAGGCTCCGTCCTGCGGTATTTGTCATACTTGAATTTCCGGCTTCTGTGCCCGCAACTGGAACACATGATCTGCAAATACACGGTGTTGGCTCCTTTCGCTACTCGTCGTTGTCTCTCACGCTCTGCTCCGCCGCGCGTCTGATTTCCGGTTTCAGCACCTTTTCGCGGATCAGGGCGCACTCAAAGAGGTTTCCCTTGTCGCAATTATCTTCGTAGTCCTCCTCTGAGCATATACCGTCGTGAAATAGCTCGTTGCACATGTCGGAAAGCCACTCATGCACTTCATCAATGCTGTATTCCGTGCCGTCGAACCAGTCCGATTCCATAAAGGCGTTCAATAGCGCGTCGCAATGGATATGCTGGTGGAATGTCTGTATTTCCCCTTCGTATTTCTGGCTGACGTAGACATACTCTCGTCCCTTAATGATCGGCTTCCCGCATACGTCGCACCTATGGCCTTTCCTGGCCTTTCGCTGCTCCTGCCGCCAAAAATCATCGCTCATGCCGTCACCCCGTACTTTCTGTCAAGCCGCGCTTTTTCCTCCTCGTATTCCTGCTTCTCCCTCTCGGTCTTGTTGGCCGTGATCATCGCGCGGCGTTCTTCGCGTTCTTCCGCCTCGCGGGCCTCGCGCTCCTCGCGGCGCTGCCGTTCCTCGTCGGTTTCCCGATCTTGGACAAAGGCTCTTAACTTGTCGTAAGCGTCTATGCCGTGATAGGTTCTCGATAGTTTGCCATACGCAGCGTCGTACAGGTATGTGTATTCCTCCACGTCCTGCAAAGTCTTGCATTTGTGGTCGCTCCAGTCCGATAGCAGGGAAATGATGTAGTCAATAGGGCTGTTCGCGCCCTTTATGGCTGCCGCGTGGATGGCCTGGGCAACCACTCCTTCGTCAAAGTTCAGCATCACAGCGCGCCAGCATAGGGCCTCGACAATGGCCGGTGTCGGCTCTTTGCCGAACCCGTTTTTCCACGCTTCTGTGATTTCCGCGCGCGCGCGCGCCCGCGCGGCTGCTTCCTCCTGTTCTTCTTCATCATCTTCCAAATCTCTTTGGTAACGGTCAGGAATACGTCTATCTCCCGTATAGTTTATACTATAGTCCCCGGTGTTGCCCCCTGAGTTACCCCCCATGTTATACCCCATGTTACCCCCCCTGTTACCCACCATGTTACCCCCTATGTATTCCGAATTTTCCGTAATACCTTGGGGATAATCCGCGTCGGATTCTGTTTCCGGCGCTATGTATTGGGGATAGAAGTATATCATGCGGTACGCGGGGGATTTCTTGTTCTTCTCGCCCGGCGTAAATTCGATCAAGCCGCGCTGTTTCAGGGCATTGCGGGCGGCAGCTATGGTGTCATACTTCATTGGACAAAACGAGAGCAGCCGGTCATTGCTGATGCGGATGAACTCGTCAGGCCAAACCTTGCCTTGCGCCCGCTGATTCATAATGTGCATCAGGGCGTACCACAAGAGCCGTTCACTGGCCGTGAGGTGTTCATCGGTCGCATACTCCATAAACCGTATGTGTTCCCGTACATAGTTGACAATCGGCATAGCTGTGTCCTCCAGCCCAATCAGAACTTCTTGCCGTGCTTATAGGGCCTTGTCTTGTTGTATTCGTGCTTTTCCAGCAGGAGCGCCAGCGGGTCAAGCCCTTGCTTCTTCACCCAGCTCATGGCGACGGCGGCGGCTTCCAGCAGGCTCATGGCGTCGATGCCCACGATGGGATGCGCCGTCATGGCCTTGGCCGTGTACAGGTGCAGCCAAGCGATCAGCTCCGGCACCTTGTCCGGCACTTTCCCGGCGTTGCTCTCGGTGTACAGGCTCTCCACGGTCGAAGGACCTCCATCCTTCTCCTCGCATTTCACGTTCCGCTCGCCCAGCCAGTCGAAGATGCGGATGCAGCCGTCGATCAGCTCCACAGCGATTCCCTCTGGCTTTTTGCCACGATACATACAGGTGAATCTATCTTTGAAATTCATGCACTCCGTTTCGTCTGCCGGGGCGCAAGGAAAGTGTTCGTCGCCCTCCAAGCAGGCGTACCACTTCATCGGCCTGCCCGCCCGCGCTTCTTCCAGCGCCTCGCTCCATTCGCTGTGTATGAGCGCGATGATCTCCGGCGCTTCCCGTTTGTCGTCCCACCAGCCATGATCCACGGCGTTGCTGTGAATCTGTTTCGCCAGTTCTTCAATGAGCATGTAAATTCGCCTCCCGAAGTATGTAATTGCTCAGGTCGAGCGCGCACCGAAGGACAGTCTCATAGCTGTGCCCGGTCTCCTCTGCCAGCTTCATCAGGGCCTTGCGCAGCTTTTCCAGCTCCGGTTCGCGCGCCTGCGGTTCATCGCGCATAGCTATCCCTCCAAATCCTCACGCACGCCCGGCTTACCATGTTGATCATACGGGCTGGATAGCGCTTTTTCAGCATCCACACCCGCAGCGCGTTCAGCATGAGCCATATCATCCGCACGGTTCCGCGCCTCCTTTACCACGTCCCGGATCGCCATGAGGTCGTTCCACATGCCGATCTGTTTCAGTGCCGTCTCGTAGTCGTAGGCCGGGGCTTCCCGCAGGGATGCCACGCCCCAGCGCGTCAGCACGCTCTTGCGGATCGCGCCGGAGAGCTTCGTGACGGCCTTTTTGTCGTCCGCGTAGCCCTTCGCGTCCAGCAGTTCGCGGGCGCGGGCGCGGATCGCGTCGCCTATGTACTTCTCCTGCGTCCGGCTCATTGGCGTTTGCAGGCGCACGCGCTTTTCCAGGTCGGCGATCCGTTGGCTCGTCATCTGCTGCGCGGCGGCGATCTGCTCCATCGCCTCGGTGTTGTGTTTGAGCATCTTTCCGATGCTCTCCATCAGCGGGGCCATCATGTCCCGCACCACAACGGACACGATCTCAACCGTTTCGGGAGATAGGGCTGCGTCCTCGCGCCTCATCAGTTCACCCAATGATGATCCCTCCCTCGACCGCAAAGCTGTCCAGGGCCTGACGCGATTTCTCGCACCAACCCTCGACCGTCCTCAGTAATTCGTCGTAGCTGTTCTTGGTTTGCTGCGGCATAACGGAAAATGTGCCGCTCATATAGGGCATACGGGCGCACATGCCCATAAACTCGCGCACGGCGGCGCTGAACAGCTCCAGCGTCAGCTCGTCGGCAGGCACGCGCTCGGCGTCGCCGCGCGCCTGGGCGCTCTGCATGTTCAAAAGCTCCTCCTGGGCGCGGTTCAGGGCCTCCTGCTGCTCCTGCAACAGATCCTCCTGTTCCCGCATGTCGCGCTCCATCTGCGCTTTTTCCTTCCGCAATTGCACCGCCTCGTTCAGGCTGTCCCTGGCCGTGGCGGTGATCCGGTCGATCTCCGCCTTTTGCCGGGCCGCTTCTTCGCGCCGCGCCGCCAGCTCGTCCGTCAGCTCTTGCGGAATCTCAGGCTCCTGCTGTTCCAGCTCCCGCACGCGGGCCTCCGCCGCGTCGATCCGGGCCTGCGCCTCGGCGCGCACCTGCTTCACGGCCTCTTGGACTTCTCGGGTCGTCATTGCCTGAACGTCATGTTCCCGCATGAATTGGTCTTCCGTCCCGGCAGGGAGCGGAAGCAGCTTGAAGGTCTTTGCGCGACCCAGGCTCTCGAATTGCGGCTTCCCACCGAATCGCTTGTAGGCCGCCATCATGTCTTCTGCGGTCTTTTCGCTCACGTCGGCGTTGTCCTGGAGCCACTTGCCCCATTCTCCGTGAGGCACCAGCTCCTTGGCTTCCACGAACACGCGGGCGAGCTGCCACATGTTCATGTTGATGGACAGGCGCAGCGTCCGGGCCTGCATGGCGAGGCTGTCAATTACGCTCAATCCCTGATTGGTGTTGGCTAATTCCATCGTGGTTCCTCCTCAGTCTGAATTGTCCAGCAATTCCCTGTAATTGGTCGGCGGTTCCGGTGTTCTCTGCCAGCCGATGATCTCCGTCAGCGGGAAGCGATGCCAGCCGATAAGGCGCACTTCTCCCCACTTATCCAGGGCGATCACGCAGTTATAGGCGTCCGCGTCTTCCTTGACGGGCAATTTGTCCTGCGCGTTGATCCACTTATCGGGCACATGCCGCCACCAGGCGTGAAAGCGGTTCTTCCGCGCCTCCTGCGCCTCGACGACCATCACGCCCTGATAGATGTGCCATACGAGCACATGCCCGTCGTCCGGGCAGGTTTCCATCGTCCGCCAGCCGTCGTTACACATGTCCCGTCACGCCCTCCGCCTTGCTGTCGACGCCCCTGCGCGCCAGCTTTTTCCGCCATGCGGCCCTTACCTTTTCACTGCAATGGTTCATGGCGTTTTCCCATGAGGGAAAACGTTTGTTGTCCCGGTAAAACCTGTACTGATAGTAGAGGCTGTCCCGGTCGTGCGGGGCGCTCGGGTCGTGCTCCGTTGCGCAGATCGGGCATTTGCCCGGTCCGGGCGCGCACACCTTGATCCCTTCCATGCCGTCCGCGTGACGCATGGTTCCTCCTTTCCCTCGTGGTGCTGGCTTCCTTGGAGCGCGGGCCGGGAATCGAACCCGGCAGGCCGATTGGCGCATCCTCGATCCGTCCATGGGAGGCATTACCTCCTTCATTTCTGGATAGTCCCCCGCCAGGGCCGCGCATAATAGCCGGTCTTCCCCGGCTGTCATACGGTTTGGTAACTGCCTTTTGAGTGATCCGTCTACACCCGCAATAACGCCATGCAGCTTGTGGGGCTTCGTTCAGGACTTCCTAAAACCCATCCGATGTATCCCGTGACGGTCGATGGTATTGCACCAGCGCGTTTGGGAATCGAACCCGCACACTTGCAGAATCGAACTGCGCCTCACATCGACAGGGCCAACCCTTCCTCCCGGTGTCCACGGAGTATTGGCGCAGGCAACAGGTATCGAACCTGTATCTCGTAAAGGAGCCATGGTCTTTACGCGGCTTGTCCCAGTTAGCCCATGCCTGCATGATGCCCGTCTTTCCGGGCCGCCAGCCCTTCCATGGGCGGTATGCTCAATCGTAAACCGGCCTCAAGTGCTGTTCGCACCAGTTGAGCGCCAGGTTATACCGTAGCGTGGCGCAGTACACCAGCTCGCCGTCTGCGGCGAACCGCACGACCTCGGCGTTTTTCTGCCTGTCGCCGGAGAATCCGACGTAGATCGCGTTGTCCCAGCGCGTCGTTCCGTTCTTCCGGGCCGTCGCCGTCCAAACGGACACCATGTTGTCCAGCTTGCCCTCCTTCACGAACGCGCAGAGCGCCCGCAACTCGTCCGGCTTTGATACGTGAAACCGCTTTGCGGCCATGCTCAAACCTCCCGTATCTCGATGCCCCAGCAGGCTTTCACCTGTTTTTTCTTGTTGATGTACACCCGGTTCTGCTTTGTGGCCTCGCTTTTCGCGTCGTACACGCCCTCAACGGTCATGTCGGGCCTGATGGTCACGAAATCGGCGATGTACACGATCCCGCCCGGCAGGTCAAATTTCACCTGCCTGCATACGGTTTTCAGCTCCCCGGCCCGCACGCGCAGCATAAGCTCTTGGTACACATTCGCCTCGTGCTGGCTGTCAAACTTGATCCCGTCAACCTCCACGCGCCGGTTGCCGTACTTCTGTCGTTTGACCTTCTTTTCCGCTTCCTCGGCAATCTTTGCCGCCTGTATCATATATGGATAAGCGCTAATCTCGTCCCTATGGATAATCGTCGGCCTTGGTTCCTTCGGCAAACCAGGAGGGAGATCGCTTCCGCTCAAGTGGGCAGCAGAAACGCCGGAAGGGGAAGGAGCCGCGCAGCGCGTCAAGCCTCTGCGCCGTTGAAAGGCGGCGTATTCTTCCTCTGTCATTCTCAGCGCCATATCTGCCACCACTTTTTCTTCTTCGGCTTCCACGGCGGCGGAGACACCAGCTTCACGTCCGTGTTCATCCATTTCCGCACGGTCATGCCGCCCTCTGTTCTGGCGAACGCGATGCTCGTGATCTTGCCTTTGCCGACGACCAGCACATTTTTGTCGTCCCAATACTCCGTAGCCCACACTTTGCGGCTGTTATTGCCGTAGCGCGCCTTGTTCTCCTCCAGGTTGTCGTTGATGGCGTCGAAGGTCAGCCCGTGGTTGAGGCACCACATCACCGCCGCCTGGAGCTGCTGCCCTTCCCGGCACGTCCACAGGATCAGCTTCGCGCCCTCCGCCTGCTGCTTCACCAGCTCATTGATCACCTGTTGGCGCGCGGGGCCGATCTCCGGCCACTTCGCTTCGCACAGGCAGCCGTCAAAGTCCACGGCGATAACTTTCATACCTCCACACCGGCCTCCTTGCATCCGTCCATGTACTGCTTGATCCTGCGGGCCAGCAGGTTCCCGATCCCGTCGATCACCTTCTGCTCCGCCTCCTCGGCCCCGGCCTCGGCTTTGATGTACAGCGGCACGGCGGGCAGAAACTCGCCCGTCGCCGGGTCGCGCAGGGCCGTCACGCCGATCTGAATATACCTTTCTTCCGCCTCAGCCATGGTTACACCGCCTTTCCGGGAACATAACTGGCACCTGCGTCGTAAATCTCTTGCACAGTGACACCCATTGCCTTGGCAATCGGAACCATGTAATCAGCGCGAATCACTTTTCGGCCCTTTAGCATGTCGCAGAACTGTTGATCCGAGAAACCAGCTCTTGCCGCGACAACACCTTGAATAAAACCTTTCTCGCGGATGATGGCCTCGATGCCTGCGGCAACGCTTCCAGCCATACGCCCCACCTCCTAATTACAAGATTCTTGGTGTATTTCGGATTATACACCAGGCAGCTTGTGGTTGTCAATAACAAATTACAAGAAACTTGTGAATTAAATATTGACTTTTCAATACATTCTGATATAATCAGGACGAATGGAGTGATGGTATGAGCTTCGGAAGTCGGTTGCGCGAAAGGCGCGAGGCGCTGGGACTAAAGCAAAGTGAGCTGGGGCGAATGCTGGGCGTGACAGGCTCCGCCATCGGGAACTATGAGAATGGGTTCAGTTCTCCCAGGGCTGACGTTTTGTATAGGGTCTTTGATGTCCTGCAATGTGACGCCAATTATCTTTTTCAGGACGAAATGGCAGACGCAGCAGAAACCCCACAGGTGATCCGCGAAAGGCACCTGCTCGATTCCTTTCGCCAATTCAATGAAGAAGGACAAGAAAAGGTGATAGACTACATCGACGATCTACTGGCGACAAGGAGATATATAAAAATTGATTCGGTTCGAGTGGGTGAAGCGGAAGCATAGGGGGCGAATGCCATGAATAGGCTGATTTCTATCCTGATCATCATATTGTATTTGACTGGTATAGCGATTGCGGAACAGGAAGAACCATCCCTCGAAGGTGAGTGGTATGTCGGGTCTTTGTTTTCAGAACGGTTTCGCAAGGCATCCTTGGATGAAGATAATGTTTTTCATGTCAAATACGCGGAGGATGAAGCGACATTTTACCCGGACGGAACCGTGAGTAGTTCAGCGGAAAGCGAAACAATGGATGTTATCGCATTGTCGGACATGGCCACGTTATATTATGCACTGGTTGATGGTCTGTCTGGCAAGGTACTGTCCTGCTCTTTGTTTTTGAATATCGACGGAGAATATAGATGTTATGAGTTTTCCTGCGCAAACAAGCTGTTGCTAATCGGCGGGAAAATCATATCAGACCAAAAAAGCGAAACAATGCAATACTCTTACTCTCGCGGAAGGTTCTATATGGCACAAGACAGTGAATATGAGAGCGGTGTTATACAATGGCACGGAGATGATATGTTTATTTTTGAAACGGAAACCGAGATTCAATCCGCCTTTGGCTCTTTGGGCCTGCAATGGATTGCATTTATCAGCACTTCCATAAATTAAAAAGAACCCGCCCCGGTCGCCCGGGACGGGCCGCAAAACCAGCCAACACCACTTGTCTGAGATTGCTCCATCATAATAGCATGACCGGGCAGGATTGTCAAGGAGAATTTTATGAACGCTGTGATCTATGCCCGATATTCGTCCCACGGGCAGACGGAGCAGTCCATCGAAGGGCAGCTCCGCGACAATTACGCCTGGGCCAAACAGCAGGGTGTTACCGTGATCCGCGAGTACATCGACCGCGCCATCACCGGCACCAAGGATCAGCGCCCGGACTTCCAGCGCATGATCGAGGACGCGGCCAAGCGTCAATTTGAGCTGGTGATTGTCTGGAAGCTGGACAGATTCGCCCGCAATCGGTATGACAGCGCCATCTATAAGGCCCGCTTGAAGAAATACGGTGTGAAGGTCGTGTCCGTCAAGGAGAACATCACGGACAGCCCGGAGGGCATCATCCTCGAAGGGCTGCTGGAATCCATGGCGGAATACTACTCCGCCAACCTTTCGCAGAACATCCGGCGCGGCCAGCGGGAGAGCATGGCGAAGGGCCTGTTCTGCGGCGGACCCGTCCCATATGGCTATAAGCTCGTCAATAAGAAGCTGCTCGTGGACGATAAGACCGCGCCCATCATCCGCTATGTGTTCGATCAGTACGCTCAGGGCGTCCCCAAGAAGGAGATCATCGACGAACTGAACCGTCGCGGCGTCCGATCCAAGACTGGAAAGCCCTTGACCATTACCGCCTTTCAGCGCGCCTTGCCCAATCCCGCGTATATCGGCCAGTTCACGTATAAGGGCGAAGTGATCCCCGGCCTCGCTCAGCGCATCATAGACGACGAGACCTTCGCCAAGGTGCAGGAGCGATTGAAGCTCACGGCCCGCGCGCCCGCTGCCGCCAAGGCGAAGGTGGACTATCTCTTGCAGGGCAAGGTATACTGCGGCCATTGCGGCGCGCCCATGACCGGCGAATCAGGCCGCTCGCATAACGGCGAGACGTATTATTACTACGCCTGCGCCAACAGGAAAAAGCGTCATGCCTGCAAGAAGAAGAACGAGCGTAAGGATTTCATCGAGTGGTATATCGTCGAGCAGACCATGCAGTATATCCTCACGCCGTCCCGCGCTGCCCGCGTGGCAAAGGCCGTCGTCGCCGAGTATAAGAAGGAGTTCTCCGATACCCGCGTTATCGACCTGGAAAAAGCCCTCGCGCAGATCGACCGGGAAATGGAAAAGCTCGTTGACGCCCTCGTGGATAGTCCAAAGGTAGCGCACGCGAAAATCTACGAGCGTATGGAGCTGCTTGACGCGCAGAAGGGTGAGATGGAAACCGATCTCGCGCGATTGCGCATCGCGCAGGAAATCCAGCTCACAGAAACCGAAGTGCGCGCTTGGTTGAAGAAATTCTGCACCGGCGATCCGCTCGATGCGGAGTTCCGTCAGCGCATCATCGACGTGTTCGTGAACGTGATCTACCTCTACGACGACAAGCTCATCATCTTTTACAATATCCGTGGCGGCAAGCAGGTGTCCTACATCGACTTGATCAACGCCTCCGATCTGCCCTCAGACCCCGAAAGTTCGGATTTCAATGCGTATGCTCCACCAAACGCATCCAAATCCGAACCGCAATACGTATTCGTGAACGGCGTATTCGGCTGCATCTTCCGTAGGGAGATGGATGAGGACTGACAGAGTAGCGTCGGGTGAAATATCCCGGCGCTATTTCTTTTTTCAGGTAATGAAATCCGTGCATCATTGAATTTCATTCAAATACCCGGCCATGAGGGACGGCTTTCCTCGTCGCCGGGTATTTCCATTTCTAATAACACGCGCGCACGCGCGCGAGACCCCCATTCTATCCCGCCCAGGTGAATGAAATAAATAAAAAAAATAAAAAAACTACCCAAAGAACGGGTCGAAAGCGCCCGCGGGAAAATTTTCGCGCTCGCGCAGTACCTTGCGCGCGCACGGATGACATACCGGGCACGTGACACGCAACGCGCAGCGCGCGATAAAAGCAACGCCGGAGGCGTTGCTACCACGGCGCGCGAGGCGGAGCACGACAGCCAGCCCCCCAAGGGGGGCTGAGGAGGCAGCGAGGAGAGCCGGGACCAGCCAAGGCCAGCCCCGAAGGGGCTGAGGACAGCGCCAGGGAGCGCCAGGGAGTCGGAGGCCAGCCCCCCAAGGGGGGCTGAGGATGGCGGCAGGAAGCGCCACAGAGCCAGGGGCCAGCCCCGAAGGGGCTGAGGATCACGGGCAGGAGGAGACAGCCAGCCCCCCCAAGGGGGGCTGAGGAGGCAGCGAGGAGAGCCGGGACCAGCCAAGGCCAGCCCCGAAGGGGCTGAGGACAGCGCCAGGGAGCGCCAGGGAGTCGGAGGCCAGCCCCCCAAGGGGGGGCTGAGGATGGCGGCAGGAAGCGCCACAGAGCCAGGGGCCAGCCCCGAAGGGGCTGAGGATCACGGGCAGGAGGAGACAGCCAGCCCTAAAGGGCTGAATCATTTTGACCGGCAGCTCTGCCCCATCGAATCAGCCCCTAAAGGGGCTGGATCATTCCGGCCAGCGGGCCGCAGGTCTTCCACAATCGCGCCTGCGCATTGCGTAGGCAAGGCCACGTCAGCCCCTAAAGGGGCTGGATCATTCCGGGCGGCGTTCGGCCCAGCTTCCATCAACGCGCCTGCGTGTCTACGTGGTCGCCGCAACGTCGGCCCCTTTAGGGGCCGGGCCGGTTGACCGGGCCGGTCGGCCCAGCTTCCATCAACGCGCCTGCGCGCCTACGTGGACGGTGCAGCGTCGGCCCCTTTAGGGGCCGGGCCTCCTTCGGCCAGCCCGTTCACGCGCAGGCGCGTTGTTGAAGCGGCCCGTTTCCCCGCCCTGGGCGCCGCTTTGCCGCCACCCCCTAAAGGGGGTGAGACCGTTTTCAGGCGCAGCCCCGAAGGGGCTGAGCGTCGGATCGGCTTCCGGACCAAGCGGCCCGGGCCGTTAAGATTCCGTGAAGTTGCCGCCGCCAACTCCCCGTAGGGGAGTTGTTTGGCGAAACGAAATCTTAACACAAATTCTGCCCAGCCCCCTAAAGGGGGCTGATTTTTTCAGTCCCCCAAAGGGGGACTGGGGCGTTTGACCGGGCCGGGCTGGCCGTGGTAGGCTGTTCACGTCGGCAGGGCAAGCGGCCCGCCGCCGACCGGCCCGGCCAGCACGGCCCGGCCACCAGCCCGGCCAGCACGGCCGGAGCACACACTCGACAGCGCCGATGAGCGCAGGAAGGAGCACACCCATGAAGACCGTCAACACCGCCGCCAAGATCGTCCCCGTCGTCGCCGACACCAACGCCTGGAAGTTCACCGCCACGACCGCAGCCTTGGACAAGCACACGTTCGACGCCACGTACAGCGTGGCACGCTCGGGAGACGTGTACGTGTTCGCCAGCATTGGCGACACCCCCGTCCGCATCCACATCGGCAAGGGCATGCCCACGTATCACGAGGCCCTGGAAGCGGCCATGGCCGCCAAGAACGCCGCGAAGCAGCCTGCTACGCAGGCTGAAAGCAAGCCCGTCGAGCAGCCCAAGCCCGCCGAACAGCCTGCAAAGCAGGCTGGAGCCAAGCCGGAAGCCAAGCCCGCGCCGGCTGCGAAGCAGCCGAAGGCCGCCAAGCCTGCGAAGCAGGCCGCCCCCGCCGACAAGGCGTGGATCGGCACGACCCTCACGGGCAAGGGCTGGCGCATCGCGTTCGACGAGGCCACGCAGCGCACGAGGGTGAGCTTCGACGCCGATCCTTCTGCGAAGCAGAAGAGCGCGGTCGAAGCTGCCGGGTTCTATTTCAGCGCCCAGCTCAAGAGCTGGAACAAGAAGCTCACGTGCAAGGCGTACCGCGCCGCCCTGGCCCTGGCCGACACCCTGAACGCCCTCGCCTGAGGGCGTTCAGGGGCTACGCCCGCAAATCATTCCGCCCGATGAGAGCCAGCCGGTGACTGGCCGAAACCCCCTTTGGGGGTCGCGGAAAACCGACGCCGCAAAACCATTTCGACGCCTGCATAGCAGGCAGGAAGGAGCCAACACCCATGAAAACCCAGGACATCCTCGCCCGCGTCAATGGCGCATTGGCGCAATGCACGCCGGAGAACGTGCCGTTCTCCCTGAATCACGAGCTGAAGCAGCTCGCCGCCGATCTCGAAGCCCAAGTCAGGCGCGAGATTGCCGCCTCCAAGGGCGTGGGAAGCGCCGCCAGGATCATCACGGCGATGCTCAAAGCGTCCGAGAATTGCCGCCCGGCGCTCGCTTACCCGTGGATTGACGCAGAGGGCCGCCAGTGCGTATGCGACGGCTTCGAGGCATACCGGCTGCGGGATCATTTTCCGCTGGTTGAGCGGCCCGAAGACGCCGGGACGCCGATTGACCTGACGAATGTGTTCCCCGCCAGCACGGCGGGCTGGAAGACGCTGCGCATGCCGAGCGCGAAGGAACTCAAAGAGTTCATCGCCATCGAGCGCGCCAAGTTCACGGGCCGCGCGAAGGATTTCAACGCCGTCTGGTCATTCGGCGAGCATGAACCGAGCGTCAACGCGAAGTACCTGCTCAACGCCGCCACGATATTCCCGGAGGCCGAAACGATTCTCTGGAACACGCTCGTCTCGCCCCTGATGATCGTGAGCGAGCGCGGCGACGGCCTGCTGCTGCCGGTCCGGGACGCCAACAAGACGCAGGCCGCCCCGGCCAGCGACGACGAGCGACAGGCGATTGAGCGCGAAAACGCCGAAAAGGCGCAGCGCGCTGAGGAAGCCCAAGAACGCGCCGAAACCATGCGCAAGGCAAGGGACGACGCCGACGCCGCCCTGAATGATTCCAAGAACGCCCAATACGCCCAGGTCAAAGCGCTCGGCGAGGCGCACAAGGCCGCCGACGATGCCGCCAGGGACGCCGCCATGCAGGAATACTTCGACGCCTGCGAGGCCGAGGGTAACGCGAGGCTTCGCCAGTACGCCGCCACGCTGGTATTCAACCCGACGCATTACATCGAGCTGGTCGATCTCACCGCCATTCTCAGCAAGCTCTACGCCCGCCAGTACAACGCCGCGTAACCATTCCGACTGACGCCCTCCCGGCCGGGCAATAGACCGGGAGAAAGGATCACGCCATGCGTTATCTGCTGTTCGTCCCTGCCTTGGTGTTCTTCCTGATGCCGGTATTGAGCGCGATTCATTCCTCCCGCGCCGAGGCGAAGCGCCAGCGCGAAGCTGCCGCCGCTAAAGCGGCCCGCGAGGAAGCCGCCGCCAAGATTCGCGCCCAGCGCGAGGCGGAAAAGGCCGCCAAAAAGGCCGAAGCCGCCGCCCAGCCCAAGCGCAAGCGCGGCAGGCCGCGCAAGCAGCCGCAGGAAACGCCCGCCACGCAACGCCTTGAGATCATTCCGGCCCCGTCCCCCGCCGCCAATCTGGCCCCAGTTCCTGAACCGGCTCCGCAGCCGGTCGCCTCGGCCCAGCGTCGCGGAAACGACGCCTTCGCCGGTCAGACGGTCGCGTTCACGGGAACGCTGCCGGGCATGACAAAGCGCGAGGCCATCGCCGCCGTGCAGGCCAACGGCGGCAGGGCATTCGAGGATATGCCCGCGGGCACGACGATGCTTGTCGTCGGCGAGAATCCCGGCATGCGCAAGTTGGACAAGGCGGACGAGTGGATCACCACGTGCCGCAAGATCACCCCGGCGCAGTTCGCCGACATGCTCAAACAACCCCTGTCCCTGGAACTGGACGACGCCGCCGCGTTCATCCGTGCGCACTTCGCCCAAGACAACACATGCAAGGAGGCATTATCATGACAGCCAACACCGTCAAACAGGCAATCGAGACCCTGACCCCGGACGAGTTCGCCGCCAAGTATCTGCCCGTGTTGGAAGCGCGGGACGCGCAGCCCGAAACGCCGGACGATTATTTCGTCCGCAACCTGGAGACCGGCAAACTGGAGCTGCACTTCGCCAAGGCCACGTATACCGCGCTCAGCGAGGACGCCAAGAAGCGCATTAAAGGCGCGTTCCTGTGGGGCCGCAACTCCGGCTGCTGGATAAGCCGCTGCAAGGAGCCGAACCTGTGGGACGCCGAGCGCGTCGCCAAGTCCCTGGGCCTGTATGACGCCGGGAAATCGGGCGAGCGCCTGAGCTACGCCGAGCAGATGGATCGCAAGGCCGAGCGGGCCGAGCGCCGGGCGGATCGCTACGAGGCGCGCAGCGAAGCCGCCCACAGGCAGGGCGAAGCGCTCCAAAAGCCCATCAACGACATGCACGGCGACATCGCGTTCTTCACCCAGCCCAATATCAACACCAGCGCGGGCCGCGCGTTCACCCGCCGCCGCGAAAGAATGTTCGCCGCATTCGACCGGGGCTTCGAGGAGTTCCGCAAATCCGCCTACTGGCAGGATCGCGCCAAGATCGCCAGGGCCACCGCCCAGGGCAGGCAGCTCCAGGACAAGGGCTTTGTGATGCGCCGCATCAAGGAGCGCGAGAGCGACATTCGCAAGCTGCAAAAGCTCGTCACGCTCTATGAGGGTTACGTGAACACCTACGAAAGCGGCGAAACGCCGAAGGACCATTACGGCAGCCCGATCACCATGAGCGCGGAGCGTTGCGCCGAGTGGCTGGAGCATTACCTCGACCAACTGGAAGCCAAACTCGACGAGCTGGGATTCTACCAGGATTGCCTTGATCGGCTCGGCGGCGTCACGTTCTCCCGTGAGAACATCAAGCCCGGCTACATCGTGAAGATGAAGCGCTGGGGCAATGTCGCAGTAGTCAGCACCGGCCCGCAGAACTTCACCCACAAGACGCCGAATAGCCCGGTTATTCTCACGGATTCCTACGCGGAGATCATCGAGGTCGTCCGCGCCGTCGAGGCCGTCCAAGGCCAGCACCCCTTCAAGGTCGGCGACACCTTCACCTGCGACCGCTGGAATCCCTCGCTCGGCCGCCACGGCGACACGGAAAAGGTCACGTACAGGATCATTCGTGCCACTGAAAAGAGCGTCACCCTGCAAACAGGCGACGAAAAGCCATTCATCCGCAAGCCCGTCAAGCGCGAATGGCGCAACGACTGGCAGGTGTCCGTGACCGATTGGACAAATGGCACCTGGTTCAAGGCCCCGGAAGAATCCAAGTAACGCCGCGAAATCATTTCACGCATGAACGGCTGACCTACCGGCCACACGGGGAGAAAGGATAAACACAATGACGACTACCGATATTCTGACGCTCGCCTGGACTACAATCTTCCCCGAAGCAAAGCTCAATATGTTCAGCGCCTTCAACGACCAGAAATACCGCGACATCACGATTGATTATGCGTCGTTCAGCGGCTACGATCCCCGATCATTCAACATCGACGGCGATGCCATCATCTGTTTTACCGAAGACGGCTCCGAAGGTGTCTGGATCGCCGTCCACCATGTGCGTTACGACGCCGAAGGCCGCAACATCATGCGCGTCGGCAGCGTCAAGACGCTCGATGAAGGCCGCGACGCCTGGCGCGACATGGGCGCTCTCGCTGGCGAACTGACATACGAGGCGGGCCGCGCTGCATGGACACTCTACAAGGCAAGCGAGAAAGCGGAGGAGGCGCGCGCATGATTATCGTGTATTACGATGGCAGCACGCTCGAATGTGAGCGCGTTGAGTTCAGCACGGACGGTAAGAGCCTGATTGCCGACGATTACAGGCTCATTCCGCTGGTCGAGGTTGTTAGGATCGTCAGCAAGTAACGCCGCACGATCATTCGCCTGCGCTATCGGGCATACGGGCAGAAAGGATCGCACCATGAAGAAGATCACAAAACTCCAAGAAAAAATGTCCCGCATTTGCCCTTATCCCAAGCTGTGGGACGAGACGAATTGTGACGAGACTCGTAAGCCGGTCTCTGAACTCGGTTACTTCCGTTGCGACAATGACGGGTATCGTTGGTATAACACGGTCTGGCCGGTGCACAACAACCTCTATACTGCGGAGCTTGGAGCAGAGTTTGACGCCGTTCTGGATGCTTTTCGCCGGGCGTTCAAGGACATCCCCGCTATGCGCAAGTGGTGCAGCGCCAACGCTGAAAAGACCGACGATCCCACCGAATATAATGCCTATTTCATCGGCGACAAGGGTTTTTACTGGTTCCGCATGATTACGCGACGCGGAGATTATAACCTGTATCTCCATTGCTTTAGCAAGCGGGCGATGTAACGTCCTTTGATCATCCCCAACACCACGACGCCCGCCCGTGGGCCTTGTACGCGGGCAGAAAGGATCGCACAATGAGCAGCTACATCAAGGTTTTCCCCGCCGATTCCCCGGAACGCGCCCGCCTGCAAGAGGCCGCCGCGCTGATGACCGAAAAGAGCCCGAACCGCTGGCGCTACTACGTGGGCGAGACATACTTCGACCAGGGGCAGGGCTGGTCGTGGACGACGATCCTGCGCCAGGCTGAGAGCGATGATTATGCGTGCCAGGCGCTTTACCCCGCCGATCAGGAGCGGATCATTCTCGCGGAGGATCTGAGCGCCGCCGTCGATGAATACTTCGCCTGCAAGCATTGCCTTGACGTGGCGCGCCGGTACATCGTCACCTACAGCCCGGATAACGGGAACGGCGAGCCGTCCCACCTGAGCACCTATTGGGCTACGCTGGCAAGCAGCTCCATGGACGCACGGCGTCAGTTCATGCGCCGGTTCCCAAATTATCACGTCCGCGAGGTCGAGCTGGCCGACGAGGCGCGCCGTGATGGTTACGGCAACGGTTGGTTCACGGAGGATGAACGCAAGGCGCAGCGCGAGAAGCTGCAAGAGAATTACGCTATCGCCCGGGACGAGCGCAAGGAGGCCGAGCTGATCGTCAGCACCTACGAGCCGGACGAGTTCGCCGCCGCCATCGCCTACCGCGACCGGCGCGCCAGCGAGAAGACGCAGAACCTCGAAGGGGTTCACGTCGGCGACCTGTTTTACTTCACGTGGGGCTATGAGCAGACGAATGTCACCTTCTTTCAGGTCGTCGGCCTGCGCGGCAAGCACACCGTGATCATGCGGCAGAACCAGGTCAACAGCGCGCCATACGGGTATATGTGCGGTCTGGCCCGCCCGATCCGCAACCAGTTCAAGGGCGAGGAGCGCTACACCATGCGCACGCGATTCGACGAGCGCTTCCAGCGCCTCTGGATCAACGCGCCGGAGGACTACGGGCGCGGCCATTGCCTCGCGCCCTGTGATGATGGCCAGTCCTTCGAGTTCACCAGCTACGCCTGACGGCCCCGGATCATTCCTGCCGCCCGCCCGTGGGCATGGTACGCGGGCAGAAAGGATCGCACCATGGAACGCATTGAGATTCTTCGGGACGTTGCCCAGCGAATCGAGACCATCGTTCGCCAGTATGGACGGCGTGACGACATCGCCATCACCTTTGAACGCATGACTTATGATGGTATCCGCAAGTTCACGGATTTTCAGCGCAAGCACAAGGGCCTGATCGAGGGCGAAGAATACTTCCTCGTTTGGGAGACGCCCAGCCCAAAGGATGAAGACCCGCGCGGCCTGCTCTATGCTGTGTGCGTCACCGCAGACAGCTACCTGACCGCTGCAAATGAGCTGATGAACCTGGTTTCCCGCAAGTTCTGATCACGTTATTCTCCCGCCCCGGAGGTTACGAGGGCAGAAAGGAGCACACCATGCAGATCACGGCCAACACCAACATCGTCGCCCGGATCATCGCCGCCGCCCGCACCGCGCTCTACGCGAAGCCCGCCCCGGAATCGTTCTCGATCAACATTCCCGGCGAGGGCCTGATCGGCGACTACGCCACCGTCACGGAGGCCGAGTGCGCCATGCACTACCTGCCCTATAGCGTGCGTCAGCGCGCTACCATCTGCGACCAGGACGGCTATTGCGTCGCCCGCTGACGAAAGGAGATTACACCATGGACGTTATGATCTACGACAACTACGGCGTGCTGGCCCACGAGAAGCAGCACGTCTACACCACCGCCCCGGAAGCTACCGCGAAAGTATCGGAGCCATTTTACATCATCCTCCCGGACGCCATGCAGCCGTATGAGACGGCGGCGGGCGAGATTGCCCTGAGTGTTCCGAATGGCTTCAATCCGTACCTGCTGCGCGAGCTGCTTTTCACGGCCCGCGATGGCATGCCGGTACTCAGGTGGATCGACCGAGACGGCAAGGCGCATGAGTATTTGCCCGGAACCTACGGTGTGGGCATTGAGGAGGAATAATCATTCCACGGGCAACCTGTAAGCGATCCTTGCGGGTTGCCCCTTTTTATGCCCGTCCTTAGTTTGACGTTTGGAGAGATTGTAAATCTAATCTTTTGCGGATCGCTTCATTATATGCGTCCGTCTGATAGTGCATAGAATCGCCTTAGTATGACCTGCCCTTGAAAACGTCAAGCACAGCGGCCTAAATCATGCGGTGCATGCCGTCGATGGCCTTGTCCACGGCCATTTGATCCAGTCCGATATAGCGTAGGGTTTCCATCTGGCTTGAATGGTTGAGAACCTTCTGGACCAGGCTCAGGTCGCCCGTGGTCTGGTACAGGTCATAGGCGAAGGTTTTACGCATGGTGTGGCAGCCCGCGTGCTCGTTGAAGTCCGCCCTCCGCGCTATCTCCTTGATGATGGCGAAAGCCCTCTGTCTGCTGATGGGCTTGTTCTCGCCGGTCTTGCCGCTCTTCTGCCTGCTTTGCAATACATACTCCTCCTCTCCACGCCCGCGCAGGAGGGCCGCTATGCGCTTCTGCACGTCCGCCTGGAGCTTGATGTTGCTCAGTTTCCCGGTCTTTTCCGCAACGACGCGCACGCGCTCCTGATCCCGCACGTCGCCCACCCGCAAGGCGCATATGTCCCCGATGCGCAGGCTTGTGTTGAATCCCAGGAGCAGCAGCATATACCAGCTTATGCCACCCCTGCGGCGCTCCCTGTCGTGCTCCTCGGCGATTTTCAGCCACTTACGCACCATTTGATAGTCCTTGATGGGATCGGTCGTGTGCGCCCCGGTCATTTTCGCCACATGATCCCGCTTCTTTTCCGTCCGTTGCCGGGCCTTTTCCTGCTGCATGGC
>JAFXMP010000177.1 GCA_017530275.1 Clostridia bacterium | reverse complement strand
CGCCTCTTGTAAAACATGCCGATGTTCACGCCGAACAGGGACGCAAGAAATACGGCTCTCTCCGTCGCGCCTTCGTCCGGAGCGATGACCATCAGATGCCCGCTGTCGATCAGAAGGTCTTCGTATTCCGTCAGAAGGGCCTGCGTGAACTGCAGGGCGGGGGACATATTTTCAAGCCCCATCAGCGGGACGACGTTCTGCATCCGGGGATCGTGCGCGTCGAACGTGATCAGACTGTGCACCCCCATGCTCTCCAGCTCGCGCAGCATGACGGCGCAGTCGAGGGATTCGCGGATCGTCTTCCGGTGCTGCCGTCCCTCGTACAGGAAAGGCATGATCACCGTGATCCGCTCCGCCTTCCCGTTGCAGGCGGCGATGACCCGCTTCAGATCCTGATAATGATCGTCCGGGGACATATGGTTCACCTCGCCGAACATCTCATAGGTAAGCGAATGGTTGCATACGTCCACGAGGATATAGATATCCCTGTCCCTCACGGATTCCCGGATGACGCATTTCCCTTCGCCGCTGGAGAAACGAGGACACTCCGCGGGGATAAGAAAATGACCTCCCTCCCTCCATTCGGAAAGGATCTGATCCACCCTTTTGCCGATGTGTGCGGCGGATTCCAATACGATAAGGCCCAGCTTTCCCGACATGGACAACGCTCCCTTCGGTCTGTGTACATCCCAAAAATCATTTGTTCATTCCGTTGAATACATGCAGCTGCATCGCCATTATTCCAGGATCAGCGAATCCACCTTTTTTAGCAGTTCCTCTATATGTGCCTGCGTATGGCGGATGCGCACGGCGTTCAGATCATTCTCAGACGGGCCGATCAGCTGAAGAAAGCGAACGGCGGAAAGAAGCCGGATCCTGTTTTCATTTCGCGCCCGCGTCTCCTCATCCTTCGTATCGAAATAATATTCGATTGTCTTGCGCCATACGAAGCCGGACAGCTCGGCGCTGATCCCCAGGAAAGCCATCGAATTACCAGGCGCATCCTCTTCAAATTCCTGATAAGCCACATAAACGCCCTGCAAATCAAAGATGGGGCTGCCCTGGGTCAGCGTATCCATATCGATCAGGAGCGGCTCCCCGCCCGCTACCATGACGTTTTTCATGTGAAAATCGCCGTGGACGACGCCGCAGGATTCGGGCAGGGCAATGAGCAGGTTCCTGATGCGATCATACTGTGTTTCGGTTATCGAACCCCAATGCAGGATCGTATCCAGGTGTCCCATCCAGGTTTCCTTGGCGGAGGGCAGCGTGCCGGGCTCCAGCTCCACGGCGTGAACCGTTTTCATCACATGAACGAATTCTCTGACCAATTCTTCCGCCCTGTCCGGCTGGGCGGCCAGCAGATCATTCATGGTCCGCGCCTTCAAAAGCTCGAACACGGAGCCGTAGGAATCCCCTACCTTCACGATGTCGTAGGAAATGGCCGTGGGGATGCCGTGCACAAAAGCCATCTTCGCCTTCTTTCGCTCGTTCTCGATCAGCGGCAGGCTGTCCGCAGAGGCGTACACCTTTACGATCGTGTCGGGATCGAGGCGGTACACCGTGCCGTAAAAACCGCGCCCGATGACCTCGCAGCCCTCTACGGAGATTTCCCGCATCTTCTTTTTAACGCGAAACAGCTCCGTGAAGCCCGTCGTTCCCAATATCTCATAGACCTCCGGGGACACGTTTCGTATTTCCGTTTCCTGACCGACGGCTTTTCTTACCTTCATCAGGATGCGAAGCCCGGCGCTGGAAATATAAACCAAATCGGAAGCGTCAAAAACGGGGATACCGTCCGGCTGCTCCTGCATGCGCGTCAAAATTTGACGCTCCAGATCAGGGGCGTTTGTGGAATCGATCCTGCCCGCCAATGGGATGAAAACATTTGCTTTACTCATAACGATTGCCTTTTCCAAATTGCCCCACTGATCCATCCGTTCATATAAGCCCTATGTCCACGCATCCATGATCTTGCCGTTTTCATTCAGCCCATCACAAGCTGCCGCCCAGATTTTCCAGCGTGTCGATCACCACGATGCAATTCTCCGTCACGTTCTGCATCACCTGCTTCATGATGTACTCGGGGATCGCCGCGCAGCCGCCGGTATAGGGCTTGACGGGGCCAAAGCAATGGAGGAAAATGGCGGAGCCGCGTCCGGGCGTGCCGTCCTCGTTGAAGCTGATGTTGAGGCAGTATTGATACTGGCATTCGTAATCGAGAATGTGCTCGCTGTTGGTCAAGTCCAGATCGGGATAGTCCCGAATGTCCACCATTTCATTATAGCACATTTCTTCCCGTTCGTCACCTGACCAATAGATATTCTCATCAACTTTCGTATACGGAAAGGCGCAGCCGGGATCGGCGGCAATGCCGAAGGCTTTGTTGAAGTGATAAACACCGATGGGCGTCTGGCCGCAGCCCTCTGCATGGCCGGCGTCCAGGCACAGCCCGTTTCAGCCCACAAAGCCGGGCGTGGAAAGGATTTGCTTCCATACGCCGCTGCCGTCCTTCTGGTGCATGGTGATACAGGCCGTGGTTTTGTCCATCCCCATGGCGGCCACAATGAACAGCTGATCGGCGTCCTGCGCGGCGGGAAGGTTCACCACCCACGCCGGCGAATCCGCCGCTTGCCGGATATTTGCAGGCAGGCCCTCGATCTGATCAGATAAAGCGCCAATCGCCGTATTTTTCAGGGAAGCGCTGCTCACCGGGAAGGTAAAGCAGGTGTCGGGATAGGGCTCGTTTTCCAGCGTGAAATGCCACCATTCTTCCGCCAACGGCTTGAACCCGTGGGCCAGCATGGCTTCCCGCAGGATCATACGGTTCTGATACTGTTCCTCGGTGATGCCCGTATAATCCGGATGGCTCAGCTCGCCGAAGAAATCGAAGGCGCCGCCCATGTCCGCTTCCTTTTCCGCGGTCATGTCAAACAGCGTTAGGTCCACCGTGCTGCCCCGGCTGTGGCCGGAATGCTCGGCAATGTAGCCCAAGGGGAACAGCACGTCCTTTTCCAGCTCGGGATAGAAGTATTCCTCATGCGGGTATCCTCAAAATCCAGGGCCCAGCGCATGAAATGGGACACCGCCATCTG
>JAFXMP010000176.1 GCA_017530275.1 Clostridia bacterium | reverse complement strand
GGAGGCCCCAGCACACCCTTTTATCACTTCGCGCTGTGGATAAAATCGTCGTACATAGGCGACATGGCCCGCAGATTTTCCACGATCTTGGGCAGGACGCGCAGCACCTCGTCCACTTCTTCCTCGGTGTTGCTGTCGGTGAGGGACAGGCGCAGGCTGCCGTGGGCCACCTCATGGGGCAGGCCGATAGCCAGCAGCACATGGGAGGGATCCAGGCTGCCGCTGGTGCAGGCGGAGCCGGAGGACGCGGCGATGCCCGCAAGATCCAGGCGCAAAAGCAGCGCTTCGCCCTCGATATACTGAATGGACACGTTCACGTTGCCGGGCAGGCGTTTCAGGGAATGGCCGTTCAATCGGGCGTAGGGGATGGCGTCTAAGATACCCTGGATCAGCTTATCCCGCAGATAGGTCAGGCGGACGCCGTTCTCCTCCAAGTTCGCCACCGACTTTTCAAGCGCCGCCGCCAGGCCCACGATGCCGGGCACGTTTTCCGTGGTGGCCCGGCGGCCACGCTCCTGGGCCCCGCCGTGAAGGAACTGATCCACCTTCGTGCCCGTGCGGATGTACAGCGCGCCCACGCCCTTGGGACCGTGGAACTTGTGGCCGGAAAGGCTGAGCATATCCACATGCCAGGCGTCCACGTTCACGGGAATGGCCCCCACGGCCTGCACCGCGTCGCAGTGGAAAATGATCTTGTGCTCGTGGGCGATTTTGCCGATTTCCGGGATAGGCTCGATGGTGCCGATCTCGTTGTTGGCGGCCATAATGGAAATCAGGATGGTTTTGTCGGTGATGGCGGCCTCCACGTCCCGGGGGTTCACCAGACCGTATTCGTCCACCGGCAGGTACGTGATCTCGAAGCCCTGCTTTTCCAGCCACTGGCAGGTGTGCAGCACGGCATGGTGCTCGATCTGGCTAGTAATGATATGATTGCCCTTTTTCCGGTTGGCGAAGGCCGCGCCCTTGATGGCCCAATTATCGCTTTCCGAACCGCCGGAGGTAAAATAGATTTCGGCGGGCTTGGCCCCTAAAATGTCCGCGACTGTGCGGCGGGCGTCCTCCAGCACCTTTCTTGCGTCCCGGCCCGTGCCGTGGATGCTGGAAGCGTTGCCGAAATGCTCGCCGAAGCAGGGCAGCATGGCGGCCAGCGCTTCGGGACAGATGGCGGTGGTGGCGGCGTTGTCCATGTAAATACGGTCCATCATGTTGTTTCCTCCGTAACGTTTTCAAAATGTCGCAGGTTTTGCGTCAGAATATCGGAAAGGGTGATGCGATTCAGCAGGGCGTTGATTTCCCCCGTCAGGTATTCCCATACGCCTCGGGCGGGACAGTCGCCGCTGTGGGCGCAGGGCGGCTGATCCGATTCGGCCACGCAGTCCGCAAAGCGCAGGGGCCCTTCCATGGCTTCTAAAATCTCCTTTGCCGTGATGCTTTCCGGCTCCCGGGATAAAAGATACCCGCCCTGGGTACCCCGCACGGTGCTCACCAGCCCGGCCCGGCGCAGCGAGCCCAAGAGCTGCTCCAAGTACGCTTCAGGCAAGTTCAGTTCCCCGAAGGCTTTCAGACTTTGCGGCCCTTCCCCGTGTCGCCGGGCCAGAAAAATCATGGCGTACAGCCCGTACTTTCCCTTGGTGGACAGCTTCATAAAGTCCCCCTTCCAAAATCCCGACCATTTTTGTCGGGTTTGTGATGAAAGGATACCATGACAAAAGAAAAAAGTCAATACGCCTATCAAAATAATTGGTGAAAAAACGAAGCTATTTTTGTATTTTTGTATGCAAACTGCATTTTCTTTGTATATTGATTGCATTTTCTCAATTTTTATGCTAATGTTTTGTTTACCGTGAAAACCGGCGGAAGACCGGGTTCTTCATGAAATCTGAGTGAAGGGAGAAACCCCAATGAAGAAAATCGTTTCCTTATTGCTTTGCCTGGCGCTGCTGATCAGTTTGACTGGCGCTGTGGCGGAAGAGGAGGCCACTTATACCACGCTGTACAGCGGCGAAGTGACCAGCCTGAACTACCTGACCACAGGCACCACCAACGAATTCTCTGTGGCCGCCAACATTATCGATACGCTGGTGGAGCGCGACGCTTACGGCAACATCGTTCCCTGCCTGGCTGAAACCTGGGAGCAGAGCGAGGACGGCCTGACCTGGACCTTCCACATCCGCAAGGGCTCCACCTGGGTGGATCAGAACGGCGCGTACTATGCCGACGTGACCGCCGACGACTTTGTGACCGCCGCCAAGTACGTGCTGGACGCCAAGAACGACGCTTCCAACGCCTGGATCCTGACCGATTATCTGGAGGGCGCGGAAGCCTACTACGAGAGCACCGAGATCCCCGGCGAGGGCGAAGCGGCCCCCGAACCCGTAGATTTTGAAACGGTGGGCGTGAAGGCCCTGGACGAATACACCATCGCCTACACCACCATGGAGCCCATCCCCTTCTTCCTCTCCATGCTGGATTATTCCTGCTACATGCCGGTCAACGCCAAGTTCCTGGAGGAAAAGGGTGAAGAATTCGGCCTGGCTACCGGCAACGACACCCTGCTGTTCTGCGGCCCCTATATCCTGTCTGAGTTCAAGCCCCAGGAATGCCGCGTGTTCACCAAGAACGCCTCCAACTGGGACGCGGAGCACGTGTACATCACCACCATCAAGGAACTCTACAACAAGGAAGCCAGCACCCTTTCGCCCGAAATGTATCTGCGCGGCGAGGTTGACGCCGCCGACATCACCCCCACCATCGCCGCCGAATGGCTGGCCGACCCGGAAAAGGCGGACCTGATCCATCCCGTGCGTCAGGTGGGCCAGTATTCCTACTTCTTCTGCTTCAACTTTGATCCCAAATTTGACGCTGAATACGAACCCGAAAACTGGAAGATCGCCGTCAACAACGAGAACTTCCGCAAGTCCCTGTACTTCGGCCTGGACCGTCTGAAGGCCAAAACCGTCATCGAGCCGGACAATCCCGCCGACCTGATCTGGGATTCCCTCACGCCCGCCAGCATCGTGGTGTATAACGGCACCGATTACGCGGATATGGTGAAGAGTCTGGCCGATATCCCGGACCTGACCGCCAATACCGAAAAAGCCCTGGCTGCCCGGGACGCCGCCAAGCAGGAGTTGACCGAAGCCGGCGCTACCTTCCCGGTGAAGATCCTCATGAGCTACAATCCCTCTTCCTCCACCTGGGCTGAGGAATGCCAGGTAGTGGAGCAGCAGCTGGAAGGCCTGCTGGGTCAGGACTACATCGATATCGTTATCGAAGCCGGTCCCTCCTCGGGCTTCCTCAAGGCCATCCGCCGCTCCGGCAACTATGCCTTCCTGAAATGCAACTGGGGCCTGGACTACGATGATCCCGAGAACATGACCAGCCCCTTCAAGGATGGCAACAACTACAACTTCTATAAGTTCGCCACCCAGGCCGACCTGTTCGACGAGGACGGCACCCTGACCTACTTCAACCTGCTGAAGATCGCGGGCGAAGCCTCCACCACCGATCCGGAAGCGCGCTATCAGGCTTACGCCGAGGCGGAAGCGTATCTGCTCAATCACGCCGTGGCGATTCCCTTCGGCTCCGATACCGCCGGTTACACGGCCTCCCGCCTGAATCCCTTCGAGGCGCAGTTCGCCCCCACCGGTCTGGCTACCTGCCGCTTCAAGGGCCAGCATCTCCTGGAGAAGCCCATGAGCACCGACGAGTATTACGACGCCTATGACGCCTGGCTGGATGAACTCACCGCCCAGGGCAAGTAATCGACTGTCCACGAATCGGAACATATAAGAACAAAGATCATCACGGGGGCGGTCCGACGGCCGCCTCCGCGATATATTGTGCAATACCTGCAGAGGTTGTGAGAAAACCATGGTGAAATATGTGCTCAAGCGGCTGGCCCTGTCCGTGCTGACGCTGTTTATCGTCATCACCATTGTGTTTGTGCTGCTCAGGCAAATGCCCATCGAGGGCTACTTCGACAATTTTGAAAAGCTGAGCGAGGCGCAGATCAACGTCAAGCTGGCCAATTTGGGCCTGACCAAGTCGATCCCGGCCCAGCTTTTGGATTTTTATACGAAGCTGTTCCAGGGCGATTTCGGCACCTCCACCCGGTACAGCGTGGGCACATCCATTGCCGGCATCATTGCCCAGAAGGCCCCCCTTTCCATCCAGATGGGTCTGATGAGCATGGCGCTATCTTTGCTGATGGGCATTCCCTTAGGGGCGGCCATGGCCCGCAGCAAAAATAAATTCTGGGATAAATTCGGCACGGTGTTCATTGTGTTCATCAACGCGGTGCCCGCGGCGGTCTATTATATTTTTATTCAGCTGTATGGCACAGACTGGATGCACATTTCGCTGCTGTTTGATCGAACCAACTGGATCACGTGGATTTTGCCCGTGTTTTCCATGTCCCTGGGCTCCACCGCCAGCTACGCCATGTGGCTGAGGCGCTACATGCTGGATGAAATCAACAAGGATTATGTGCGTCTTGCCCGCGCCAAGGGCGTGGTCAGCCAGAAGATCATGATGCGCCACGTATTCCGCAACGCTTTCGTGCCGATGATCCAGTATATCCCGGCCTCGATCCTCTATACCATTTCCGGCTCCATCTACATCGAATCCCTTTATTCCGTGCCGGGCATGGGCGGCCTGCTGGTGGACGTGATCGGCCGCCAGGATAACCCCATGGTGCAGACGCTGGTGATGCTCTATTCCGC
>JAFXMP010000175.1 GCA_017530275.1 Clostridia bacterium | reverse complement strand
GAAGTTGTTTCAAACTTTTATCCCAGCAGTCTGATCCCCTTCCAGTATAACGGCGGCGTGTACGCTCTGCCTGAAACCATGGACTTTACCAGCATGATCTACCGCCAGGACGTGCTGGCCGAGCTGGGGATCGAACTGCCGGAAACCTGGGAGGACCTGTACCAGAAGGTACTGCCGAGGCTATATGAAAACAACATGAGCTTTTCCCTGCCGGTGGATACTTCCGTTTCCAGCAATTCTCCCGGCGCGCTGCGGGGCTTTACCATGCTGCTTTTGCAGATGGGCGGCCAGTATTATCAGGGCGAGGGAGAAGCCTCCGGCTTGGATACGCCGGAAGCGTACAAAGCCTTCAAAGCCTGGACGGACATGTACGCCAACTATGAGATCGACGCGGAAAGCAACTTCTTCACCCGCATCCGCACCGGCACCATGCCCATCGGCATTGGCAATTTTACCACCTATATGCAGCTCATGACCTCCGCTCCGGAGCTGTACGGCCGCTGGAGCATCGCCCCTGTGCCGGGCACCCGGCAGGCGGACGGCACGGTGAAGCACACTGTGGGGACCACGGCGGCCACGGCGGACATCATTTTGGCCCAAAGCGAAAAGCAGGACGCCGCCTGGGAGTTCCTCAAATGGTGGAGCAGCGAGGAAACCCAGACCCGGTACGGCCGGGAGTTGGAAGCCATTCTGGGCATGGGCGCCCGATGGAATACCGCCAACGTGAACGCCTTCTATTCCTTGCCCTGGGACGCACGCCATGAAAAAGTGATCCGTGCGCAGATGGAGGCGGCGGAAGAACAGTTGATCGTGCCCGGCGGGTATTTCACCGGCCGTCATATCATCAACGCCTGGAACCGGGTTTGCATCAACAACGATAACGCCCGGGACGCACTGGAAAAAGCGGTCAAGGACATCAATAAAGAACTGCATAACAAGCGAGTGGAATTTGGGCTTGAATAAGGAAACGAGAGTTCAGAGTTCAGATTGATTTACTCTGTCAATCATGGAACCCGTATCTGATAACACGATATTCTCTGCACTCTGAACTCTCTAAACTCCTCACGTTTATAAGGAGGCGGCAGGCTTTGCAGACAGCGATAAAGAGGAACGACTTCAAGGAATGGATGCGGAAAAACGGCACAGGCTATGCTTTTCTGCTGCCGTTCCTGATCCTGTTCGCGGTTTTTGTGATCGTGCCGGTGGCTGTAGCCATGTATTACAGCCTGACCAATTACAACATGATCCAGCCCGCCCGGTTCGTGGGACTGAGCAATTATTCCCAGCTGATCCTGGATGACGACGTGTTTTTGATTTCCCTAAAAAACACCATGGTGTTCGCCGTGATCACCGGTCCTATCGGATATTTCGCCTCCTTCCTGATGGCATGGCTGATCACCCTGGTGAAGCGGGGGAGAGGCTTCTTTTCCCTCATGTTCTACGCCCCCAGCCTCACAAGCGGCGTGGCCATGGCCAACATCTGGCTGATCCTGTTTTCCGGCGACCGGTACGGCTACATCAACAACCTGCTTCTGCGGGCCGGACTGATCTTAGAGCCGATCCTATGGACCAAGGACGCCACCTACGTGCTGCCGGTGGTCATGATCATTTCCATCTGGATGAGTATGGGCACAGGCTTCCTGGTGTTCCTGGCGGGATTGCAGAACGTGGACCCCGCCATGTACGAGGCCGCGCGGGTGGACGGCATCAAAAACAAATTCCAGGAACTGCGGTTCATTACCCTGCCCATGATGAAGCCCCAAATGCTGTTCGGAGCCATCAACGCCATCGTGGGGGCTTTCGGCGTGTTCGACGTGGCTACAGCCGTGGCGGGCATGCCCAGCCCCAACTACGCCGCACACACCATCGTGGCCCATCTGTACGACTACGCTTTCACCCGCTTCAACATGGGATACGCCAGCGCGGTGGCCATGGCGCTGTTCGTGATCACCTTTACCCTGGGCCGCATTTGCATGCACGTATTCAAGGATAATACCTGACGCCGGAAGTTTTGAGAGTTCAGAGTTGTTTACTCTGCCAATTCTGGAATACGAAGTATCCACACTATATCATCTGAACTCTGCATTCTGAACTCTGCTTAAGCCCCTGCTTACAAGGGAGGTTAAATCGAAGTGACTGCTAAAGCCGCCTACAGGCCCCGCCGGTTCAAGCTCCATTTGCGCCGCCTGTCGTTTTCCCGGTTCATGCTGTACCTGCTGCTCACCGTGCTTGTGGTGATCGCGGGCCTGCCGCTGTTCGCCATGGTGTGCCGCAGCCTCATGCCCCTGGACGAACTGTACATCTATCCGCCCCGTCTCATCGTGCACAAGCCTACCCTGCGGAATTTCAGCGATTTACTCACCTCCCTTTCCTCCTCCACCGTGCCCTTCACCCGCTTCATTTTCAATTCCCTGTTCACCACCGTGGTCACGGTGCTCGCCAGCGTGGTGGTGTGCTGCATGGGCGCTTACGGCTTGGTGAAGCACAAGCCCCAGGGCAGCGGCTTCCTGTTTGCCGTAGTGCTGGCGGCCCTCATGTTTTCCACCCATGTGACCCAGATCCCCAACTATCTGGTGGTAAACGGGCTGGGCCTTGTGAATACCTATTGGGCGCTGGTGATCCCCAAAATCGCCGTGGCCTACAACTTTTTCCTGGTCAAGCAGTTCTGCGAGCAACTGCCCGACTCCATCCTGGAAGCAGCCCGCATCGACGGTGCCAAGGAATTCCGCGTGTTCTGGACCATCGCAATGCCCTTGCTCAAACCTGCCTGGACCACCCTGGCGGTGTTCAGCTTCGTGAGCAACTGGAACGATTATTTTTCTCCCCTGATCTTTATTTCCAGCAACGCCCTGAAAACCCTGCCCCTTGCGCTGCAGACCCTGTCCGGCGGCGCGGGCGTGGTGGCCAGGGCCGGCACCGTCGGCGCGGCCACCTTCCTCACCACCGTACCCTCCATCCTGGTGTTCGCCATCATGCGCGGCAAGGTCATGGAAACCATGTCCTTCTCGGGCATCAAGTCGTAAGGAGGAAGAAACATGAAACGAACGATCTTCCTTCTGACGGCGCTGCTGCTGGTATGGATATCCCCGGCCCAGGCCGTGGTGGGCATGGACGCCTTTGTGGTGGACACGGATACTACCGGCGGCGACAGCTTCATTCCCATACCCGCCTGCTATGAGGTGTACAAAACCATTAAAAACTTAGGGGAAAGCGGCTTTATGAATCATCCAGAGGATCTTTTCGTCGCCCCGGACGATACCCTGTACGTGGCGGACGGCGAAAACAACCGGGTGCTGCAATTGGACCGGGAGGGCCGGGTCCTGCGGACCATTACCCAGGCCTGCGGGAAAAACCTGAACAAACCCCGGGGCGTGTACGTGCATACCGATGGCAGCGTGTGGGTCGCCGATACGGGCAACCTGCGCATCGCCACCTTAAACGCCGATCTTTCCGACCGCAGGGAATACGTGAAGCCTGATTCCTCCCTGCTGGGCGCCAATTTCACCTTTGACGTGCAGAAAATCTTCGTCGCCAACACCGGCTACATTTACGCCCTCAAAGGCGCGAACCTGATCGCCCTGGACGAAGCCAACAATTTCCGGGGATACTTAGGGGCCGACAAGGTGGGCTTTTCCCTGTCCCGTTTCCTGGTGCGCCTGTTTGGCAGCAAAAGCCAGATCGAGCGGACGGTAAAGCAGGAGCCCGCCAGCTATTCCAATTTCTTCATTGGCGCGGACAATATGATCTACGGCATCCTGTCCAATAAAAACACAGCCCAAATCAGGAAGCTCAATTCCGTGGGCACCAACACTTACCCCGAGGAAACCTACGGCTTCACCCTGCCGGACTATACAGCGGGCAGCGCCAGCAAGGTGCTGGAGCCTACCTTCTCGGATATTACGGTGGAAGACAACGGTGTCATCACGGTCGTGGACCGGGGCACCGGCCTGATTTACCAGTACGACCAGGATGGAAACCTGTTGTGCTGCTTCGGCGGCCAGGGGGATACGGGCGGCCTGTTCCAGATTCCCATCAGCATCGATGCGGACAGCGAGGGCTATCTGTACGTGCTGGACTATCAGAACAACGAAATCACCGTATTCAAGCCCACCCATTTTATCCAACTGGTGCATCAGGCGGTAACGCTGCACGGGGAAGGGCGGTATCAGGAAGCCCTGGGCTACTGGCAGCAGGCCCTTGAAATCGACAGCAACTATGCCCTGGCCCACCGGGGCGTGGCTAAAATCATGGGCAAGCAGGAGGATTGGGCAAGCGCCCTGCGCTCCTACGAGCTGGCCAGCGACAAAGAGGGCTATTCCGAAGCCTTTGCCGAATACCGGCACGAATACTTCCGGCAGCATTTCCTGCTGGTGGTGGCGCTGGCGGTGGCCGCAGTGTTTGTGGCCGTGAAATTGCTGTCCCTGGCCAAGAAAAAAGCCGATCAATGGGCCGATGACGTGCAGATGGGGAGGGGATTGAAATGACGGGCCTCAAGCTGTGTGTCATGATGCTGTTCCATCCCATTGTGGTCAGTGAGTACATCAAAAAACAGCGCGGGGACGCTTCCTTTAAGAAGATGGGTGCGGTCCTGGTACTGGCGCTGCTGATCCTGGCCCTGGGCGTGAGCATTTTTTCCATCTACTTCACCCATTACCCCCTGGCGACCGTTTCCGTGCGCAAGGCAAACCTGGCGCTGGAGATCGGCAAGCTGTTCGTGCCGGTGCTGACGTGGATCTTAGCTTCCTACGCCATGACCACCATCCTGGACGGGGCTACCAAGATCGGGGAAGCCATGCTGTATAACACGCTGACCCTGGTGCCCTACGTGGTATTCACGGTTCCTTCGGTGCTTCTCTCCCGGATCATGGATGGGGGCCAGGCCGGCCTGTACGGCGTCATGACCGGCGGGCTGCTATGTTGGGTGATCCTGCTCATGATCGTCGGCCTCAAGGAAATGAACGAGTACAGCGTGGCAAAGACGCTGCTAGTTGTGCTTTTGACAGTATTCACCATGGCGGTCATCTGGGCCACCATCGTGCTGCTGTTCACCATCAGCTCTCAATTTGTGACCATGATCCGCGAAGTGTATTACGAAATCATCTACCGCATGTAGGGAAGGAGGAAGCGGCGTGAAAAAGATCCTTTTGCTATTCCTTGCCTGCCTGCTGCTGACGATTCCCGCCCTGGCGGAGGACGCAGGAGAAGAAAGGACCCTTGCGGCGCAAAACGACAGGCTGTCCCTGTATGTGTACGGGGACTTATGCCGCATCGATATCGAAGATGCTTTCACCGGGAAAACCTGGTCCTCCACCATGAACGGCCCTACGGCGGAGGGCATGAAGATCATCCCCGCCCAGCAGAAAAGAATCACCTCCCTGCTGGCCGTGAACTGCACCAACCTGTAAACCGGCCTGGGTGTGGTGAACAACCAGAGCCTGAAAGGGGAAAAACAACTGGAGGCGTCTTACGAGCTGATCGAAAACGGCGTGCGGCTGACCTATTACTTTGGAACCTACCAGATTGGACTGCAGGCGGAATTCCTGCTGGAGGGCAATAGCTTGGTCGCTCGTGTGCCTTACAGCGGTATCCGGGAGGACGGGGGCTTTTCCCTGGTGAGTGTGGACATGCTGCCCTTCCTCTTTTCCGCAACCGATCAGGCCGAAGGATTTTTCTTCTACCCGGATGGTTGCGGCGCGGTGATGGAGTTTCAGGATAACGCCCATTATAAGGAATCCACCCGCCTCTATTCCGTGTATGGCGATTATCAGAAGCAGCCCGCGCTGCTGGATATGTTTTCCCAGGAAGCGCCGCAGGTGCTGATGCCCGTGTTCGGCGTGAACCGTGAAGGCCGGGGACTGCTTGCCATTATTGAAACCGGGGCGGAAACCAGCCGCATTTCCCTGAACAGCTCCAACAACATCATCGGCATCAATTACCTGTTCGCCAATTTCCAGTATCGCCGGTCCTTCGACGATAAGCGCGTCACCACCCGTGATATCAAGGTGTTCGACAAGGACGATATCGAAACGGATTATCAGGTGCGCATCCTGTTCCTGGAAGAAGAAAACCCCGATTACAGCGTCATGGCCTGTCAGTGGCGGGATTATCTGCTGAGCAGTGGCATGGTGGCCCGGAGTGAGCATCAGCCCTCCGTGGCCATCGACCTGTTCATGAGCGCGCCTGAGGAAGGACTGCTGTTCGATACGCCCCGCACCGTGACCAACCTGAATCAGGCGGAGGAAATCTTAACGGCCCTGGATCAGGCGGGCGTCAAAAGCATCCGGGCGTCCATCAAGGGTTGGACCGCCGGAAGTTACGGCAAAACGCCGGATCATTTCCCCATCAGCGGCGCGGTTGGAAACGACAAAGGATTGGAAGCGCTGATAAAAACCGCCCAGGAAATCGACGCGACGGTTTCCCTTACCGCCAATTTCCTGGAAGCCAAGTCCGATCAGGGAGGCTATTCTCACCGAAACGACGTAGTGTACACCGGCAATCACACGATCCTCACCGACCGGGAGGAAACGGTGTTCATGCTCAGCCCCGACGTAGCCAAGGAAAAATTCGATCAGTTTTTGAAAAAAGCCCAGAGCTTTGCCCTGAACGGCGTGCGTTTTGAGCGCATGGGCCAGTATGTGAGCTACAATTACGGCTCTCGACGGTATGCGACGGCGGCGCAGGCTTTGGAAATATACCGGGCCATGCTGGACGAGGCGAAGGATGCTTTCGGCACGGCGGAAACGGAGGGCGGCAACGCCTGCCTGCTGGGACACGCGGATTTCTTTACCAATGTGCCTTATAAAGACTTTGGTTATCAGACCACTACGAAAGCCGTGCCCTTCTATCAAATCGCTCTCCACGGCCTGGTGGAATACGCGCCGAAACCTGGGAACCTAAGCAGCGATTTGGAAAGGGAAGTGCTTCGCTGGGTGGAAATGGGCTATGTGCCCTACTTTGAACTCACTTATGGCAACACGGAAGAACTGATGTATACCGATTATCAGATCCTGTTTTCCGCTGAATATACCGCCTGGCTGGAAAGGGTTTCCTGGGCTGCAAAGCAATTCACGGAAGGGCCGCTTTCCGAGTTGTGCGGCGTGTGCATCACCCGCCACGAACGTCTGAACGACACGCTGGTGAAGGTGACCTACGAAAACGGCGGAATCGTGTACGTCAATTACGCCCAAGAGGCCGCCCAAGTGGACGGTGTTGAAATCGCCCCCCAAAGCTGGCTGGTTGTTTGATCTAAAAAGGAGGTGCAGCCGGTGTCTGTGAAAAGCGCGTCCCCCGCTCGGAAGCATAAGCGGCTGGGCATCGACAGCAGGCGGTCGCTGGAAGCGTATATCTTTCTCATTCCGTGGCTGATCGGCATCTGTGTTTTCTTCGCCTATCCCATATTCACATCCGTGCGGCTGTCCTTTTCCAAGATCGTATCCTTCAAGGGCCTGATCACGGAATGGGTGGGCCTGACAAATTATGAGTACATCTTTTTCTTTGACATCAATTTTGTGTCCATCTTCCTGCAGGTAGTGACCGATACGCTGCTGAACACGCCGCTGTGCATGGTGTTTTCGCTGATCATCGCGATTCTCATCAACCGGAAAATGGTGGGTCGCGGTTTTTTCCGCACGGTGTTCTTCATTCCAGTACTGCTGGGAAGCGGCTATATCATGAAGCAGCTGCTGGGCATGGGAGTGGACGGCACTACCATCACGACCGGCATCATGGTGCCCAAGCTCATTGCGGAACTGATCGGCCCCAGCATCACGGACGTGGTGCAAGGTTTTCTGGACAGGATCACCGTGGTGCTGTGGAAAAGCGGCGTGCAGATCGTGCTGTTCCTGGCGGGCCTGCAGGGCATTTCCAGTTCTTTGTATGAAGCGGCCAAGGTGGACGGGGCTACGGAATGGGAAATGTTCTGGAAGATCACCCTGCCCATGATCACGCCCATCATTCTGATGAACATGGTGTACACGATTGTGGCGTTCTTTACCGACGGCACCAACCCCATGGTGGATTACATCTATAAAATGAATTTTACCAACCAAATGTACGAAAACGCAGCTGCCATGAGCTGGGTCTACTTCGTGTTCGCCCTGATCCTTTGCCTTGCCTGTATCCTTTTGATGCGCAGGCACGTGTACGATTCCGGCAGCAAAAATTAACTACAGCTTAACGAGGCGGCCAGCGCAAAGCGCGGTCGGCCGAACACCCGATGACCGCCTGTGGCGGAAATATCATCGGGTGCGAGATCAGCCGAAACAAGCAATCTCCGCTGTGCGGAGTTGCGCTGATTGAGGATGCGGAGTGTCTCGCCGCTTCCGAATGGATAAGCGGCGAGCGTTAAGGAGGGAGGAAAAACAATGTCTACGGCAGCGGTCAAACGCATCGACAGGAAAAGCAAGGCGGCCCGCCTGTCCAAAACGTTCGTCATCCGATTGGGCTTTTATTTCCTGCTGTGCGCCTTGAGCTTCATTTTCCTCTACCCATTTATCACGATGATCGTAAAATCCCTCATGACGGACGACGACCTGTATAACATTACCGTCAAGTGGCTGCCTTCCCAAGCCACCTGGAGCAATTACGATATTGCTTTCAGGCGCATGCGCTTCCGCGCCTACGTCTGGAACAACGTGATCGTGTGCGGCGCGGCTATGCTGGGCCACACCCTGTCCTGCTCGCTCACGGGCTATGCCTTCGCCCGGTATAGATTCAGGCTGAAAGGCCCCCTGTTCATGCTGGTGATCCTGATGATGATCGTGCCGGTCCAGGTGATCATCTTCCCCCTGTATAAGCAGTACTCCGACTGGGGCTGGCTCAATTCCTTTCTGCCCCTGATCGTGCCAACGTTCTTCGGCATGGGCCTGAACGGCGGCTTCTTTATCTTCCTGTTCCGGCAGTTTTTCATGGGCCTGCCCTATGAAATGGAAGAAGCGGCCCGGGTGGACGGTTGCGGTCCGCTGCGCACCTACGCCCGCATCATGCTGCCCATGGCCCAGGCTCCGCTGCTGGTGTGCAGCGTGCTTTCTCTGGTATGGCACTGGAATGATTACTTTGAACCGGGCGTATACATCACCGCTCCGGCCTATCGCATGCTGCCCAGCGTTTTGCCCAATCTGTACGCGTTGCTGAACCAGGAAAACCACACCATGATCCAGATGAATGAATTGGAGGGCATCGTGTTCAACGAAGCCATGCTCATGGCGGCCACCTTCCTATGCATCCTCCCCATCTTGATTGCTTATCTGTTTTTGCAGCGGCGGTTCATGGAGGGCGTGGAGCGTTCCGGCCTGACCGGTATGTGAAGGCGAAACCTGTACTTTTTTGTAAAGCAGGGAAGGAAAAATCCCCGCAGAAGAGAATTATCCAAATCATTGATGGATAGAATCAGACCGTTTCCCCTGACCTTGTTCCTAAGTGGCAGTGTGCCGCTGGAAATATTAAAAAGGAGGTTTTCTCGTATGAAGAAAATCGTGGCTCTCGTGTTAGCTCTGATGATGCTGCTGGCGATGGGCAGCACCGCCCTGGCCACCGACAAGGTGACCTACTATGTGCGCGGCGGCTCCGCCGAGTACGAACCCTACATCTATCCCGGACTGGTCGGTCTGCTGAAGATCCAGGAGATGGCCGACGTGGAAATCGAATGGACCGTGGTCTGCGGCAGCGGCGACGAAATCAAGGCCCAGTATCTGGCCATGCTGTCCAGCGGCAAGTACCCGGACGTGATCCAGTGGGTACACCGGTACGATTATGTGGGCGACGTGCCCCAGCTGTACGCCGATGGCATCATCATCGCCCTGAACGATGTGATCGACCAGTACATGCCCAACTACAAGGCCCTGCTGGAAGCCAATCCCGACGTGGCCAAAGCCCTGAAGGATGACGAAGGCCGCTATCTGTATTTCACCCCCATCAACCCCCTGAATACCCCCGATGAAAGAGTTTCCGCCACCTGGCAGGGCCTCCAGGGCCGCAAGGACTGGATGGAGAACGTGGGTATCGAAGAATTGCCCACCACCATCGACGGCTGGTATGAAATGCTGAAAGCCTTCCGGGATTTCGATCCCAACGGCAACGGCGAACAGGATGAAATCCCCTTCGACGCCGGCCAGAGCGGCCTGCGCTACTTCATGCCCGCCTTTGACATCCTGAACGGCGCTTACATCGATCCCGACACCGGCAAGGTTGGCTTCGGCGAATACAGCCAGAATTACAAGGCATTCCTGGAAACCATGAATAAGTGGTATTCCGAAGGTCTCATCAAGGATATTTGGGACGAAAACGGTTCCCTGGCCTCCGCTGATGTGAAGGACGCCGCGATCTACGCTGATCTGGCCGGTTCCTGGCTGGGCCTGAGCAACTATTGGGAGCAGCGTCTGCCTCAGGTTCTGGAAAAGAACCCCAACGCTGACTTCGTGGCCTTCCCCTGGATCGAGGACGCCCAGGGCCGCGTGTTCGCCGGTGACTACGACATCGGCTACGGCGACAAGTACAGCACCTGCATCTCTGTGGACTGCAAGAACGTTGAAGCCGTTGCCCGTCTGATCGACACCATGTTCACCGAAGAAGGCACCAACTGCACCACCTGGGGTATCCTGGACGGCGATCCCATCCTGACCTCCCGCGAAGATACCGCCTGGACCAAGGGCAACGGCACCTACACCGTGGACGAAAACGGCGTGAAGCATGAAACCGAATGGGCCAACCAAATCACTGAAAACTTCTATGACGGCGTGTTCGCCAATAAGTACCGCTACTCCATGAGCCACGTTTCCTTCCCCCGTTGGGGCGCGGGCGACTATCTGGCCGCTACCCGTGAACCCCGCTTCGTGGCGTCTGCCAAGCTGTGGGGCGAAGCCGACAACGGTCTGGAATATCCTGCCGCCATCGTGCTGAGCGTGGACGAGCAGAAGAAAGCCGCTCCCCAGTTGGACGACATCAACGACTACATTGCTGACATGACCAAGAAGTTCATCAGCGGCGAAGAACCTCTGACCAACTTCGACAACTACATGGATCAGCTGCAGAAGATGGGCATCGAAGACCTGATCGCCGCCTATCAGGGCGCTTACGATCGCTTCATGGCCCGGTAATTCCGCGTTCACATACAACACTTCACCGGGGCTGCCGGAATCATCCGGCAGCTCCGGCATCTTGTCGAAAGGGCCGCGCGGCGGGAACGGCCCCTTCGACAGGATGCGGAGCAAAGTGGGATTTGACGAAGAAAGAGAGCGATGGGGTTTCACCCCATACCCCACCAGGGGATTGAATCCCCTGGACCCCACTCCTGCG
>JAFXMP010000174.1 GCA_017530275.1 Clostridia bacterium | reverse complement strand
TGCTCATGGCCGGGGAAAAGGGCAAGCGCCTGGCCCTGCCCAACAGCGAAGTGATGATCCATCAGCCTTCCGGCGGCGCCTCCGGCCAGGCCACGGATGTGACCATTCACGCCGAATGGCTGCTGCGCACCAAAAACAAGATGAACGGCCTGATGGCCCAGATGACCGGCCAGCCCCTGGAAAAGATCGCACTGGACGTGGAGCGGGACCATTTCATGTCCGCTCAAGAAGCGCTGGAGTACGGCATCATCGACGAAATCTACCAGCCCAGGCAGAAAAAATAAGATAATGAGGGAAATATGGCTAAGGATGATATGACCTCCCGGAAACTACGTTGCTCCTTCTGCGGGAAAACCCAGGATCAAGTGCGCCGGATCATTGCCGGCCCGGGAGCGTATATCTGCAATGAGTGCATCGCGCTGTGCCAGGAGATCGTGGCGGATGATATGGATATCATGTCCGCCACCCCCAGTTTAGGCGAAATTCCCACTCCTTCCGAAATGAAGGAGGTGCTGGACGAGTATGTGATCGGGCAGGAACAGGCAAAGCGCACGCTGTGCGTGGCGGTGTACAACCACTATAAGCGCATCGGAGTGCCTGTAAAAAAGGATGGCGTGGAGCTGCAAAAGTCCAACGTGCTCATGATCGGCCCCACCGGCTGCGGCAAGACCTATCTGGCCCAGTCTTTGGCCCGGATTTTGAACGTGCCATTCGCCATCGTGGACGCTACGGCGCTGACCGAAGCGGGCTATGTGGGCGAGGACGTGGAAAACATTCTGCTCCGGCTGATCCAGGCTGCGGGCAACGATATTCAGGCGGCCCAGCGCGGCATCATTTACATTGACGAAATCGACAAGATCGCCCGGAAGGGCGAAAACGTGTCCATTACCCGGGACGTGAGCGGCGAAGGCGTGCAGCAGGCGCTGCTGAAAATCCTGGAAGGCACGCTGGCCAACGTGCCGCCCCAGGGCGGGCGCAAGCATCCCCACCAGGAATGCCTGCAGATCGACACCACCAACATCCTGTTTATCTGCGGCGGCGCGTTCGACGGCCTTTCCCGGATCATTGAGCAGCGCATTGGCAAAAAGGCCCTGGGCTTTGGCGCTGATCCAAAAGGCAAAAAGCAGCAGAACGTGGGGGAGACCCTGCGGGAACTGCGGCCTGAGGACCTGCTGAAATTCGGCCTGATCCCCGAATTTATCGGCCGCCTGCCGGTAAACGTCACGCTGGACGCGCTGGATGAAGAAGCGCTGGTGCGTATCCTGAAAGAACCGCGGAACGCGCTGGTCAAGCAGTATCAAAAACTGGTGGAATTGGACGGCGCTGAATTGGTGTTTGAGGATGACGCGCTGCTGGCAATTGCCCATCTGGCCATCGAAAGGAAAAGCGGCGCCCGCGGCCTGCGCTCCATCATTGAAAACGCGCTGCTGGACACGCTGTTTGAATTGCCGGGCCGCAAGGATGTACGGCGCTGCGTGATCACGAAGGAAGTGATCACAAACGGCGAAAAACCTACGCTGGAATTGGGAGAAATACCCGCCAGGCTGCCGCACCGGACCAAACGGCCTCAACTGATGCCGGAGGAACCGAACGCCAGCTGATTACCGATAGCATATAATCCTATTCAGAGTTATGCTGTATTCAAGCGGTTTGAAAACCACCCTTTACAGCATAACTCTGAATGGTATAAAACTACAGCCCGAAGCATGCCTTCGGGCTGTTATTGTTGACAAAAAGAATCAATGCGCGATTTCCGTTTCTTTTCTTTCGCCGAAAACCTGTTTTTGCAGCCTTTGCCCTGTGGGCGTCGTGGCCAGGCCGCCCTTGGCGGTTTCTTTCAGCGTATCGGGCAGCGCGTCGCCCACCCGGCGCATGGCGTCCAGGCATTCGTCAGCGGGGATTTTTGATTCGATGCCCGCCAATGCCAAGTCGGCGCTGGAAAAGGCAATCACCAGCCCGGACACGTTCCGTTTGATGCAGGGAATTTCCACCAATCCGGCCACCGGATCACACACCAGGCCCAATTGATTGGCGATTGCGATGGCGCAGGCGTCCGCGCACTGGGAAGGCGTGCCGCCCATCAATTCCACCAGTGCCGCGGCGGCCATGGCGGCGGCGCTGCCGCATTCCGCCTGACAGCCGCCCTGGGCCCCCGCTACGCTGGCGCGTCCGGCGATGACCATACCGAATGCCCCAGCTGTGAACATGGACATGATCACGGCTTTTTCATCAAAACCCCGATCCTCCCAAAGCGATACCAGGCAGCCCGGCAGGATGCCGCAGCTGCCTGCCGTGGGGGCGGCCACGATCCTGCCCATGGAAGCGTTGCACCCAGCCACGGCCAATGCTCGGGAAATGGCTTTAGAAAGCAGCGTACCGCATAAGCCTCCATCGTTTTGTTCGGAATAGGCTTTCATTTTATAGCCCTCGCCGCCGGTTAAGCCGGACATGGATTTCTGGTTTTTCTCCTGGCCTGCCTTCACGGAATCCGCCATCACGTAAAAATCCATTTCCATTTTTTCGTACAACTCCAGAGAAGACAGCTCCATGGCTTCGGCCTGGTCGGCAAGCACCAGTTCGCTGATTTTTACGCCCTGCTTTTCCGCTTCCAGTACCAGTTCGCTGATGGAATCATATGCCAGCATGTTTTTCTCCCCCTCTTCAGATGCGGCGCACCAGGATCGCGTTCGTTACGTTTTTGATGTTCCGAATGGCGTCGATCAGGTTCTCTGGCGGCTGGCCGTCGATTTCAATGGTCATGATGGCGTCGCCGCCCTTGCGCTGCCGGGCTAAATGGAAATTGGAGATGTTCAGCTCCGCGTATTCCCAGTGCATGAGCTGGGTCACGGCGGCAATGACGCCCGGCTTATCCCGGTGCATGACTAATATGGTATTGTTTTCCCCGTTGAATTCCACCTTCATCCCGTCGATCTGGTTCACCAGGATGTTGCCGCCGCCCACACTGGCCCCCTGCATTACGCCTTCGCCGCCGTCCTCCAGGAAAAAATGGATTCGGGCGGTATTGGGATGGGCGTCCTTGATATCCTCTTTGATGAATTCGTAAGCAATGCCCCGATCCCGGGCGATGATCAGGGCATCCCGAATCTCCGGCGAATAGCTGTGATACCCCATGATGCCCGCCAGCAGGGCCCGGTCTGTTCCATGGCCCTTATAGGTTTGGGCAAAGGAACCGGAAAGGGTGATTTCCACCTTGCGCAGCTTCCTGTTGTCGATCAGTTTGTTCGCCACCCGTCCTAAGCGCACCGCTCCCGCTGTGTGAGAACTGGACGGGCCGATCATGACCGGACCGATGATATCGAAAACGTTCATGATGCTTCCTCCTGATTTTGTGTTCATGTCTATTATAACCGGGATTCCGTCGGATTTCAAACGAAATGTGCAATAAATCACGGATCACGCATGAAGGAGAAATTGGGATAACCTCTGGTGCCTTCGCTGCCCCAGTCCCCCGTGCCAGGAAGGTGACTGCGCTTCTGGCTTGGCCGCCGATGGCGGCCACCCCGGATGCTTTGCATCCGGGGAAAGCCGCGGAAAAATCCCCAGGGAAAGCTTGCTTTCAACCTGGGGATTTTCCCGGCTTTCTTGGGCCAGAAGCCAACTAAATATTGTAAAACTAACGTAACAGGCGGAACTTGTTTAGTTAAGTAACTTTGCCAGGAGAGGGGGCCAGGGGAATCATTCCCCTGGTGGGGTTTGGGGTGAAACCCCAACGTGCCCCCCAAATCAATCAATTCTCCAGCATGGCCTGAGCCAGGGCGTCCATATCGTATTCGCCGGGCTTTTGGGTGCTGATAAACCGGGCGGCGCGCAAAGCGCCCCGGGCGAAAATGGAACGGTCCTGGGCGGAATGGGTGAGGGTAACCACTTCGGATGGGCCGTAGAAGCCCACTTCGTGGTCGCCCGGCACGCTGCCGCCCCGGATGGCGTGAATGCCGATCTCGTTCTTTTCCCGCTTCTGGGTGCGGCCGTTGCGGCCAAACACCGGCAGGGTGTTGGGCCTGCTCACGGCGTCGTACAGCATGAGCGCGGTGCCGCTGGGGGCGTCGATCTTCTGGTTATGGTGCTTTTCGATGATTTCGATATCGAAATCTGGCAGCAGCATCGCCGCCTGGCGGGCCAGGGTGCGGAGCACGTAAACGCCCAAGCTCATGTTGGCGCTGCGGAAAACGGGGATGGTTTTCGCGGCGTCCCGGATGGCGTTCAGGTCTTCTTCATTGTAGCCAGTGGCGGCCAGCACCAGGGGCAAACGATGCTCCTTGGCGTAAGAAAGCAGAGCGTTCAGCCCTTCGGGGCGGGAAAAGTCCACGATTACGTCCGCATCCTCCCGCACCAGGGAAAAGGAGGGGTACACGGGGAAATCGCTCCATTTTTCCGCTTTTACATCCACACCGGCGATAATGGCGGCCTGTTCGTCCTCCGCCAACTGCGCCACCTGACGGCCCATCCGGCCGCACGCGCCGGATAACAGAATCTTCAGCATATCAAACCTGCCTTTTGCATTTCTTCTTTCAGCATGTGTCCGTGTTCGGGGGAGAGGGGCGTGAGGGGCAGCCGCACTTCGTTCCGGCACAGGCCCAGCGCCCCCGCCGCCGCTTTCACGGGAATGGGGTTGACCTCCAGGAACAGGGCGGTGATCAGGGGCAGCCAGCGCAGGTTCAGCTTCGCGGCCTGCTCGATGGGCAGGCGGCAGATGTCCCCCGCGGCTTTAGGCGCGATGTTGGCCAGCACGGAAATGCCCCCTAAGCCGCCCACGGCGCGCACCGGTGCGATGATCTCATCCGAACCGGAATAGAAGGCGATTTTATCCCCGCAAAGCCGGATCGTGTCCATGATCTGGGTCATGTTGCCGGAGGCTTCCTTCATGGCGATGATACCCGGCTCCTCCGCCAGCGCGGCCAAAGTTTGAGGCTGCATGTTCAGCCCCGTGCGGGAGGGCACGTTGTACACGATCACCGGCAGCGCCCCGTCCCTTGCAATGGCAGTATAATGGGCGATCAACCCGTTCTGGGTGGTTTTGTTGTAATAAGGGGTCACGCAAAGCTGGGCGTCCGCCCCCAATTCCTTGGCCCGGCGGGCTTTCTCCATCACGTCCCTGGTATTGTTGCCGCCTGTGCCCGCGATCACGGGGATGCGGCGGTTTACCTGACGGATAATGAAGGAAAGCACATCCTCCCATTCCTTCGCGGTCATGGTGGAGGGCTCGCCGGTGGTGCCGCAGGCGACGATGGCGTCGATGCCCTCGCTCACCTGGTATTCCACCAGGTTTTTCAGGGCGTCATAGTCCACCTCACCCTTTTTGAAGGGCGTGATCAGGGCTGTGGCGCAGCCTGTGAACAGCACGTTGGACATGATTTACTCCTTTCGCTGGATATACCCCTGGGCGCAGAGCAGCTCGGCGGACAATACGCCGCCGCCCGCCGCGCCGCGGAGGGTGTTGTGGGAAAGGCAGACGAATTTATAGTCAAAAATGGGGTCTTCCCGCAGGCGGCCTACGGAAATGCCCATGCCCCGCTCGAAGTCCCGGTCCAGGCGGGTCTGGGGCCGGTCCGGCTCCTTCATATAGCGGATGAAGGGCGTGGGGGCGCTGGGCAGCTTCAATTGCTGGGCCACGGTTTCATAGTGTGCCCAGCGGTCCAGCATTTCTTCCATGGAGGGCTTGCGCTCAAAAGATACGCTCACCGCCGCCATATGGCCGTCGGCTACCGGCACCCGCAGGCACTGGGCGCTGATGACGGGCAGCTGGGCCAGCTCAATGGCTGTTTGATCAGCATTCAGCGCGCCCCAAATTTTGCGGGGCTCCTGCTCGCTCTTTTCTTCCTCGCCGCCGATGTAGGGGATCACGTTGTCCAGGATCTCCGGCCAGCGGTCAAAGGTTTTGCCCGCCCCGGAAATGGCCTGGTAGGTGCACACGAAAACGGATTTGGGGCCGAAATCCATAAGAGGCGTCAGGGCGGGAACGTAACTTTGAATGGAGCAGTTGGGCTTCACGGCAATAAAGCCCCGCTGGGTGCCAAGGCGCTTGCGCTGGGCGGGGATCACGGCGGTGTGGGCGGAATTGATTTCGGGAATCAGCATGGGCACGTCGGGAAGCAACCGGCAGGCGCTGTTGTTGCTCACCACCGGGGTTTCCGCCTTGGCATAAGCTTCTTCTAATTCACGGGTAGCCTTTTTATCCATGGCTGTGGCACAGAACACAAAATCGACCTTAGAGGAAACCCCATCCACGTTCGCGGCGTCCAATACCGTCATATTCGCGGCATTTTCGGGGATGGGCCAGGGGAAGGCCCAGCGGCCTTCCACCGCCTCCCGGTAGGTTTTGCCCGCGCTGCGGCCGCTGGCGGCCAAAGCGGATATTTCAAACCAGGGATGATTCTCCAACAGTGATACGAAGCGCTGGCCCACCATACCGGTAGCGCCGATAATACCTACACGATACTTTTCCATAACGCACATCCTTTCTCGATCTTATTCTATGCGGAGAAGAAAAACCAGGTCACCAAGGGCATATTTCAAAAATGTACCCGGCGGCGGACTTCCTCCCGCACGGACCGGTTGCCATTGATGAAAAACAGAAAAAGCGAAATGAACAGGCAGGGGGCCAGCACGAAAGGGGACCACACGAGCCCGCCCGTTTTCTGATCGGCCATGGCGAGCAGCCATTCAATGACCAGGCATTCCAGGGCAACGCCCGCAAACGAAAGCGCGATGAGGGTGAGCTTGTTGAGCCATCCGCGCCGCCACAGCAAGGTGATCAGGGTGATGATCAACGCGCCGAGGGCCAAGGCGGGCAGGGCGATAGGGAAAAACCACCGGGTGGACCCGCTTAACCTTTCCACCAGGAACAGATAGCCATTCAGGCAAAGAAACGGAACGCCGATAGCAAAATAAACCTGATACTTAGGAATGATCAGCGGTACCGCCACCGACAGGAACAGCATGATCAGCGCGCCCGATGCATAGCTGCTCCAGGTAACGCCGCCTGTGATCAGCAGATCGATCACCAGACAAAGTACGGCAGGGGCCAGCAGCATCAGCGCAGTCAAGATCAGCAGAAAACGTTTGCTGCGCTTTAATTCCTGTTCCGGCGTGCGCACCGGATAGGGCTTGGGCGCGGCGGGCCGCTCCGGCTCCGCTGGGTCGTAAACCGGCGTCTGGCACAGGGGACAGCGCTTTTCGCTGTCCGAAAGCTTCACGCCGCAGTGAACGCAGTAAGCCATGCTTCATTCATCCTCCCAATTGCTTTCCACCGTGACCGGGATCCCCCGTTCCACCAGAAAGCGCAGCATTTCCCGGGGCAGGGTGGTTTCCCGGATGCTGCTGGAAAAAACAAGACGCAATTCGCTGCCCGTGGTGACGGAGGCGCAGTTGCACAGCGGCGAGGCGGGCGGGCCCAATTGAAATTCAAACCGGCGGATCAGTCGGTCCGTCCCGGTAGGCAATTCAGTGCGGCCCAGATTGGTGAGCGTGGAGGTCACCAGCCGGTCGCCAGCCCGGCGGAAGATCCCGCTGATCACCAGGTTTTTGATCACCCGGGGCACCAGGCGGACGAACAGATTTTTTTCATCCGCCACGTTGGTGGCGATCACGGCGCTGAGAAGCTTGGGGTTCACGGCATACTTCATGTAAGCGTGCACTTCGTTTACGATTTCCTCGAAGGTATACGCCCCCAGCCGCGGATCGATGCCGGGATTGACGAAAGTGGAAAAATTGCGCATGGTGCGCGAGGGATAGAAGGCACGCATGTTCACCGGAACGGATACCCGCAAGGGCTTTTTGCGTCGGGGATGCTGGGCTTCCTGGCTTTGATAGGCCGTCCACAGCATCACGCTCACCAGATACTCCGTCACAGTGGCGTTCATTGCTTTTGCTTGGGCCAGAAGCGGCGCGCAGGGGATAGAAGCTGCGATGATGTGCAGGGTATGCGGGATTTCAGGCGTGGCGGGGAAATGATACGCCGGTTCTTCCTTCCTTGAAGCGCGCACGTGCGGCAAAGGCATGTGAAGAAACGTATCCTGGGTTTCTTCAGGACTTGGTTTATCCAAGGGACGGACCGCGCCATGATCGAACAGCGCTTTTTTTCCGCCCAGACGCAGGTATTCCACTGCCAGCGTTTTGATGAAGGTAAGGCCGCCGGTACCGTCCGTCAGCGAATGGAAGAATTCCGCCGAAATGCGGCTGCGGTAATAGAATACCCGCATCAGATACCCATGATCCTGCCGAAAGCGGAAAGGCATGCAGGGATGGCCCGCGTCCTGGCGCACGGTCAGCGGTTCCTGAATCTCCTCTAAGTAATACCAAAAAATGCCGGACCGCATGCGCACTTTCAGCGATGGAAAACGGGGCAGGATGCTGTCTACCGCCTGCTGAAGGCGTTTTGGGTCTATCGTTTCCGTCAATTCTACCGAAATGCGGAAGACGCTGCTCCACCGAAAAGAGGAAATAGCGGGATACAGCTTTGCCGCGTTATCCAGCTTGAACCAACGCTTGCCGCGCAATGCCCATTCCCCCTTCTTCCGTCACAGTATACCATAATACAGCCCACCGCACAAGCGACAGAAACGAATTACATGAAACTTTATAAAGGTTCAACATGCACATGTAAAACGTATTGGCACGGGTATGGACGAAAAATACAGATTATGCTATAATCATGCTGTCCGTCAGAAAAAACGGATGAGGATGCCTGACGTCTTCGATTGGAAAAGCGGCAGGTATCCATGACCGGATGAGCGCACGGACTGAGCCGTGGCGCGTCCTGCCGCTTCCGAATGGAAAAGCGGCAGGCATCCCAAAGAAAGGAACTCATCGCCTCATGAAAAAATGCCTTGTACTGCTGCTGACGCTGATCCTGCTGCGCACTGCGGGGGCTGCCTTTGCCGAACTGGAGCAAAATCCCCTGCTGGACGCCGCCTTTTCCGCATTAGAACAGGATAATATCTTTCAGCGCCGTTACAACGAGCTCACTGGCGCGAATGTTAAATCCCTGTTTGAACAGGGCATCCCCTATTTCTTTGGGGGACAGGTCAATTATGCTGGCAGGCTGGTGAACAATGAAGAACTGATGGAGGACTATCCGCTTTACGCCCGGGAAGTGTGCGCGGAAACGACAAAATTCTATCGGAGCGGCCAATTGTATATTTACGGCTTCGACTGCTCCGGCTTTACAAAATGGGTTCGTGTGCAGTGCGGCATGAAGGAGCATCCTGGCCTGGCGGATATGATCACGAAAAAGAATCTGTGGAAAAATCATCTGTATCACGGCGGCACCAACTGGTCCAGCAAGCAGATCCCTATGCCCGCCTATGAGGAACTCAAGAACCATTTGCGGGTTGGCGATCTGCTGGTGACCAAACATGCCGCCCGCCATATCATGATGTATATCGGCACCCTGGCTGATTACGGCTTTACTGCGGAGGAAGCGCCTGATCTGGAAGCGTACCTGGATTATCCTCTGGTGATCCACTGCGGCCCCAGCCCTGTATACGGGGAGAGGATACAGCAAGTCATTGACAGCGACCCGGAGCGCTATGGCCGCTGCAAAACCACAAACGGCGGGGTGGAGGTGTCCATCTTAGGCGTGAAGTCCGAGGATGCGCCATACCATACCACCGTGCAGAACGTGGATTACGATTATTTCCTGATCGATGAAGGTAATTATCTGCTGACCCTGCGGGATATCGAAAACGCTTCCTCTTACTGCTGGTACAGGATGCCATAAAACTTTTGCCCTGCGAAGCGGCGTTTTCGCAGGGCGTCATTTATGAGGGGACGGTTATTATGAAAAGAATCTGTACGCTGGCGCTGCTTGCGCTGATCCTTGTGAATATAGATCCTGCCTGGGCGGAATTAGAGCAGAGCCCTTTCCTGGATCACGCTCTTGCCGCCCTGGAAAAAGACAATATTTTTATCCAGCGCTATAACGCCCTGACCGGATCGAACGTGGAAGCCCTGTTTGAACTGGGTATTCCCTACCTGTTCGGCGGCACGGCAAAAAACGGCGTGTTCGGCCAATGGCCCGATTACAGCAAGCGCGTCGCTTTTCAGGATTCCCAGTTTTTCCGGGAGGGGCAGCTGTACGTCAATGGCTTTGACTGCGTGGGATTTACCCGCTGGGTATACAGCCAATGCCACCTGCCTGAGCACGATTCCTTAGCGAACTTAGCGCTGAACTGGGGCGATCACGCCGGGGAATACGTGTATTCCCAGCGATCCGGCCAGGAAATGCCGCCATTTGGGGAATTGAGCGCTTCCCTGCGGGTGGGGGACCTGTTCGTGATGAAGCACCCGGAGGGCATGTACCGCCATGTGGTCATGTATATCGGCACGCTGGGGGATTTCGGCTTTACTGCCGAAGAAGTACCGGATTTGGCTGATTATTTGGATTATCCCCTGGTGATCCACTGCGGCACCCATCCCCGGTATGGGGAGCGCTTCCAGCAGTTCATCGACAGCAATCCCGAGGCATACGGCCGCTGCTTCACCACCGACGGCGGGGTACAGGTTTCCATTTTCGGGGTTCCGTTGGATCAGGCCCCTTACCATGAACACGTGCAGAACACCGATTTTTCCTGGTTCGTGCTGCCGGACAGCTCTATCATGACGGCGCTGGACGTGTTCGACCTGTCCTCCTACTGCTGGTACAGGATGAACCCGGACTGATCTTTCAGTTATATCAATGTCAGTTCATTCATTTTGCGGATCATCTGCTTTCTGACGAGCAGGTAAAGGAGCAAACACGGAAGAATAAACAGGACGGACGCAGCGAAAACGGTATTTGGGAACAGCCGGGAAATATGATTCATTTCTACGGACAGCGGCATGATGTGGTCCGCGGGATCAAGCAGAATAAGCGGCTGTTCGATCATGCTGTAAAACTCCGAAAAGCCGATCATCAGCAGGGTCATTATAGCTGGAAATGATTCCGGGAGGACAATACAGCGCAAAACGGTAAAAACAGAATCGGTATCCAGCCGGGCTGCCTCCAGCAGCTCGTCCGGCAAGGCGCGGAGGAACTGCCGCGTCAGGAAGATGCCAAAGGGCGTCACGGCGGAAGGAAGCAGGATCGCCCACCAGGAGTTATCGAGCTTCAGCTGCTTTGCCAGGATCAGGGTGGGCGTCATGGTGACTTGCAAAGGAGCCAGCATAGCCAGCACCACAAAGAAGAAGAAAAAGCGGGTCAGTCTGCCGTCATGCTTTGCCAGATAGAATCCCAAAATGGGAACGGTCAGCACATGGAGCAGGGTCATTGCCGAAGCGGACAGAAGCGACACGGCGAAATGCTGTGTAAAAGATTCATATCCGCTTTCCTCGGGGAACAGGAGGCTGGCGTATCATAATGAATAAGATCATATCGCTTTTGATCGTGCTCATGCTCTGCACGGCTCCATATTCTTCTTTTTTTCGGAGCCGCTCGTTCTTTCGTAGCAGGAAGCTTTCGAGTTGATGGACAGGATGAACGGTATTCGGAACAGAGTGGAAGAAATCGTCAAGGCTGAAGTAATCAATACCCTATAACCAGTTGCCGGTGCGATCAGTGCGATCGTCCCGGCTTTTTGATTCCCGCCAAGATCCCGGAGTTTTTTGCATATGCAAAAATCATACTATAAATTGTATATATTAATAATTTATAGTTCTATATATAGTATGGCCTGCGCTCCTTTTTGATTCTACGGGCTTGAAATACGCTCGGACGAAGATTTTCCCGCCCATGAAATCAAAATGCGCTCTCAGAGCAAATACCAATAATCAGGACATTTAAAACAGTTCTATTCCAGTTTGTGCTGTACGCCGCGTTAGGCCTTCACCGCTGACCCAAGCGGACCCTGCCCAACGTGTTTATACAACTTTTTTCGTGTGAAGTCTTGACGAATCAATAAGTATATGATAAAATATATTTGTATAAAATATAACGGAAGGTGGAGCCATGGATTACGACTATCGCGAGGCGATGAAGCTCACCAATCAGCTGTGCTTTCCTCTTTATGCCGCCGCACGGAATGTGACCAGCCTGTACACACCCTGGCTGAAGCCGCTGGAGCTGACCTAAACGCAGTACATCGTCTTTCTGGTTCTTTGGGAAAAAGACGGAGTATCCGTCACCGAGATCGGCGAAAAGCTGATGCTGGACAACGGCACCCTTTCTCCCCTGCTGAAAAAGATGGAGCAGGCAGGCTATGTGGAGAGACGCCGGTGCCGCAGGGATGACCGCGTCTTTGAGATCACGCTGACGGAAGCGGGAAGGGCGCTGCAGGAGAAAGCAAAAGACGTTCCGGGTCACGTGGCAGGCTGCATCGATCTGCCGCCGGAAAAGGCTAAGATGCTGTATTCTTTGCTTTATGAACTGCTGGAAAACCAAAAGAACAAGGAAAACAAGAAAACGGAGGAGCGTCAGAATGAAAACGGTCTATGATTTCACGGTGAAGGACAGGCAGGGACAGGAAGTCAGTTTGTCTAAGTATCAGGGCAAAGTCCTTTTGATCGTCAACACGGCCACCGGCTGCGGCTTTACCCCGCATTATGAGCCGCTGGAAGCGATGTATAAAGACCTGCGGGACCGCGGTTTGGAGATCCTGGACTTCCCCTGCAATCAGTTCGCGGGCCAGGCTCCGGGCAGCGATGATGAGATTCACGAGTTCTGCACGCTGAAATTCGGCACGGAATTCCCGCAGTTTGCGAAGATCGACGTCAACGGAGAGACCGCCGACCCGCTGTTTGCGTTTCTCGCTTCCGAAAAGCCCTTTGAAGGCTTCGGCAAGGGTCTGAAGAACGCGGCGCTGAACAAGTACGCGGCCATGAACAACAAGAAATATGGCGAGAAAACCTACATCGGCTGGAACTTCACGAAATTCCTGATCGACCGGGAGGGCAAGGTCGTTGCCCGGTTCGAGCCCACCGTTGACATGAGCGAAGTCAGGGCGGCAGTCGAAGCGGTACTGTAGCTGCCATCCGCGTTTCTGTAGACGCCCACCGCGCCGACTTCGATCTGGTAATCGTAGAAATCGGGATTGTTGGATGTGGCCGCGAACATCGCCGCGTGCGCCCCGCCGCCGGAACCGCCGGTCGGGACCCAGTAATCCACGCTGCCCGGCAGGTTGCCCAGCAGGATGTTGTACTTCACATAGCGGGTCGCGGCCTTCTGGTCCACCAGGCAGGAAGGCGCGTCGCCGGTATAGACCGTTTCCCCGGCTTCATTGGTATAGCTGTC
>JAFXMP010000173.1 GCA_017530275.1 Clostridia bacterium | reverse complement strand
TTGCGGTTCAGGCGCTCGTTCAGCCTTTCGTCAATGCCCGCCATGACACGGGCCACCGGCGTTTCCCCATCGTAAACCAGGAAATAGCGCCGGGGATCGTCATGGTTTTCGCACAGGGAACGGAGCTGTTCCCTGATCAGCGGCGGCACCCAGTTGGGATCGTCCTTATATAATTGAAACGGCAGCAGCACAAAAGGCCGCAGCGCTGCACGGTTTTGCTCTAAAATTTCAACGCGGATCATGTGTTCACCCTCTTTTTGGTGATTTTTTATCAAGAAAATTATATCATCTTCGGGGCCGTTTGTCAAAGCGCCCTATCCCCTTCCACGGGGATGCCGTACAGAACACAGGCATTGTTCCAGGTGATTTCCGCCATGTCTTCCTCCGGAATATCCCGCAGTTCCGAAAGCTTCCTCAGCGTATATTGTACATTGGCTGGTTCGTTCCGGCGTCCCCGTACAGGCTCGGGAGCCAGGTAAGGGCTGTCCGTTTCCACCAGCAGCCGGTCCAGAGGCACTTCCCGGGCCGCAGCCTGGAGGTGCGGCGCTTTTTTAAACGTCAGCGGACCGGCAAAAGAAATGTAAAATCCCATTTTCACGTACTCGCGGGCGATTTCCGGGCTGCCGGAAAAACAATGGATGATGCCTTCGGGCAGTTTCCTCCTGCTCCGAAAAAAGTCCACCATATCCCCGTGGGCGTCCCGGATGTGGAAGATCACCGGTTTTCCCAGTTCAACGGCCAGATCCACCTGTTCCGCCATCACCCGCATCTGGACATCCCGGGGCGATAGATCATAATAATAATCCAGGCCGATCTCTCCCAGCGCTTGTACGCGTGGCTGAGATAGCATATTCCTGATCGTGTCCAGATAATCCGGCGGCGCGTCTTTGGCCTCGTGGGGATGCACCCCCGCAGCGGCATAAACCCCCGGATGAGAAGCAGCCAGCGCCATGCACCGGCGGGAGGAAGGAATATCGCTGCCCACGCACACGCAGCGCTTTACCTCCGCCGCCATCATTCGGCGGTAAGCCTCCTCCCGGTCTTCGTCAAATTTCGCATCGTCCAAATGGCAATGGGTATCGAATATACGCATAGCATTCTTTCTTTCTATAATACTCACAGCGACTAAAGCGTAAGGAGAGTACAGAGTTCAGATTTATATTATTGATATGTTCAGCGTACACATTGATCAGACTATATAATCTGTACTCTGAACTCTGCACTCTCAACTCTGAAAAAATCCCCGGCAGCATCCGCCGGGGATTGGCGCTGAAAACGGCGTTACTCAAACAGGCCCGTTTCTGCATTCAGGATATGCTGCTGATCCTCGATCAGGCGAAGGAACCGTTCCCGGTAATCTTTGGCCGTTTGGCGCAGCATTTCCACTTCCTGCTGCAAATCGCGCTTTTCCGCTTCCAGGTCGTCAAGGCCTTTGGACGCCCGTTCGTTAGCGCTGCCCAAAATTTCATCTGCTTTCGCCTTCGCTTCGGCAATCGTTTGGTCATACACCTTCTGAGCCTGGGCCAGCAAACGCTGAGCCGCTTCGCTGGTGTCCTCCCTCGCCTGGGCAGGCGCTTCCTGAGTCCGCTGCATGGGCTGCTGCACAGGGATGGCGGCGGGCGGCGGAACGGGAGCGGCAGATACAGCCGGAGAGGGAACGGCGGCGGAACCGTAAGGATTATGGGAAGCCTGGTTCAGTCTTTGGGTCAGGGTAGCTATCTCTTCCTGCATCGCTACCATTTCATCACAGATATCATCCAAAAATTCATCCACCTCAACCGGGTCATACCCGCGCATTTTGGTTTTGAATTCTTTTTCCTCGATCATGGCAACTGTAATGGGCATTTTGAGGCTCCTTTCGTATCGATATTTTTATATCAGAAGAAAATTCCCAGGATCATGCGCACGATATAGCAAACCGCCGCCGCGGCCAAAGGGCCCACGTTGATGTTGAAACGCTTGTCCGGCAGGAGGCGGGAGGCTACCCGGTTCCCCATCTGTACCCCCGGTTCACACAGCCTGGAAAGCGTCATCATCCAGGGGCGCTGGCTTCCGCCCACATAGGGCAGGGCAAAATGCACCAATTGCATCATCGCATACACGCTGAGCAGGAAACGAAGCACACGGATGATACCCATGATTCATGCTCCTTTCTGAACGATCCCTGGAATAAAAGGAAAGCTCTATTGATCGACGGCCTGGCTCTCATCCGGCGCGTAGCCATAGCCTGCGGGCTGGGCGGAAAACGCCGGCGTCTGGGCCATTTGCGGCGCTGGACGCTGATAAAAATTCTGACGCGCTTCCTCCGGTTCGGCCGCACGCTGGGTAAAGTCCTGCATGCCGCCGTAGGGCTGGGGCTGCGGCTGGACAGGCTGCGCTTCCCGCTGCTGAGGCGCGTAGGATACCCGCTGCCCTGTATAAGCAGGCTGATAATTCCGGGCCTGGGCGCGGGCGGCAGGAGCGCTGTTCATCATGTTTGTAGCCTGGTCAGCAAACACGGCCAGGGTCTGAGGGGCCAGCAGATACACGACGTAGAGCGATACTTTGGAAATGGTAGCGGTGAGGGAATAGCAGGCACCGCTTAAGGTATCCACCAAGCGGCGCATTTCCGTGGGATCAGAAATGTTTTCCATGACGATCACCACAGCATCCCCGTTGCGCAGCAGCGTAATGGCACTGCGGCAGTCGCCCATGCTGCGGGCATTGATCACGCGGGCGGAAAGCAGGCTGGCGGCCGTCTGGGCAGCCTCCTGGGCAGGCTGTTCTGTTGGGGGATTCTGGCGGCCCAGCCCCTGCTGGTAAGCGCCGAAATCCACCACGTTTTCTTCCTGCCGCTGGGCATGCATCTGTGCACGGCGCATGCGTCCCTGAGCCGCCGGCTGTGTCTGCTGCATCTGCTGATAAGCAGGCTGCTGTCCCCAGCCCGCGTTCTGCTGCACAGTGGACTGCTGATAAACAGGCTGCTGATAGGGTTGCTGCTGATAAGCGGCCTGCTGATAATATTGTTGGTAAGGCTGCTGATATCCCATTTGCTGGGGAGACGCCTGATGGGATTCCGGATACACTGCTTCCTGCGCCTGTGGAACCGGCGCCTGGCGTCCATTATAGAAGAAATTATTGTACGCGGCCTTTACTGTGTTTTTCAGGCTGCCAAAGATATCGCCCACTGCCATTTTTGCCTAATCCTCCCGTATTTTATCGAAACAGAGCCGATCCCACGCGAACCATCGTGGCCCCGTGACGGGCCGCCAGATCATAATCCTGGCTCATGCCCATGGAAAGCTCCGTCATATCCGTTCCATCAACCGCTTCCTGCCGGCACCGGTCCAGCAGGATACGTATGCGGGAAAAATAACCCTCGATGATTTCCCGCTCCGCCCCCAGGGGCATCATGGTCATCAGGCCCCGAACGTACAGCCCCTTGAGGCCCGCGCACAGCCGCAGGAAGGGAAACAGGTCTTCTTCGGCAATCCCGCCCTTTTGCGGTTCCCGCGCAATGTTCACCTGAAGCAGCACCGGCATGCGGAGATTCGCCTTCTGGGCCTGCCGGTCGATTTCCCTGGCCAGGCTTTCATGATCCACCGAATGGATCATGCACACGTCGCGGATGATGTACTTGACCTTGTTGGACTGTAGCTGGCCGATGAGATGGACCGAAAAGCGTCCCTCCAGGGCGGGCAGCTTTTCCCGGATCGCCTGCACCCGGTTTTCACCAATATCCGTAACGCCCAAATCATACAGCGGCAGGATCTGCTCCGCTGTGGAATACTTGGTCACCGCGATCAATCGGGGGACGCGGCCCCAGGCGGCGCTTTCGCGCTCCAGGACATCCCGCACGCTTCTTACTCTCTCTTCCAGCGTCATGCCTTGCAATCTCCTCTAAAAAAGCCGCACTGGCATGCCTTCATACAGCACTCCCGCGTTATCGGGCACCACGTAAGCCGTGGTCCCGTCGTCGGAAATCACTTCAACGCCCGTCCAGTATTCGCCGCCCTCGGTGGACATGACCACGCCCTTGCGCCCGTTCTGCACATAAATAGCGCGGGAGGGCACCATCAGGCTGTTCACGTTTTCTCCCAAACGCACCTGGCAGGAACGCAGGTACAGGGCGTTGGGCAGGAATTCCGTATCATCGACCAGAAGGCGCACCAGCAGCTCGCCCCCGGAACGGGTGGAACTGTACACCGTGGCAGTGAGCACGCTGTTATCGAAGCTTTCGATCACCAGATGGTACGTGCGCCCTTCTGCCGGGATCCAGTCTTTTTCGTTGCACAGCATCAGCACAGCCCACTGTTCCTTGCGCACTAAGCGGTAAATGTCCGTTACGTTGCGTGTGCCGGCGGTGCTGTCGGCGGCAGGCGGATTGCCGTTATACATGGCCCTCACCTGGGCCGGGGTAAAATCGGCGAAGGTGGTCATGTTCAGCTTTTTTTCATAACCGTCCGTATAAAAGCTCACCAAGCCGTCGGACGCGGCGGCAAACTGCTTGGTCCAGGTGGAAATGCGCTGCAGCTGGGTGTTTTCATCGTCATACAGCCGGCTCAGTTTCTGATCATCGGGGTTTTTTTGCTTGATATAGATCTGCTGGCTCTGCATGGCTTCCTTAAGCAGTTTTTCCTGGACGCTGATGCTGCCATGCATGCCATGCACCAGCCGCTGTACCTCCATGGCCCGGGCCTGCACCTGGGTCATGCGGGACAAAAGGTTCTGATCCGTCAACGTGCCGGAAATCAGCACCTTATGGTACTCCTTGATCTGATTGCGGTAATTGTTCAGCGTTACCCATTCCTTGGCGTTGAAGCCGGAGGTATAAATCGTGGCTACCAGCGTGCCCCGCTGCACCTCCGCGCCTTCCTCTACATCAAAATCGATCTGGGATACGCTTTCCTGGCTTACTACCGTTTCACTGCGGACGATCACAGCGTCGCCGGTGAACAGGGAGGACATCGAGCCATAACGTACATAACCATAAGACGTGCCGCCGGGCGACAGTATGCGGAACACCGCAAAACCGGCAAGGGCCAGTACGATCAGCGTAAGGATGATATACGCGCCTTTTCCCTGCTTCTGCCGCGCGCGGGGAAGACCGGTTTTGGGCACCTGATAACCGCTCTGGGGGATTTGGCTGTCGGTCTGGGATGTTTCTTCCCACGGCGCCATTTCAGGAGCCGTCCAGCCGGAATCTGGATAAGACGGTTGGCTTGGGTCCGGCAAAATCTGTGCGGGCGGCGGAACCTGACCTGGCGGCGGAGAAAACCCTCCCTGCGCCTGCCCCGGAACCGGCCGCTGCACCCACTGTTCCTCCTGCGGCGTCGGGGCCCAGAACGGCGCAGCGCCGCTTCCCTGCCCGCCGGAATAAGGATTCTGTGGTTCAAAACCTTGTGGGGGCTGCATGTTTTCCTCCGTTTCAAAGGATAACTCTGTTATATTCGCGGCAATATGAAGAAAATCCTTCTTTATTTACGAAAGTTTTGCAGTTTTTATAATTATTCCATATTATGGTACAATCGCAGAGCAAGCAGGACGCTTTTCCTTCCGCGTTCAGTTCACGCTGCGGTACGCCTCGATCACGTCGGAACGCTTATGCAGCTTCATCAAGGCGCTGTCCAGCTGTTCGCGGGATTTCACCTGGAGGGTGGTGGTGATGGAGCAGGTTTTGTTTTTGTTGATCTTTACCGCCAGAGCGGTGAGCGGGATACCCATATCTTCAATATAATTGGTGATTTCACCCAAGAGAGAATTATGGTCGTAACAAATGATCTGGATATTGGCGCTGAAGGTGCCCGCGTCCTCCATGGCCCAGGAAACGGGAATAGCCCTTTCGGGTTCGGTATGCAGGGCGTTCACGCAGTCGGCCTTATGCACCGTCACGCCCCGGCCCCGGGTGATATAGCCCACGATATCGTCGCCGGGCACCGGATTGCAGCATTTGGCGAAGCGCACCAGCATACCCGCTTCCCCGTGCACATAAATGCCGTGGGTCGGCTTGCCCTTGGGTTCCACCGGAGTCACCTGGTCAACCACCGGCACCCTGGGCTGCTGCGGTACTTCCTTCTTTTGCTTTTCCTCGATCAGGCGGGAAAGCACATACACCGCCGCCACGCCGCCGTAGCCGATGGCGCCGTATATATCCTCCAGGTCCTGGAACATGTATTTTTTAAGCAGCGGTTCATAGTATTCCGGTTTGGTGTAGTCTCCCAGCTTCACGCCGCGCCGCTTCGCCTCGTGCTCCAGCATATCGCGGCCCTTTTCCACATTTTCGCCCCGCAGCTCCCGCTTGAAAAACTGCCTGATCTTGGCCTTGGCCTGCTGGGTCTTGACGATTTTGAGCCAGTCCATGCTGGGGCCTTTGGAGGAGGAAGAGGTGAGCACCTCCACCCGGTCCCCCGTTTGGAGCTGGGTGTCCAGCGGAACCATTTTTCCGTTGATTTTTGCGCCGACGCAGGTGTTCCCGATATGGGAATGAATACGGTAGGCAAAATCCAGGGGCGTGGACCCCCGCTGCATAGAAATGATGTCCCCCTTGGGGGTAAACAGGAACACTTCCTCCGAGAACAGGTCGGTTTTCAGGCTGTCGATGAATTCATGGCTGTCCCGCGTCTCGCTCTGCCAGTCCAGGATCTGGCGCAGCCAGTATAGCTTATCGTCCAGGCCCCCGTCCTTTTTGCCGCCTTCCTTGTAGCGCCAGTGGGCGGCGATGCCGTATTCCGCGATCCGGTGCATTTCCCATGTCCGTATTTGTATTTCAAAGGGGAAGGGGATGCGCCTCCCGCCCACCACCGTGGTATGCAGAGATTGGTACATATTGGCTTTGGGTACGGAAATATAATCCTTGAACCTGCCCGGCACCTGGTTCCACAGGGTGTGGGCGATGCCCAGCACGGTGTAGCACTCCGGGATGGTGTCCACGATCACGCGGATGGCGATCAGATCGTAAATCTGATCGAAGGGCTTGTTCTGGATCACCATTTTGCGATAAATGGAGTAAAGGTGCTTGGGCCTGCCGTCGATATCGTAATGAAGCCCCGCTTCGTCCAGCTTCTGGGACAGTTCGCTGATCACCAGCTTGATGTTTGCTTCCCTTTCCGCCCGCTTCATGCCCACCTTTCGGGCCACGTCCTGATAGCCCTCAGGATCGATATAGCGCAGGGACAGGTCTTCCAACTCAGATTTGATGGCGTACACGCCAAGGCGATGGGCCAGCGGCGCGTAAATATCCAGCGTTTCCCGTGCGATGGCCACCTGTCGGTCCGCGTTCTGATAGCGCAGGGTGCGCATATTGTGCAGCCGGTCCGCCAGCTTGATGAGCACTACGCGGATATCCTTGCTCATGGCCAAATCATTTTGCGCAAGGACTCGGCTTGCTGCTCCTCCCGGTCCGCAAAATCCAGTTTGGAAAGTTTTGTCACCCCGTCCACAAGACGCGCCACCTCGTCGCCGAATTCCTGCCTGATCAGGTCCAGCGTCACGTCCGCGCAGTCCTCCACCGTGTCGTGCAGGAGCGCGGCGGCGATGGTAGGCGGGTCGATCATCAGTTCGGTGATAATGCCGGCCACATACCGGGGATGGATCATATAGGGCTCTCCGCTTTTGCGGGTCTGCCCCGTATGGGCTTTTTCCGCGAAAGCATATGCCTTTTCGATCAGGGCGGCGCCGGAACCATCCTGATCGAATTTACGCACGCGGGCCAGCATTTCCTCCAGGGTCATTTCTTCATACGCCGTGTACGCCATACGCTTCCTCCTTTGCTTCTCCCGCCAAACGGAACAGTATGCTTTCCTCCGGTCCCCGTTTTTTTACCGGCAGCAGCACAGCCTGAAAGGGCTGCAGCGACATAGAAATAAGCTCGATCTCCTCCAACACCCGCAATGCGAACAGCCCCTGGGCTTCGGTCAGCGCCATAGACCGGGCGAAATCAGCCAGACTGCGGAATTGTTCGGACCGCAGCGCCCTGTAACAGCGCCGCAGGGCATCCCGATCCACGAAAGCTCGGGCAAGCGAGTCCTTCACGGCCAGCGTCCGGGGCAGCGCCGCCAGCTCCGCGCCGGACAGCGCTTCACGCCAGACCGCAGCCTCCCCCGTATCCCCATCGCAGAACACAACGCGCCGGTATGCCGGATGAACGTCCCTCGCGCAGCCGTAAAGCAGGATCGCGGAAAAAGCCCGGGGATCATCGGCTTTTTCCAGGCATAAATCCGCTTCGGGGTATTCTTGACGCAGGTTCAGGGCTGTTTGCAGACACCGGCACACCAGCAGCGTGCCCTGTCCCTCCTCCATCCAGGCGTCCACCCCCGCTTCCGTGATTGGCTGCAGGGGATCATCTGCCCGCCGGGCTTCCCGCAGCAGAGACAGCGCTTCTTTATCTTTGTTTTCCGAAAGGCGTTCCGGCAGCAGCTCCATGGCATACAGCCTGCATTCCGCGCTGACCTTGCCGCGGAATTCGTTCACCTCGGGGGAAATCGCCAGCGTTAGACCGCCCGTCTCCCGGTCCGCCCAATCGCCGCCGCCGAAAAAAATGCCGTCCCGCACAGCCTGGTCCTGCTGAAAGGTGCATTTCAGGTGCCGCCCTTCTGCGCCAACTCTCCGAAAAGACAGTGGAAGCACATTCCTGCACAAAAAACGTGGCGCCGGATTGCCCACGCCGAAAGGTTCCAGCTTTTTGAGCCACCCCACTGTTTCCTCCGTCACATCCTTGAGCTGCATTTCGCCGTCGCACAGCACCTGGGGGATCACAGGCCTGCCTCCGGTCTGTTCGGCCACCGCCCGGGACAGGGCTTCCCTGAAAGCGGGTATGTTTTCCGTGCGGATGGTCAGTCCCGCGGCCTGTTTATGCCCGCCGAAGCGTTTAAACAGCCCGGCGCACCGGCTCAGTGCCTGATGGATGTCGATTTCCCCCGCGCTGCGGGCGCTGCCCACGCACAGGT
>JAFXMP010000172.1 GCA_017530275.1 Clostridia bacterium | reverse complement strand
TTACGTGCGGCTTATTGCGCTCAAATTTTTCCTTTGCCATGGGATTTTTACCCTCCAGTTTCAATCAATGATTATCAGTTACGCTTGCCTACGACCTTTTCTGCCACGCTCTTGGGCACTTCCTCGTAGTGGTCGAACTGCATGGTATACATGCCGCGACCCTGGGTACGGGAACGCAGGTCGGTGGCATAGCCGAACATTTCACTCAGGGGAACGAAGCAATGGACGCTCTGTTCGCCCAAACGGGTTTCGATATTATCGATCCGGCCGCGGCGGGAATTGATATCGCCCACCACGTCGCCCAGGTACTGATCCGGTACGATGGCTTCCACCTTCATCATGGGCTCCAGCAGCCGTTCGTCCGCCTTTTCCAGCGCCTCTTTGAAGGCCATGGAACCGGCAATCTTGAAGGCCATTTCGGAGGAGTCCACTTCATGGTAGCTGCCGTCGATGACAGCGGCCTTGAAATCGACCACCTCGAAGCCGCCCAGCAGGCCGGAGCCTGCCGCTTCCCGGATGCCCGCGTCGATGGGCGCGATGAATTCCTTGGGGATCACGCCGCCCACGATCCTGTTTTCAAAGGCATATCCAGCGCCGGGTTCCTGGGGCGTCAATTCGATCACGCAGTGACCGTACTGGCCGTGGCCGCCCGTCTGACGGACGAACCGGCCTTCGGCCGTGACCGGCTTGGTGATGGTTTCACGGTAAGCCACCTGGGGCTTGCCTACGACGGCTTCCACCTTGAATTCGCGGAGCATGCGGTCCACGATGATTTCCAGGTGCAGCTCGCCCATACCGGCGATAATCGTTTGACCCGTTTCCTGATCGGTATAAGTCTTGAAGGTGGGGTCTTCCTCCGCCAGACGCTGCAGCGCAAGCGCCATCTTATCCTGACCGGCTTTGGTCTTGGGCTCGATGGCCACCTGAATGACGGGATCGGGAAATTCCATGGATTCCAGCACGATGGGCCGGCCTTCCGTACACAGGGTATCGCCTGTGGTGGTGTCCTTAAGCCCGACGGCGGCGGCGATTTCGCCGGAATACACCGTTTCCACGTCCTCGCGGTGGTTGGCATGCATCATCACGATGCGGCTGAAGCGTTCCCGCTTCTTTTTGGTGGAGTTATATACGTAGCTCCCGCTGCTGATGGTGCCTGAGTACACGCGGAAGAAGGCGAGCTTGCCCACGAAGGGGTCGGCTGCGATCTTGAAGGCCAGGGCGGAGAAGGGTTCTTCGTCGCTCGCGTGACGGATCTCTTCCTTTTCGCCGTCCTTGGTCACGCCATGCACAGGGGGCACGTCCAGGGGGGAGGGCAGATACGCCAGGATGGCATCCAGCAGGGGCTGTACGCCCTTGTTGCGGTAAGATGTGCCGCACAGAACGGGGGTCAGGGCGCAGGACAGGGTACCTTTGCGCAGGGCGGACATGATTTCTTCCTCGGTCAGCTCTTCGCCCACCAGGAATTTTTCCATCAGTTCGTCGTCCTGCTCCGCGGCCGCTTCCACCATTTCGTCCCGCAGTGCTTTCGCTTCATCCAGGAGTTCGGCGGGGATTTCTTCCTCGCGGATGTCCTTGCCTTCATCGTCGTAATAGACCTCAGCCTTCATGCGCACCAGATCGATGATGCCCTTAAAGGTGGCTTCCTTGCCGATGGGCAGCTGGATCGGTACGGCCTTGGTGTTAAGCCTCGTGCGCATCATATCCACCACGCGGTGGAAATTCGCGCCGGTAATGTCCATTTTGTTAATGTAGGCGATGCGGGGCACATGGTACTTGCTGGCCTGGCGCCATACGGTTTCACTCTGGGGCTCAACGCCGCCTTTGGCGCAGAAGACGGCCACAGCGCCGTCCAATACGCGCAGGGAACGCTCCACTTCTACCGTAAAGTCCACGTGGCCGGGCGTATCGATCAGGTTGATGCGGTAGCCCTTCCATTGACAGGTGGTGGCGGCGGAGGTAATGGTGATGCCGCGCTCCTGCTCTTCCTCCATCCAGTCCATGGTTGCCGCGCCTTCGTGCACCTCCCCCAAGCGGTGGGTCCTGCCGGTATAGAACAGGATGCGTTCGCTCGTGGTGGTTTTCCCGGCGTCAATGTGCGCCATGATGCCGATGTTGCGGACCTTATCCAAGGGGTGACTTCTGGGCATGTTTTCGCGTTCTCCTCTTTCAAATACGGGTGGTATCCCGCCTGCCGCGGATGCGGCTTACCAGCGGTAATGGGCGAAAGCCTTATTGGCTTCGGCCATACGGTGCATTTCTTCCTTGCGCTTCACTGCGTTGCCGCCGTTGTTGGCAGCTTCCATCAGCTCGTTGGCCAGGCGTTCGGCCATGGTCTTTTCGCCGCGCTTGCGGGAGAAATCAACGATCCAGCGCAGGGCCAGGGTCTGACGGCGTTCGGGCCGGATCTCCACAGGCACCTGATAGGTGGCGCCGCCCACGCGGCGGGCCTTAACTTCCAGCTGAGGCATCACGTTGTTCAGCGCCTGCTGAAACACTTCGTTGGCCTCTTTGCCGGTTTTATCCTTGATCGTCTCGAAAGCCTGGTAGCAGACCTGCTGGGCCACGCCGCGCTTGCCGTCGAGCATGATCTGGTTGATGAGCTTGGTGACTACGACCGTCCCATACACGGGATCGGGGAGCACTTCGCGCTTGGGGATAAATCCACGACGGGGCATGTAGTTCCCTCCTCAAATTTTCACCGTTTCCCATCGGGCCGACCGCGGCATGTCAGCATCATGCCGTTCCGTCTGTCGGTGCGGGGCGCGTTCTGCGGGCGGCCTGCGAATGGATGTTCCAGCCATTTCGCGGTTCCGTCCCTGGAATGCGCCGGGGCAGCGGCCCACGGTCAGGGGAGCGGTTCTTACTTCCTGGGACGCTTAGCGCCGTAGAGCGAACGGCCCTGCATGCGCTTGGCAACGCCGGCCGTGTCCAGCGCGCCGCGAATGATGTGGTAACGGACGCCGGGCAGATCGCGCACACGGCCGCCGCGGATCAGCACGACGGAGTGCTCCTGCAGGTTATGGCCGATTCCAGGAATGTAGCAGGTACCTTCGATGGAATTGGTCAGACGGATTCTCGCGATCTTGCGCAGAGCCGAATTGGGCTTCTTGGGCGTGGTGGTTTTCACGCTCAGGCAGACGCCGCGCTTTTGCGGGCAACCCTGCAGGATGGGCGCGGTTGACTTGTTGACAACCTTTTCTCTTCCCTTGCGGATCAACTGATTGATCGTTGGCATGGAAGCACCTCCTGATAATTTATCGGAGCCGGTTTGCCGGTCTCCTCCTATAACATCCCCGCAACCCTCGGGAATATATAGTCAATGTGATAGCGCCTTGGGGCGCTGTTCCAACAGGGTCTCCCCTATTGGTCCGTTTCGTTCCTGTACACAGCGGCGGCGGCCGAGGGCACGTCCACCCGGCACAGGGCAGCCAGTTCCTCCATGGTAGCCACCATTTGAAGAGGCACGTTTGCCTCCTTGGCGGCCTGCTCCACCGCGCCGCGAATCTGCGGCCCGGCGTCCATGGCCAGGAAGACCGCTTCCGCCCGATCCTGCTTGATGGCCCGCAGCACCTGCCGCGCGCCGACCACGCGTAAAGCGCGTTTTTTCAGCCTTTCGGGCATTCCTGATCCCTCCGTCCTGTCGTGCAGGAACAATGTTGCCTGTATACCACAGGCAACTATACTATGATAGCATTTTCAGCGGCCCTTGTCAACAGGTTTTTCAGGAAATCAGACCCTTTTCGCCGGATATTTTCCGATTTTTTTGCGTCTTTTTTGCCTTGCCCCGCTTTTGGGACAAAATCCATAGGAAAAGCCCGCGTTCTGTCTTTGATTGCCTGCATTTGTTCAGCCGCCGATGATTGCAAGGATGCTTTCAATCAGAGTTGAGAGTGGAGAGTGGAGAACAGAGAGTTGAGAGTGGAGAGTGGAGAGTGGAGATGATATAGTTTTATCCCAAGAGACTCTTGCTTTTGATGGACTATATAAATCTCAACTCTCAACTCTGATTTAACGCGTCCGTAAATCATGAATGGCTGAATGAATGGCTGAACAAACACATATGGACGACTGGCAATTACGATCGTTTTACAATATCAGAGACATCCTGTAAAGAAACAAACGCCTTTTCGTCGATGCTGATGACAATCCTTTTGAGTTTATTGATCTGAAAGTGATTGACAATGAAATAAATAATCTGTTTTTCATCTTTGGAGTATCCGCCGATGGCCTGAACGATCGTTCCGCCCGCCTTGAAGTTTTCCGACAAAGCGCTGGAGATTTCGGCCGCTTTATTCGTCACGATCATTGCGCACATGGAACGGTCAAATCCTTCGGCGATATAATCCACTGTTTTTGATCCGATAAAATATGTTACAATAGAATACAGCGGTAAAATCCAGCTTTTCATAACAATGCCGCAGACGACATACAGCGCGGCGTTAAAGATCATAATAAATGAGCCGATGGAAATGCCGATCTTCTTTGAAAAAATGACCGAAAGAACGTCGATGCCGTCGATGGCTCCCCCAAACCGGATCGTCAGGCCGCTGCCTACGCCTGAAATAAGCCCGCCGAAAACAGCGCACAAAAGCAGATCAGACCCTGCAAGGGGCGAAACAAAGTTCACATCGATCGGAAGCACATGCATGATCAAATAGGAAGCCCCTGAATAGACCGATATGGTATACAATGAGTATATCGTGAATGAAAGCCCTTGTTTCTTCAGCCCAAAGAAAAATACAGGCACATTCAAAAGAAGCAAAAAAGCCGAAAGCGTCAGCGCAGGGGGAGTCACCTGATCAAGCAGCATGGAAAGCCCCGATACGCCGCTGTCATACAGCTTTACCGGAAACAGAAAGAGCGTTACGCCAAAGGCATTTACCGTCCCCGCTATCGTCAGAAAGAGAAAACTGGCGATTCTCAGCTCCTGCAATTCTTTTCTCAGCGCGCTGCGCTTTCTTTCTTTTTTCTTTTTCACAGCGATCAACCCCGTTCCTTTCACCGGGCGGATTCCCGTTTCTCCTGCGTCAGCCGCACATCGAAGTCCAGTTCTTCCCATAAGGCGGCGAGGCTCCCATGCTTTCCGCAGCCTGAAACAGCTCAATTTATTCTATCATGGTTTGGCAGTTTTGACCAGCGCAATATAAGCGCCTAAAAGTGCGTCGCTAAACTTCGTCAGCGTATCCGGCAGAGCTTCCGCCTCATGGAAGAACCGCCCGAACGTCTTCTGCCGGATACCGCGCCGGGCAATCTTTGTTTTGCGGCAGGGGCTTTTGCGTGTTTTCATGGCGCTTTCTTCCCCATTTTCCTTGCATTGCCAGAAAAGATGGCGTATAATATAAAGTGGGTATTGGCGCAGAACGCCGGACCCCTGTACGATGGAAAAGGTTGGAGGTCATTCAAGGTGAAATTCCGTTCATTGTTATCCCTGGCGCTGGTACTGTGCTTCCTGTTCGCGCCCACCGCACAGGCGGCGCAGAAAAAGAGCGGCGTGCTGTACGAAGGCATCATTACCCGCCGTTATCCCAACAGCTATACCAACGTTTATGACAGGATGGATTCCGATACCGGCAAGGTGATCAAAACCATGAGCGCCGGGAACAGCATCCAGATCCTGGACGTTTATCCCGGCTGGGTATCGATTAAGGTAGGCAGCGGGGTGGGTTATGTGATGCGCCACCGCATCGACGTGACAAGCAATCC
>JAFXMP010000017.1 GCA_017530275.1 Clostridia bacterium | reverse complement strand
TTGGCCGCGCAGGTGGCTGACGCCCGAGACCCCGCCCGGATCTGCGACGCGGCTTGTCAGAAGCTGCAAATGAAAGCTCCCTCCAGCGATACCACCGAGCACGTGATTGCGCCGGACACCCGGCCCTACGAAAACAAACCCATCACCCAGGCGGATGTCTCCCCCCATGCCGCGCTGGATGGAATCATGACTGGCAGCCTCTGACCGAATCCATAAGGCTGCCCAGGCGGGAGGAAGGCTATGCGCACCGGATTGAAGATCCGCCGAAGATTACTGATGATGCTTTCAGCGCTGGTGATCCTGTTTTCGCTGATCGGAGTACGCATCGGAAACCTGACGCTGGTTCGGGGCGCGGAGCTCACGTCCCGCGGTGTGCGGCAATGGACGAGGGAAGGCGTGGTAACGGCCCAAAGAGGCGCGATCCAGGATACAAGGGGCAGCGTGCTGGCAATGTCTGCCACGGCGTATATCGTAACGGCTAACCCGCAGCAGGTGAAGGATGAAAACGCTTTCGCCGCCGTGGTGAGCAAAATGCTGAACACGGACGCGGCGGCAATGGAAAAAAAGCTGCAAAACAAAAAGCTGGCTTCCGTCATCCTCAAACGCCAGGTGCCCCGAGAAACAGTGGACCAGATCCGTGCCTTGCGCAATGAAAACCCAGAGATGGCCAAGCTGCTCCAGGGCGTATCTTTTGACGAGGATACCCGGCGCGTGTATCCCAAAGGCGCTTTTCTCAGCCAGATTTTGGGGCTGACCAACGTGGATTCCATAGGTCAAAGCGGTTTGGAGAGCGCTTACGAAACGCTGCTGCGCGGCAAAGAAGGATCGCTTCGCACGGAGGTGGATGCGCGTTCCCGCCTGCTGCCGGATGGAAAGACGGCCTATGAAGCGCCCCAGCCCGGATACACCCTGCGCCTGACGGTGGACAGCGCCGTTCAGGGCATCGTGGAAAAGGCCATGCGGGAATGCTTGGCGGTCAACGATGCCAAATCCGTCCAGTGCGTCGTCATGGATGTGAACACAGGCGCTGTGCTGGCAGCATGTATGAAGCCGGATTATGACCCCAATGATCCGCCCCGGAACGATATCGAGCAGCTCAACGAGCTGATGCGCATGACGGTAATTACCGACGTGTACGAGCCTGGCTCCACCTTCAAAATGCTCACCTGCTCCGCCGCGCTGGACAGCGGCGCGGCCACCCTGGACGATGTTTTTACTTGTTCCGGGGCTATTTATGTAGATGGAGACCGCATCCGCTGCTGGAAATCCAGCCATGGGACTCAAACGCTGCCCCAGGCCCTGGCCAACAGCTGCAACCCGGCTTTCGTGACCCTGGCGCTTCGCATGGGAACGGATACATTTTATAAGTATCTCCGGGCTTTTGGAATCGGTGTGCGCACGGGGATCGATCTGCCAGGAGAAAGCGCGGGCATTCTGATCAACAGCCGCTATGTGAAAAACGTAGATCTGGCCCGCATCGGTTTTGGGCAAAGCGTGGCGGTAACGCCGCTGCAGCTGATCACCGCCGCGTGTGCGGTGGTCAACGGCGGCAGGCTCATGAAGCCTTATATCGTGCAGGAGGTGCTGGACAACCAGGGAAACGTGGTGGAACGCACCGCCCCCACCGTAGTTTCAAACCCCATCAGCGCCGAAACCAGCGCCACCATGCGCTCGCTGTTGGAAAGCGTGGTTTCCGAGGGCGGCGGCAAAAACGCCGCGGTGGCGGGATACTGTATCGGCGGCAAAACTGGCACGGCTCAGGTGTACAAGGATGGCCGGGTGGTATCCGACGTGCATATCGGCTCTTTCGTGGGCTTCGCGCCGATCGACAACCCCCGCTTTGCCGTGCTGGTGACAGTCAACGAGGCTCAGGTGCCGGTGGATTATGGCAGCACCACCGCCGCCCCCTTTGCCAGCCAGATCATGGAAGGCGTGCTTTCCTATCTGAATGTGGAAAAAAACGATCCCAAGGCTACGGCCGCGCCGGTGGTGACAGTGCCTGACACCGTGGGCATGACGATGGCGGAGGCGAAAAAAACGCTGTGGGAACAAGGTCTGCTGTGGGAAACGGACGGACTGACGGATACCGTTTCCGCCCAGGCGCCCGCTGCCGGGGCTCAGGCGTCCGCCGGTACCGCTGTGATGCTGTACACCTATGAACAGGAGCCTTTGCAGATCATGGATCTGGTTACTGTGCCCGATGTGAAGGGCATGTCCATGGTAGAGGCGGCACGGCAGCTGCGGGCCAGGGGCTTTGATATGGAAATTACAGGAAGCGGACTGGCTGTGCGCCAGTCCCCCGCGGGCGGCAGCTATGCCTCCTGCGGGTCGATCGTGAAGGTGACTTTTGAATTACCGCTGCAATGAACGGGAGTGAAGAAACATGCTGTTGTCGGCGCTGGTGCAATGTCTGGGCGATGAATTGCTGGAAGCGCGGGGAGACTGCGAAATCGCGTCCCTGTGCATGGACAACCGAAAAACAGAGGAACTAAAGCAGGGATTGTTTTTCTGCGTTCCCGGCGCCCGCTTCGACGGCCATGATTTCGCCGCCCAAGTGGTTCAGAACGGTGCGTCGGCCCTTGTGGTGAACCGGTTCGTGGATGTGCAGGCCCCACAGGTGCGGGTGAAAAACGTGCGCAGCGCCATGTCGCTGATTTCGGCGGCGTTTTTCGGCCACCCGGAAAAGGAATTGAAGCTGCTGGGCGTCACCGGAACCAAGGGGAAAACCACCACCAGCTACCTCATCAAGGCCATTATGGAGGAAGCAGGCTGCAAGGTGGGCTTGATCGGCACCACCGGCAACATGATCGGTCGGGAATACATGAAAAGCGAATTCACCACCCCCGAGCCCATTGATTTTTTCCGCACCCTGCGGCAAATGCGGGACCAGGGGGTCACCGTGGTGAGCATGGAGGTGTCCGCCCACGCCATCGAAATGAACCGACTGACGGGGGTGCATTTTGAGGCGGGCTGCTACACCAACCTGTCCCAAGACCATTTGGACCTGTTCGGTACCATGGAGAAATACTTCCAGTGTAAAAAATCCTTTTTCCGGCCGGAATGGATCGCCAACGCCGCCATCAACGTGGACGACGATACCAGCGCCGATATTCTAAAGGATATCACCGTGCCCCACAGCACCTATGGCATTTGCAACAACGCGGATATTTTCGCAAGAGATATTGAAATCACCGAAAACGGCGTCAGCATCATCATGAAGCTGTTTGATGTAAACGAATACCCGGTGAAGCTGCAGCTGACCGGCATGTTTAACGTGTATAACGCCCTGGCGGCCGCAGCCGTGGGCCTGATCATGGGCGTCAAGCCCGAAACCATCACGGCGGCCCTTTCAAAGGTGCGTTCTGTGCCGGGCCGGGCTGAGGTGCTGGATACCCACACGCCGTATAAAGTGATCCTGGATTATTCCCATTCGCCGGACGCCTTGGAAAACATTTTGACGGCGGTGCGCCAGTTTGCCCGAGGACGGGTGATTTCCCTGTTCGGCTGCGGCGGCGACCGGGATCATCTGAAACGGCCCATGATGGGCGAAATTTCCGGCAGGCTGGCGGACTTTTCCATCCTGACCAGCGACAATCCCCGCACCGAAAACCCCATGGATATCCTCGCCTCCATTGAAGAGGGCATCAAACCCACCGGAGGGAAATATACCGTGATCGAGAACCGGCGGGAAGCCATCCGCTATGCCCTGCAAATGGGGCAGGACGGGGATATCATCGTGCTTGCCGGCAAAGGTCACGAAACCTATCAGGAGATCATGGGGGTCAAGCGGCCCTTTGATGAAAAGGTGGTCGTGAAGGAGCTATTGGAGGAAATCGGAGGATAATTCAGAGTTGAGAGTGTAGAGTTGAGAGTTTAGATATATTTAGCTGAACTGTCAGGAATTCAAATCAAATGGGCTGTATCATCTCAACTCTCAACTCCCAACTCTCAACTCTCTGTTGATTCCGAAAAATCAATTTGAGAATACGAGAGGTATGCGATTATGTTCCTGTACTGCGCTTACGCAGCGATAGCGGCTCTGGCGATCGTACTGCTGATCATGCCCAAGTTCCTGCCATACCTTAAAAAGCTCAAGTTTGGCCAGACCATCTACGATTTGGGCCCCAAAGCCCACTTGGCCAAGCAGGGCACCCCCAACATGGGCGGCATCGTGACGGCTCTGGCTACAGTACTGACCACAACTGTGATCACGGTGATCGTGGGAATCAAGCAGGGCTGGAGCTTTGGGTTGGAAAATGCCCTGTGGCCCCTGCTGTTCATCACCGTGGGCTGCATGGCTTTTTTCGGGTTCCCGGATGATTATATCAAGGACGTAAAGAAGGATCACGAGGGCCTGAAACCCAAGCAAAAACTGATCGGACAGATGATTGTCGGCCTGATTTTTTCCTTGTATTGCTTTCTGTACGTGGGCAGCGACGTGATCATCCCCTTCACGGGCATCACCTGGGATTTGAATTGGTTCTATATCCCCATCATGACCGTGCTGGTGATGTTCATCACCAACAGCGCCAATTTGCAGGACGGGGTGGACGGCATCCTTTCCTCGGTCACCATCGTGGGCATGGCGGCCTTTGGCCTGATCGCCATGTTCTTAGGCGCTGCTTATGGGAATGGCGCCATGGCAAACGCTTTCCCCATGACGAATCAGGAAGCCTGGTTTCCGATCGTTGCGATCCTTTGCTTTGCTTTGGCGGGAGCGTCTCTGGGTTTTCTGCGCTATAACCGCCACCCCGCCAAGATCTTTATGGGGGACACGGGCAGCATGTTTATCGGCGGGGCCATGGTGGGCGTCGCCATGCTGACGAAATGCCAGTTTCTGCTGATCCCCATTTGCTTCACCTGCATCATGAGCAGCGTTTCCGTGATGATGCAGACCACATATTTCAAGTACACCAAAAAGAAGTACGGCCAGGGGCGGAGGATTTTCAAAATGTCCCCCCTGCACCATCATTTTGAACTGTGCGGCATGAAGGAAAACCAGATCGTGCTTATGTACGCCGCCGTGACACTGGTGCTTTCCGTCATCGCGGTCGTTTCTATGCATATGTTCTTTGAGTAATTACGAAATATGAGTTCAGAGTTCGGAGTTCAGATTATATTGTCTGTATTATGGATTCCGAAGCTGTCAACGGTTTTTATCTGAACTCTGAACTCTCCACTCTCAACTCTGCCAAGAAGGGGTGATGACCATGCAGAAGGAATTATATTACGGAACGCCCAAAAAGCGCTGCTCATCCGTGAGTGAAAAAGAAAACCACTGGGCGGGCAGAAACGTACTGATTGTAGGCATGGCCCGCAGCGGCATCGCCGCCGCCCAGCTTTTGTGCCGGGAAGGAGCAAATGTTACCGTCAGCGATATGAAGCCCAGGGAAGCTTTTGGAAACAAACTGGATGTGCTGAACGGACTGCCTGTGGCCTTCCGCATGGGAGAGGACGGCATCGACGCCCTGAACGGCCAGGATATCCTGGTCATTAGTCCCGGCGTACCCATCGACGCGCCTATCGTGAAAGCGGCCAAGGAAAAGGGCGTGCGGGTCACCGGCGAAATGGAAATGGCCTCCACCATCCTGAAAGGCTCCCTGGTGGCGGTCACCGGCACCAACGGAAAAACCACCACCGTTTCCCTGTTAGGGGCCATTTTCGAGGCAGCGGGGAAAATCGTTCACGTGTGCGGCAACATCGGCTATCCCATTTCCGCCGCGGCCCTGGAAAGCAAATACGACCATGTGGTGGTGGCGGAGGTTTCGTCTTTCCAATTAGAGACTACCGAAACCTTCCATCCCTTGTCCGCCGCCGTGCTGAACGTGACGGAGGATCATTTGAACCGTCACGGCACCATGGAAGTCTACACCGGTTTGAAGCGCCATATTTTTGACGCGCAGGATGAGAGCAATTTCGCTGTGCTGAACTACGACGACGAAATTTGCCGGAAGATGGGGGCGGGCCTCAAAAGCCAGGTGCTGTTCTTCTCCAGGCAGCAGGAAGTGGAGCAGGGAGCGTTCGTCCGGGACGGCAAAATCGTGGTGCGGATCGGCGATGAAGAAAAGAACGTATGCGGAGCGGAGGAATTAAGAATCCCCGGTCCCCATAATTTAGAAAATGCCTTGGCCGCCGCCGCCGTGGCTTTCTCCCGGGGCGTGCCTGCGCCGGTGATTCGCCAGGCTATGCGCACCTTCCCCGGGGTGGAGCACCGCATCGAATTTGCGCGGGAACTGAACGGCGTACGCTATATCAACGACAGCAAAGGCACCAACGTGGATTCCACCATCAAGGCGGTGCAGAGTATGAAAGCCCCTACGGCCATTATTTTGGGCGGGTATGACAAACACGTGTCCTTCGACGCTTTGGCGGAGGAAATCGTGAAAACGCCTCTGATCGAAAACTGCGTGCTCATCGGCGTCACGGCGAATCAGATCGAAGCAGCACTGAAAAAGGCAGGATACACGAATATTCATCACGCGGGCAGCATGCAGGAGGCCGTTGAAACCTGCCGCGCCCTGTCCAAACCTGGCGGCAACGTGCTGCTTTCTCCCGCCTGTGCTTCCTTCGATATGTTTGAGGATTACGAGCAGCGGGGAAGGATCTTTAAGGAAATCGTACACGGGCTGAAATGATGCTGGTTTGGCAGATGCAAGCAAAAGATACGAAGTTCTGATTGATATCGCTGATAAAAGGATTTCTCCTGCCAGATGGAGAATAAATAACGTATCAACTGGTGAGCAAATATTCAACGCATCTCTGGACGTCAGGAATCGAAAATGAAAGAAGGAGGCAATGAACATGGAAGAAAAGAAGAATCCGGCGGAAAATAAGCAGGAACTGTCGGGCGAGAGCCTTGAGCAGGTCACGGGCGGCTGTGGAGAATACAAGGATGACAAGGAAGCGAGAAAGAGGGGCAATGAAACCGAAAACAGTTGGATGGTTCCCCCCGGTATTGTTTCCGGAGCCGCCATATTGATTGGCGGCGCATGGGATACCCTCGATCGCGAAAAACCAATGCCGCCAAAGAAACCATCGCCAACCATGAAATAAAGTTTATCAATTGATTCTGGATTATTTATCCTCCCAAACGCAAAGGATAACAAGCGGCAAGGCGCATTTCGGATGCGCCTTTCTGTTTTCGTACAAAAGAAAAGGATACGGAAAACAGAAAGGCGGAAAAGAGATGCTTACGACCGCGCCGCGCCGCCGGAGACCAAAGCCGGTAGATAAGACCCTGCTCACCATTATGACCATGCTGCTGATGTTAGGCCTGCTCACCCTGTTCAGCGCTACCTATTATAAAGCCCAGGACGGGGGAGACCCGCTGTCCGAGGTCAAAAAGCAGCTGTTCGGCGTGGCGGTGGGGGCCGTCGCCATGGCGATCACCTGCCGTATTCCCTATGTGTTCTGGGGCCGCAGGAAAGTGGTGGTGGGCGGAGTACTGCTGAGCTTCCTGCTTCTGCTGCTGGTGGCGATCCCCGGTATCGGCACGTCCATCAACGGCTCCCGCCGGTGGCTCACCTTCGGTCCCCTGTCCTTCCAGCCGGGGGAACTGGCCAAGTATGCCGCCGTGCTGTTCATGGCCATGACGCTGACGGTGCGGGGCAAGAAGGTTGAGAAGCTGTGGACCGGCATCTTTCCGGTGCTCATCGTGCCGGGGATCATGTTCCTTTTGATTTTGGAGCAGCCCAATCTGTCCACGGCGGGCACGATCATTATCGTGAGCGTTTTGATGGTGATGCTGCGGGGGGCCAAGTGGCGGCATATGGTGTTGCTGGGCACGGGCGGCCTGGCCGTTGGCGCGTATTACGCCTGGAGCGCGGAATACCGGCGGGAAAGGCTGCTCTCGTTCACCGATCCCTTTGCCAAAATGAGCGACGAAGGCTATCAACTGTCCCAATCCCTGATCGCTTTCGGTTCCGGCGGCCTGTTCGGTATGGGCCTGGGCCAGGGACGGCAGAAATACGCTTATCTTCCTTATCCTGAAAGCGATTTCATTTTCGCTATCGTGGGGGAGGATTTCGGTTTGGCTGGATGCGTCGCGGTGATCCTGCTGTTCGTGGCGTTCCTGTTCGCGGGGATGCGCATTGCCCTGCGCTGCGACGACCTGTTCGGCTGCCTGCTGGCGGCGGGCATCGTGGGCATGATTTCCGTGCAGGCGTTCATCAATATGGGCGTAGTGGTGGGTGTGCTGCCCACTACCGGACTGCCCCTTCCTTTTTTCAGCGCGGGCGGCACTTCTCTTTCCATCACCATGGCGGCGGTGGGCATCGTGCTGAATATCAGCAGAAGCTGCACCACGAACCTGATGTAAACAGAGTGGAGAATTGAGCGTATAGAGTTGAGATGGCTTTTGTGCTTGCGTTTTTCAGCACAAAAGCGAAAAACATGATCAATCTCAACTCTCAACTCCCAACTCTTAACTCCATCCTCCTTTTCCTTTCGCTTTTTCACTTTTCTTTCTGTTTGGCATAGCCTGAAAGAAGAAAGAAGGTGGAAAACGTGGAAGGATTTCGGGTGCTGGGCGGCGAAAAAATAGAAGGACAGGTGCGGCTGCAGGGCGCGAAAAATGCCGTGCTGCCTATTCTGGCGGCAGCGCTGCTTCCGGAAGGGGAAACCGTTTTGCAGGATTGCCCGGATATCCGGGATGCCCATGCCATGGCGGGCATCTTACAGCAATTGGGCTGCCGGTGCAAAATGCGGCAGGATGAAATACGCGTCAGCAGTGCAAATTTGAATTGCTGGGAAATGCCGGAGGGCCCGTCCAAGCAGATCCGTTCTTCCATATTCCTGCTGGGACCTATCCTTGGAAAGCTGCGCCGGGCCGCGGTGACCTATCCAGGCGGATGTGAAATCGGCCTGCGGCCTATCGATCTGCACTTGAAGGGCCTCCGCGCCTTGGGCGTAAAGGTGCGGGAGGAAGGCGGCGTGATCCTCTGCGACGGCCAAGATATGCATGCGGGCGACGTGTATTTTGATTATCCCAGCGTGGGGGCCACGGAAAACGTAATGATGGCGGCGGTGCTGCTGCCGGGAACCACCACGGTACACAACGCGGCCCGTGAACCGGAGGTTTGGGATTTGCAGCGCTTCCTGAACGCCATGGGCGGCCGTGTGCGCGGTGCGGGCACGCAGGTAATTCAGATAGAGGGCGTGCAGAAACTGCACGGCGTTACGTATATGCCCATTCCGGACCGCATCGTGGGCGGTACGCTGCTGTGCGCAGCCGCGGTGACCGGCGGTGAAATCCAATTGGAAAATATCCGGCCTGCTGATCTGATGCCGGTAGCGGACAAATTAACGGAAATGGGCTGCCGGATCGCGCGGGAGGAGACATGCATGCGATTGCATGCTCCCAAAAGGCTCAATGCTTTTACCTGCTTGCAGACCCAGCCCCATCCCGGCTTTCCCACCGATATGCAGGCCCAGATGCTGGCAGCGGCGTGCGCGGCGGAGGGCACCAGCGTGATTGTTGAAAACGTGTTTGAAAACCGGCTGTCCCACGTTGCGGACCTATGCCGTATGGGCGCAAAAATACGGGTCAGCGGCCGCACGGCGGTGGTTTCCGGCGTGGAAAGGCTGCATGGGGCTCGCGTGACGGCCCGGGATCTGCGCGGAGGCGCGGCGCTGGTGATCGCGGCGCTGGGTGCTCAGGGAGAGAGCGTGGTAGAAAATGTTTCCCTGATCGACCGGGGCTACGCCAGACTGGAAAACACGCTGGCCGGTTTGGGAGCGAAGATCGAAAGGATTTCGTAACGGCAGAGCGCTTTGACGGGAGAACCGGGCTGAAACAGTTTTACGAGTTCAGAGTACAGAGTTCAGATTTATATTGCCGACATGTTTGGGAAACCTGAATTGAACGCTATATCATCTGAACTCCGAACTCTGAACTCTGTACTCCCCTGCCTGCATGGACCTTTCCTATACAGCAGAAATCATCACAGGAATTCATGAAGGCGGCCTCGCCGCCCCTGGAGGCAAAAGATGGAACAGCAGTATCCGCAGGATATTTCTTCCCTTCCCCCCGCGCCGCCGCCCCGGAAACGTTCCGGGGTGATCACGGTGGTGCTGGCGCTGATTTTGGTTTTGGCCGTAGCTGTGATCCTGAATGAAAGCATGCTGAAGATCCGCACGGTGGCGGTGGTGGGCAACCGGACGGTCACTTGGGAGCAGGCGATCCTGGCGGCGGGGCTGGATCGGCCGGTGGGATATTTCACTGTCAGTGAAAAGAAAATTATGCAGGGGATCGAAAGCAATCGGTATCTGATTTTTGAACGGATGGAAAAACATTTTCCCAATGGTATCACCATTTACGTGCACGAGCGCGTGCCTGTGGCGCGGGTACAGGAAATGGGCGCGAATTATTACCTTGATAAGGAAGGCATGGTGCTGGAGAGGGGCAGTCTTCCGGAAAACAGCGTGGGGGAGGATGCGATCATTGTCGTTACCGGCTTAAAGCCCAAGGAATTGCGGGTGGGCAGGATGATGACTGCGGGTACGTCAGGTCATATGAGCGCTTACCGGGAGCTTTTGGAGGAACTGGAGCAGCAGGGCTTTCTTTCACAGATCTCTGAATTGAACATCACAGACCCGGAAAGCATATATCTGGTGACCCGGGACGGTTATTCGGCTCACCTGGGCAGCATTGACAGCCTGCGGGCTAAAATCGGCACCGTGCGCGCAGTGGTGGCAAAGCTGCGGGAAATGGGGAAAAACGGCGGCATGCTGGAAGCCAGTATTCCCGCGGAAGCGATTTATACGCCGCCCAGTCCGTAAAAACATGTCCATTTTTCGCCAAATAAGAAAATTTTTTAAAAAAAGAGCTCCTTTTTTCTGATTTCCGCTTGCCAAATTATCACAAAAAGGTTACAATAGATTGAACCGAAATAGGTTAATTCATTTTCGGCTTTTTCAGACATGAAAAGAAGGGGCTTCTTTTGCCGATGAACAGGGGATGATGGATGGATGAAGACCACGGTTGCGGCCATCGATTTTGGTACAAGCAAGATCGTGGCGCTCGTCGCGGAAACCAGCGGACGGCAGCGCTGCGATATCGTAGGCGCCGGAACGGTGATCTATGACGGATATCTGGAGGGGCGCTGGAATGCCCCGGACCAGCTCAATGACGCCATCGCGGAAGCGGTTCGCGCGGCGGAGGAACAGTCCCATGCCCGCATCAAAGAGGTTTACGTGGGCGTGCCCGGCGATTTTTCCACTGTGCGCACGGTGGAAGTAAAGGTGGATCTGCAGGGAGCTGATCCCCGGGTAACGGAAAGGGACATCAGCAGCCTGTTTGACAAAGCGGTGGAGGAACTGGGCGAGATTCGCGGCAGCATCATCCATCGCAGCCCTGCCTGGTTCATTGTGGACGATGGCAAAAAGACCTTGGAACCCATGGGCATGCGCGGTTACGAGCTGCGCGCCATGATCGCTTTTGTAATTGCCGATCAGTTTTTCCTGGATGATATTCAGGAAAGGTTCCGGGCCTTAGGCATCACGGTGAACGGCTGCCTGTCCACCCCCGTGGGGCAGGCTATGCTGTTCGTGCCCGATGAAGAAAGGGACCGGGCCGCTGTGCTGGTGGATGTTGGGTACCTGACCACAGAAGTAATGATCGTGCAGGGCGACGCGATCATCCATCTTGCCAATATTCCCATGGGCGGCGGCCATATCGCCGCCGATCTGGCTTACGGGCTGGAGGTGCCGCTTACAACGGCGGAAAACATCAAACGCGCCTATGTGTACGGCCTTTCCGCCGGGCAATCCACCTTTGAGGGAACGGATCAGGGGGGAAACTCCAAAACCTTTACCCGGGAGCAGGTGGAAAAGGTGCTGGAACCCCGCGCGGAGGAAATCTGTGAAGCCGTGCGGGACGCCGTCGCCGCTTCGGGAGCCAAGCTGGGCAAGTGGTCTCCAGTATATCTCACGGGCGGCGGTCTGGCCATCAACCGGGGCGGCCGGGAATTTTTGGCAGCAAAAATGGACCGCACCGTGCGGGAATTGCCCCGCAAGGCGGTCAAGCTCTCCAGTCCCGCTTATTCCAGCGCTTTGGGCCTGCTGGATCTGCTGATCGATACCACTGCCAACGCCAAGTCTGGCGGTATTGGCAGTTTCTTCCGCAGCCTTTTCGGCGGCTGACGCTTGGCCACTGGCCGATTCTGAACATAGGGGGATTTGAAAATGCCTTTTGAAGTACAAGTTGATCAGCCATCCTTTGCTTCCATTAAGGTCGTCGGCTGCGGCGGCGGCGGAACCAACGCCGTGAACCGCATGGTGGAAGCCAATCTAAAAGGCGTTCAGTTTATCGCCGTCAATACGGACCGTCAGGCCCTGTCTTTGAGCGAGGCCGACGTAAAGATCCAAATCGGTGAAAAGCTGACCAAGGGCCTGGGCGCAGGCGCTGTGCCCGAAGTGGGCCGCCGGGCGGCGGAAGAGAGCCGGGAAGAAATCGCCCAGGCGCTCAAGGGCGCGGACCTGGTGTTCGTTACCGCCGGTATGGGCGGCGGCACCGGCACCGGCGCTGCTCCCATCGTGGCCGAAATCGCCCGGGAAATGAACTGCCTCACCATCGCCGTGGTGACCAAGCCTTTCGCTTTTGAAGGCAAGCAGCGCATGAAAAACGCTGAAATGGGCATCAACGATTTAAAACAGAGCGTGGACACCCTGGTCGTGATCCCCAATGACCGCCTGCTGCAGGTGGTCAGCAAGGGAACCACCATGCTGGAAGCCTTCCGCATCGCTGACGATGTGCTGCGCCAGGGTATTCAGGGCATTTCCGACCTGATCGCAGTGCCTGCCATGATCAATCTGGACTTTGCCGACGTGAAAACCATCATGGAATCCGGTGGCATGGCCCATATGGGCATCGGCGTGGGCAAGGGCGAGACCCGTTTGGTGGACGCCGCCAACAAGGCTATTTCCAGCCCCCTGCTGGAAACCAAGATCGACGGCGCACGGGCTGTGCTGATTAACGTGACCGGCGGCACCGACATGAGCATCATGGAAATCAACGAAGCCGCCAATCTGGTGATGGAATCCGCCGACAGCGAAGCCAACATCATCTTCGGCGCGGGTATCGACGAGACCCTCAAGGACGAGGTGCGCATCACCGTGATCGCCACCGGCTTTGAAAAAACGCCTTTCCCACCCGGGAAAAGAAAAAGACCCGCACGGCTACGCCCTATGGAGCGACGGTTCCTTCCTTCAATCCTTATGAAAACCGTCCCCGTGCTGACGCTGGCAATGAACCGCAGGGCTTTGAAGCGCCAGCTCCCGCCACTTACGAAGGCGACAATTCCTTCTTCCCCGGCGGCGCACGGCCCATGGCAGCGCCTGCGGGCGCCTACCAGACGCCCTACGCGCCTCAGCAGCCTTATGCTCAGCCAGCTTACCAGCAGCCTTTTACCCAGCAGCAGCCTGCCGCGCAGCCCTATCAGCAAACCTATCAGGCGCCTGCTCAGCCTGCCGCTAACGCCAGGGATGATCTGGGCGTTCCCGCCTTTTTGCGCCGCAGCGAAAAGAAGTAGAACAGTCGCTTTCTCTTCTATGCCCATTCGGCTGCCCTGCTATGGGGCAGCCTTTTGATGAACAGGCATTCATCGAAATCAGTTTTGCATGCTGGTACATTTTGCTTGATGATTTGTATTTGCAGGCCATCTGCTCTCTTGCAAAGCGCCTGTCAGGTATGCTATAATGCGGGGGAGTATGCGATAGCCAGCTGTCGTGAGGGGAAGATCAGCATCCGGCAGCGCATTTGAAGGGAGCAAGGAACGATGTTTCATTATCAGACCAGGGGCACCTGCTCCACACAGATCGATCTGGAAATCGAAAACGGCGTGATCACTGCCTGCGCATTTCATGATGGCTGCAAGGGAAACACCCAGGGCCTCGCCAAAATGGTCATTGGCCGCAACGCGGACGAAGTTAAGGAAACGCTGCGGGGAATACAGTGCAGGGGAAATACCTCCTGCCCGGACCAGTTGGCCCGCGCAATTGATGCCTATGAAGCGCAGCAAGCGTAAACAGATACAGCATTGAGGAACGGAAGGAAAGGAAGAAAAGAAATGTCTACACAGAAACAAAAGGATCGGAAACAGTTTTGGATCAGAGTGCTGTGCATCGTTTTGGCGATACTGATGATCGGCTCGTCTTTGGTTGCGGCTCTGAGCCTGTTTTGATCGATAGCCCTGCACGCGGAAATAACCCGGAAGCGACTGATCAATGAACATTTATCAGCGTATTCCGGTTTTTTTATTCGCTTTTTTGACCGGATACCACATAAATGCATAAAGTTGCATTGAATGTGAATTTATATCGATTAAATACTTGACAAAACGCGGTAAATTAATATAATAAATGAATAAGCATGCGAATTATGCAGCGCATGCGAAAGAATGCCCTGGGGGGCGGAACGGGGAAACGCATGATCATGAAGAACGTGTTTATTGACGGCAGCGCGGGCACTACAGGCCTGCGTATCGTCGAGAGATTAAAACAGCGGCAGGATATTCAACTGCTGCATCTGCCGGATCAGTACCGGAAGGACCCGGCAGCCCGGAAAGAGATCATGAACCGGGCGGATATCGTGTTTTTCTGCCTGCCGGATGACGCGGCGCGGGAAGCGGCGGGAATGATCGAAAACGAACATACGGCGGTAATAGATACCTCCACGGCCCACCGAACAGCGAAGAACTGGGCATATGGCTTCCCAGAAATCGGGGGCCTGCGGGAAAAGATCAAAGCCGCAAGGTGTATCGCCAATCCCGGCTGCCACGCCAGCGGCTTCATCGCCTTGGTTGCTCCCCTTGTGGAAGCGGGGTTGTTGCCAACAGACGTAAAGCTCTCCTGCACTTCCCTCACCGGCTATTCCGGCGGCGGTAAAAAGATGATCGCCGAATACGAAGGGGAGGGCAGAAACACCCTGTTTGACGCTCCCCGTCAGTATGGGCTTTCCCAAAATCACAAGCATCTGCCCGAAATGCAAAAGGTGTGCGGCCTGGAAAAAGCCCCCATCTTCTGTCCCATCGTGGCTCCCTTTTACGCGGGCATGGAGGTCACCGTACCGCTGTTCTCGGAAGAAATCAAAGGCGGAAAAGCCGATATCGAGGCAGTTTACGCTGATTATTATCGATGCGGTCTGGTACGGTTCGTGAAGGATGCCGGTGAAAACGGATTCTTGTCCGCCGGTGCGTTTGCCGGGCGGGACGATATGGAAATTACCGTTTTCGGCAATGAAGAACGCATCCTGCTCGTCGCCCGCTTCGATAATCTGGGCAAAGGCGCGTCCGGCGCGGCCATCCAGAATATGAACCTGCTGCTTGGGGTGGACGAAGCCACCGGACTGGCGGTGTAAGCCCATGGCGGACGTTCAGATTTTGCCCATGACGGAAGCGGACTACGACGCCGTGCGAGCCCTGTGGATGACCATTCGGGGTTTCGGCATCCGGGCCCTGGACGATTCGCGGGAGGATGTGGTGCGCTTCATTCAACGCAATCCCACCACCAGCGTGGTAGCGAAAGCGGACGGGCGGGTGATCGGCTCCATCCTCTGCGGCTCCGACGGGCGGCAGGGGGCCCTGTACCACGTATGCGTGGCCGAGGGCTTCCGGCGGCAGGGCATCGGCACCCGCATGGTGGGATACTGCATGCAGCAGTTAAAGGCCCTGGGCATCAACAAGGTGGGGCTTATCGCCTTCACGAAGAACGATGCGGGAAACGCCTTCTGGAAGCAGATCGGCTGGAAAAAGGTGGACGTGAATTATTACGAATTTGTGCTGAACGCGGAAAACATTACGCATTTTATAGGAGAATAAAGGTGAAAAACATGAAGATTTGCAAGGTCCCTGGAGGCGTCACCGCGCCTAAGGGCTTCAAGGTGGCCTGCTGCGCGGCGGGCATCAAGTATAAAAATCGTACCGACATGGCCATGCTGGTAAGCGCCGCCCCTTGCGCCGTGGCGGGTACCTTTACCACCAACAAGGTGAAGGCCGCGCCGGTGCTGTGGGATATGGATGTTGTCTATAAGAACAAATCCGCCCAGGCGGTGGTGGTGAACGCGGGCATCGCCAATGCGGCCACAGGAAAGACGGGCCTGGATATCTGCAAGAAGACCGCCGATTTCGCGGGAGATACCTTGGGCATTCCGGCAGAAACCGTACTGCTGGGCTCTACCGGCGTCATTGGGCCCAACCTGCCGATCGACCGTATTCAGGCAGGCGTTAAGGTCATGGTGGGTAATCTTTCCGATACCCTGGAAGCGGGCACGGCGGCCAGCAAAGCCATCATGACCACCGACACGGTGAACAAGGAATTTGCTGTTGCCTTCGACCTTCCCGCGGCGGACGGAAACGGCACAGTTACCGTACACATGGGCGGCATGAGCAAGGGCTCCGGCATGATCCATCCCAACATGTGCACCATGCTGGGCTATATCACCACGGACTGCGCCATCGATCAGGCTTTGCTGCAAAAGGCGCTGAGCAGCGTGGTGCCGGACACCTTCAACATGATCACCGTGGACGGTGACACCAGCACCAACGACACCCTGCTGGTTTTAGCCAACGGCATGGCGGGCAACGCGCCCATTCAGGACACGGATGAAAGCTATGACATTTTCTGCGAAGCGCTCTTTTCTATTTGCCATGACCTGGCGGTGAAGATGGCGGAGGACGGCGAAGGGGCCACCCATCTGCTGGAAATGCGGGTATACAACGCCGACACCAAGGAAAACGCCCGGATCCTGGCAAAATCCGTGGTGGGCTCCTCCCTGGTGAAAGCCATGGTGTTTGGCAAGGACGCCAACTGCGGCCGCATCCTGTGCGCCTTGGGCTACGCCGGGCCGGACTTTGATCCCGCGAATATCGAAGTGTATCTCCATGGGGAAGAAGACACCCTCTGCTTCTATCAGGACGGCTGCGTTCAGGCCTTTGACGAGGAGAAAGCGCTGAAAATCCTTTCCGAAAAGGCTGTGCGCTTCTCCTGCAATATGAACATGGGGGATCAGGAAGCCACAGCCTGGGGCTGCGATCTGACTTACGATTACGTAAAAATCAATGGAGATTATCGGACATGAACACCGAATTTTCAAACGCCCAGCGGGCGCAGGTATTGACCCAGGCCCTGCCCTACATCAAGCGCTACACGGGCAAGATCGTGGTGGTGAAATACGGCGGCAACGCCATGGTGAACGAGCAGCTGAAACAGCAGGTGATGGAGGACATCGTGCTGCTGTGGCTGATCGGGGTAAAGATCGTGCTGGTGCACGGCGGCGGCCCGGAAATCACCGATTTGATGAACCGGCTGGGCAAGCAGGCGGAGTTCATCGACGGCCTGCGGGTGACGGATAAGGAAACGGTGGACATCGTGCAGATGGTGCTGGCGGGCAAAGTGAACAAGACCCTGGTGAACCTGCTGGAAATGCACGGCGGCAAGGCTATCGGCCTAAGCGGCATGGATGGGCGGCTCATCGAAGCTGCGCCTAAGGACCCGCGTTTGGGCTTTGTGGGCACGGTGACGAAAATTCACCAAAAGCCCATTATGGACCTGCTGAACAACGGCTACATCCCCGTGATTTCCACCATCGGGTGCGACCGGCAGGGCAACGCCTATAACATCAACGGCGATACCGCCGCCGCTCACATCGCCGGGGCGCTGACGGCGGAGCGCATGATCCTGATGACGGACATCGCGGGCATTCTGCGGGATAAGAACGATCCTTCCACCCTGATCCCGGAAATGACTTTGAGCCAGGCCAGGGAGCTGCGGGAGTCTGGCGTCATTTCCGGCGGCATGATCCCCAAGGTGGACTGCTGCGTGACGGCCCTGAACGCAGGGGTGAAAAACGCGGTCATTATGGACGGACGGGTGCCCCATTCCATTCTGATGGAATTGCTCACCAACGAAGGCGCGGGCACCTGGCTGAGGAGGGACGAAGCATGAATATCAAGGAAATGGACACGGCATACGTTGCCAACACCTATAAGCGCTTCCCGGTGCAGATCGTGTCTGGCCAGGGGTCCATCGTCAAGGACGACCAGGGGAAGGAATACATCGACCTGGGCAGCGGCATCGCCGTCACCTCCTTTGGCATCGGGGACGAACAGTGGAAACAGGCGGTCATCGGCCAGATGGAGAAAGTGCAGCACATGTCCAACCTGTACTACACTGAGCCTTGCGCCAAGCTGGCCCAAATGCTGTGCCAAAAGACCGGCATGAAGAAGGTATTCTTCTGCAATTCCGGGGCGGAGGCCAACGAGTGCGCCATTAAGACGGCCCGGAAGTACGCCGCGGACAAATACGGCCCGGACCGCTTTACCATTATCACCCTGAAAAACAGCTTCCACGGCCGCACCATCACTACCTTAGCCGCCACCGGCCAGGAGCATTATCACGAGCTGTTCCAGCCCCTGACACCTGGCTTCAAGCACGCGTCGGCGGAGGATGTGCAGGAATTAAGGGAATTGATCGCCCAGCAGCCCACCGCGGCCGTCATGATCGAGTGCATACAGGGCGAGGGTGGGGTGATTCCCCTGTCCAGGGAATACGTGCAGGCTGTGGCGGACATCTGCAAGGAACAGGATATCCTGCTCATCGTGGACGAGGTGCAGACCGGCAACGGCCGCACGGGCCAACTGTACGCCTACATGCATTACGGCATTCAGCCGGATATCGTTTCCACCGCCAAGGGCTTGGGCGGCGGCCTGCCTTTGGGGGCGGCGCTGTTAGGGGAAAAGGTAGAACACGTGCTGGGCTTTGGCGACCACGGTTCCACTTTCGGCGGCAATCCCGTGTGCTGCGCGGGGGCGCTGAGCGTGCTGTCCCGGCTGGACGACGCGTTTTTGGCGGAGGTCCGCAAAAAGAGCGAATTTTTATTCGATACTTTCAAAGACGCGCCTGGCATTGAGGCCGTGACCGGCTTAGGCCTGATGATTGGCCTGAAAACGAAAAAACCCGCCGGGCAGGTGCTGGCGGCGTGCATGGAGAAGGGCGTGCTGTGCCTGACCGCCAAGGATAAGGTGCGGCTGCTGCCCGCCCTGAACATTCCCATGGACACGCTGAAACAAGCGGCGGAGGTCATCAAAGCGGTTTGCGCGGAGGAGGAAAGGGCATGAATTTACAGGGACGGAGCTTTTTGACCCTGCTGGATTATACCCCGGAAGAAATCAACTATTTGCTGGATTTGGCGGCGGAGCTGAAAGAAAAGAAACATGCCCATATTGCCCATCGGATGCACGAGGGCAAAAACGTGGCCCTGATTTTTGAAAAGACCAGCACCCGCACCCGCTGCTCCTTCGAGGTGGCGGCGGCGGACTTGGGCATGCATTCCACCTATTTGGACCCCACCGGCAGCCAGATCGGCAAAAAAGAGAGCATCGCCGACACCGCCCGGGTGCTGGGCCGGATGTACGACGGCATCGAGTACCGGGGCTACGGTCAGGAGATCGTGGAGGCCCTGAAAAAGTATGCTGGGGTGCCCGTGTGGAACGGCCTCACCAACGAATACCATCCCACCCAGATTTTGGCCGATTTCCTCACTATCCGGGAGCATTTCGGGGAATTGAAGGGCAAAAAGCTGGTGTACATGGGCGACGCCCGCTATAACATGGGCAATTCTCTCATGATCGGCTGCGCCAAGATGGGCCTGCATTTCGTGGCCTGCGCGCCGGAAAAGTATTTCCCCGATCCCCAGCTGATTTTGACCTGCAAAAACATCGCCCTGCAAACCGGGGCCGCCCTGGAATTTAGCACCGATCCCATGGAAGCGGTACGGGACGCGGACGTGATTTATACCGACGTGTGGGTTTCCATGGGCGAGCCGGACGAGGTATGGGCCGAGCGCATCCACGATCTGCTGCCCTACCAGGTGAACGCCGCCGTGATGCGGCAGGCCGGGCCCCAGTGCCGCTTCATGCACTGCCTGCCCTCCTTCCATGACCTGAACACTGGCATCGGGCAGAAGATTCACGAGAAATTCGGCCTCACCGCCATGGAAGTAACGGACGAAGTGTTTGAAGGCTCTGAGTCTATCGTGTTTGACGAGGCGGAAAACCGGATGCACACTATCAAAGCGGTGATGGCCGCAACCCTGTAAGGACGGGAGAGGGACGTGTACTTTCTCTGCGTCAGAGAAAGTACCAAAGAGACCGTATTTGTAGGGCATACCCCCAAAACAATATGCTATGCGCTGGAAGAGGTTGGTTGTTGATGAAGTACGTTGATTCATCATCCGCTTATCAGCGACAGATAGAAGAAATAATCTTTTCGGAGATACAAAAAAGCTTAGGGTCTGATTTGATTTCAAATGCGCAGGTACCGGTCAACTCGGCCAATGGCATTTATATTAAACCAGATTTTTATTCCGAAAAGCGCCGCATCATCGGCGAAATCCATACGCACGCTGGCAGATTGAAAGGTGGGCAGCCAAAGAAAATCGCAGGCGATATTCTGAAAATGCTGCTGCATGATAAAGTAAATCATTGTGAATACACGAAATACATCGTAGTTTGTGATCAGGAGGAGTATGATCAGCTGACGGGAAACAACATGTTAGCTGAAACCATTCGTCAGTTCGATATTCATGTTCTGCTGATCCCACTGGACGAAAAAACGAATGAAATGCTGCGTGAAGTAATGAAAAAGCAGAGCTTTCTGTAATGAAAGGGTGAAATCAATCTATGCCCAGAGATAAATCCATTCATAAGGTCATGGTCATCGGCTCCGGCCCCATCGTGATCGGCCAGGCGGCGGAATTTGACTACGCCGGGGCCCAGGCGTGCCGGGTGCTGAAGGAGGAAGGGCTGGACACCGTGCTGGTGAACTCCAACCCCGCCACCATCATGACCGACAGCCATTTGGCCAACGAAATTTATCTGGAAGCCCTGAACGCGGAAACGGTGGCCCGGGTGATCGAAAAGGAGCGCCCCGATGGCCTGCTGTCCGGCCTGGGCGGCCAGAACGGCCTGACTATCGCCATGCAGTTAAAGCGCAGCGGCGTCCTGGAAAAGTACGGCGTTAAGCTGCTGGGAACGGACATCGACGGCATCGACAAGGCGGAGGACCGTGAGCTGTTCCGGGAAACCATGGCGGCCATCGGCCAGCCCTGCGTGCCCTCCGATATTGCCAACGACGTGGACACCGCCCTGAAAATCGCGGAAAAAATCGGCTATCCCATCATCGTGCGCCCCGCCTTTACCTTGGGCGGCACTGGCGGGGGCATCGCCGACAATCCGGAGGAATTGAAGGTCATCGCCAAAACCGGCCTGGATATGTCCCCCATTACCCAGATTTTGGTGGAAAAGTGCATTTCCGGCTGGAAGGAAATCGAGTTTGAAACCATGCGGGACGCTACCGGCTGCGCTGTAAGCGTCTGCTCCATGGAGAACATCGATCCCGTGGGCGTGCATACCGGTGATTCCATTGTGGCGGCTCCTGCCCTGACGCTGAACGAGCGGGAATTTGCCATGCTGCGGCAGGCGGCGTTGGACATCGTGGCGGCCATCGGCATCGTGGGCGGCTGCAACTGTCAGTTTGCCTTAAAGCCCGATGGCAGCGAATACGCCGTCATTGAAGTGAACCCTCGCGTCAGCCGTTCTTCCGCCCTTGCCAGCAAGGCCACGGGCTACCCCATCGCCAAGATCACTACCCGGCTGGCTTTGGGCTACAATTTGGATGAAATCAAGCACCCCGTCACCGGCTTTTCCCTTAAGGGCTTCGAGCCCGCGGTGGATTACATCGTGCTCAAGTTCCCCAAGTGGAGCTTCGACAAATTCGCCGGTTCCAGCCGGAAGCTGGGTACCCAGATGAAGGCCACGGGGGAGGTCATGGCTATTGGACCCACCCTGGAAAACGCGCTGATGAAGGCAGTGCGCGGGGCGGAAATCGGCCTGGACACCCTGAACGCCGCGCCGCTCAACGACCAGCCCATCCGGGAGCGCCTGGCCGCCCAGGACGACCGGCGGATCTTTACCGTGTTCGAGGCCCTGAAAGCGGGCGTCTCCATCGATGAAATCTATAAGATCACCATGATCGACCCCTATTTCCTGCAAAAGCTCCAAAATCTGGTGGATTATGAAGAAAAGCTTTCTAAGGAGGGGGCCACTCCTGAAAACGTGCTGGAGGGTAAGAAATTAGGCTACACCGACGCCGCCATCAAGCGCATCAGCGGGGCCAAGGAAATCGAGGAAACGCCCTTCGCCTATCAGATCGTGGAAACCTGCGCCGCCGTCTTCGGCACGGACCGGCCTTACTTCTATTCCTCTGTAGGCGAGCCCTGCCAGTCCCGGCCCTTCCCGAGAAGCGGCAAGCCGGTGGTCATCGTGCTTGGTTCCGGGCCCATTCGCATCGGTCAGGGCATCGAGTTCGATTACAGCTCGGTGCATTGCGTGTGGACCCTGCGGGAAATGGGCTACGACGTGGTGATCATCAACAACAACCCGGAGACGGTTTCAACCGACTACGACACCGCCGACCGGCTGTACTTCGAGCCCCTTTGCCCCGAAGACGTGATGAAAATCATCGAGGTGGAAAAACCCATCGGCGTGGTGGTGGCTTTCGGCGGACAGACGGCTATCAAATTAACGAAATTCTTAGATGAAAAGGGCGTTCGCATTTTAGGAACGAGCGCTGAATCTATCGATATCGCCGAGGACCGGGAGCGCTTTGACGCTTTGCTTGAAAACTTCGGCATCCGCCGCCCCAAGGGAATGGGTGTGCGCACGCTGGAGGAAGCGGTCAGTGCCGCGGAGGAATTGGGCTATCCCGTGCTGCTGCGCCCTAGCTACGTGATCGGCGGGCAGAACATGACCATCTCCCGCACGAAAGAACACACCGTAGCCTACATGGAAAAGATCCTGGCGGGGGGTATCGACAATCCCGTGCTGATCGACCAGTATCTGCCCGGCATCGAATTGGAAGTGGACGTGATTTCCGACGGCACCGACGTGCTGATCCCCGGCATTATGGAGCACATCGAGCGGGCGGGCATCCACTCCGGCGACTCCATCGCCGTGTATCCGCCTTACAATCTGAACGACGTGTTCCTGCGCAAAATCTGCGATTGCTCCGAAAAACTTGCCCTGGCGCTGAGCACAAAGGGTCTCGTCAACATCCAATACCTGATTTACAACAATGAACTGTACGTGATTGAAGTGAATCCCCGGGCCAGCCGCACGGTGCCCTACATCAGCAAGGTGACCAAGGTGCCCATGGTCGATTTGGCGTCCAAGGTGATGCTGGGTGAAAAGCTGATCGATCTGGGTTACGGCGTGGGCCTGTACCGCACGCCGCCCTACGTAGCCGTGAAGGTGCCGGTATTCTCTTTTGAAAAGCTCAACGACGCGAACTCCATCTTGGGCCCGGAAATGAAGTCCACCGGCGAGGTGCTGGGCATCGGCAAGACCCTGCCAGAAGCGCTGTTCAAGGGCCTTACCGCCGCGGGCTTCAAGGTGCCCGCCGCGAACAGCAAGCACAAAACCGGCGTGCTGCTCAGCGTGGAGGAAAACGATTATCAGGAGATCATTTCTCTGGCGAAGCGCCTGTATGATCTG
>JAFXMP010000171.1 GCA_017530275.1 Clostridia bacterium | reverse complement strand
TGAGGGTGCCGTCCGTATAGACACCCCACCTGGCGCAATCCTGCTCATCAACATCAAGTTTGCTGCCGCTGATCTGCGCAAGGCTGCTCGACCTGGTATTGATGGACGAAATGATTTCATCCGGGTTATTGATATACATATCCCCAGTTTCGTCATCGAATGCCACCACGAATCCGATCTCATCATCATGGAGATCGAGCAATTCATCGTGGGTGTCCAGCAATTCGCCCTGGGTATCAACCGTTTCCGAAATGGTGCCGATGGTTTCATCCATCTGGACAATGCGGCCCGTGAGCGAATTTTCAACCTTCATGGCCCGCGATATTTCCGCAATGATTTCATCTGCCGTCTGCGTGATCTGGCTTCCCAGGCTGATCTTGGTATTCTCTGGGGCGATATAATCCCGCAGGATATTTTCGACCGCCGTTTCGATCTCAATATTGGTCTGATCCGCAATGACCGCGACATGATCTCCCTTGCGTACCGCTTCGTGCTTATACCCAAGGATGCGCTCGAAATCGGCCACGGTGCAATTGATAGAGATCGCAGGCCGGTTCATCCTCTGGAGCACCTGCCAGGTGGCGGAAAGCAATTCTTCCGGGTCGGTGCAATTGTCAAACTCCACGACCTTGACCCTGGGCCGCCCATTGCGCCCGTAAGCAGCCGTTGCGGCAACATCCTCGACATATTCCTGACCTTCTGGCTTGTCCGCAGGATCGCCGTTCGCAATGCTCCATACGACGGAGGCAAACGAAATCTTTCTGCCATAGGACGGATCATCATCGGTTCCGGTCTCGACCCCGCGCCCGCGCCCGATCAATGCCGTCGCCACATTGGAATCATCATACTTGATGAGCAGCGCAGAAATATCCTTGCCGATTTCAAAACGCTTTCCGCGGTTGATGCTCTGCGAGGACCGAATATCGATATACCGGCCCACGATGGCGTTTCCAGAGATTTGCCAGACAAACTTGATCGTGACCGCCCAATCCTCCATGACTTTCTTGAGCGCCGCCCACCTGGAAATATACCAAAACCGGCACGAGGTCGTGCCGGTCTGAACAGCGTTTCGGACGCTCCACCTGGAGCCATCCAGGGCAATGGCCGCCGCCTGGGCCGCCGTGTCATTGGTAGGGCGTCGGTCCGTGACGACCTCATCCAATAATTCAGCCATGCCAGAATGCTCCGCCAAGATGCTGACCGTCATATCGAACGGGTTTTCCTCCGGCTGAATGATGTCGTACATCTGGAATTCGTCATCAATATCGAAAAAGCCGATCTTCATTCCTTCCTGGATGCTCTTTTCCGCATCGATGGGGAATGTGCAATCCAATTCATAATTTCCTTCATCGACCACGAATTTCGTCGCATCGCTGCGGACAAAAATGATTTGCTCATTTCTGCCCAGGAAATAATAGGTCATTTTCTCCATTTACAGCCACCTCTCATGCCATGATATGGTGCCTCCAGACGGACCCGTGATGATGTGCGTGCCCGGCTCCAATTCCGGGAAACGGCTGCCCAAGACCAGGTATTGCATGAGCGATACATCATTCCTGGATACGCATTGCGTTTTGAGATCGATCTTGATTTCCCCGCCTGTGACGGTGGTATTGAGCTTGATATACTTGCCGCCATCGAACGTCCATTGCGGGTTTACCAGGGATTCGCCGGACGCCAGATTATAAATGATCTGCGCATCCGGCGCTTTATCCCCTTCAATGGTGAACGATGCGCCTACCGCTGCGCTGCTCGGATTCGCTGATACGAAATATGGATCCCAGCATTCGAACGTGACAACGACCGGTTCCCACCATTCCTTTTGATCGAATTCATTGAGCCCTGTGCATGTGGCATAGATATATCGACCCTTATACGCAGAGAGCACCAGCTTTTGAGGCTCGCTGCTTATGGCCCAGGCTCTGGCCTTACGCATATTCTCCGGATATGTTTCGCGTTCCAACGGCAGCTCGATTTCAATTTCGATTGTCCTGGAGCTATGCCGGTTCCTGGAGAACATAAGGCCAGAGCTGATTCCGGGTGTGATCGCCGTCGTTTCGATCTTCGGCGCTCCAATTCGCACCGCCAAGACATTGGAACGGGGCACGGCGTCCCCGATGGCCTTTTCCCCGAACAGGACGGGCTGATTCGTTGGCGATACATCGCCGCTTACCAGATTGAACCTTGAAAGATTAAAAAGCCCCATCTTTACGCCCTCCTGTTCTTGTTCCTGATTTTTTCGGCCTGTTTTTCGGATACCGCCTTTTCAACAAGCCTGCCAACGACCTGCTCGTTCATGACCCAGGTCATTTCCGGCGCTTCTTCCCAAACGGCTTTTGCCAACTTGGTATAATCAATTTGATCGCTGTCGTTTTGATCGTCGTGGACGCTTTCATTCATGCCAAACGATGCGGAGAGACGCCGCGCGTTTTCATTTACGGCGTTCTTCATGCGCTCTGCAAATTCGATCTTTGCCATCCTGTCCGCGACACCTTCGGCGGATTCGATGACCTGATCCGAATTTTTCTTGATGCCCTGGGCAAAGCCAAGCATGGTGTTTTTACCAATACCGGCAAAGAGCTTGGACGGGGAATGGATTTGCAGCTTCTGAATGACCGCGTTATAGGCAGCGATTGCCGCATTGACGGCAACGATGGAAATAATGCTTGCATGATCCCTGATCCCAACCGCAATGCCATAGGCGATTGCAGTGCCAATATAATTGAATCTCGATCCTGTGCTCCCGCCGCTAACATCCAGCATGGCTTTGCTGACCGCATTATAGACAGCAACGCTTCCGCCCGAGAATAGCTTCGGTCCAGCAATTGATTCGAGACCACTATTGATCCCAGAGATAATAGCTTGCGCGATGTCTGCGAATTTTTCCGGGCCCTTGACCGTTCCGATCTGGATTCCACTTACCGCAATAAGGAGCGCTCCCCTGACCGCTGTGTACACAGATTCAGCAGAATCTTTGAAAGCGGTAGAAGTGGCATTTTCTTTTAATGCGTTTGAAATACCAGTGACAATATCTCCACCAATAGAGGCATAATTCGCCCCGTCCTGCCCGACCGCTGTTTCAAGCGCATCTTTTGCGGCATCATACATGGCATCCGCAGAATCCTTGAATTCCTCTGCCTTCGCCTTCTCCTTGACGCCGGAATTGATGCCGGAGATAGCGCCTTTGCCAACCTTTTCTCCGATGCTCTTAAACTTGGATGATTCTTCTTCACCGAGACCGAGCAAACCCGTCCCCTTGATACCGAACGCATCATAGAGCGCCGATTCCAGGGCATCGAAAAGCAATTGCGCACTTCCGGCGAATTCCTCCGCATCGGCTTTTTCCGTGACCCCCTGATTGATTCCTGTGGCAATGTCATCAACCAAGGTGCTGCCAATGGCGATCATCGTCTCGGCGTCAAACTTATCCTGGATCTCCTTTATTACTTCGTCAGCAGCATCCTGGACAGCCTTGACCAGATCGGCCTTCTTCTGTTCGACGCCAGTCTTGATATCGTCAATGACCTTTTCCCCAGCTTTTTCCGCATCGGTTTGGGCGCCTTGATCGCTGTTCCATGAAGCGATCCAGTTTTTGAGGGCGACAATGCCCTGCTGCCCAGCACCAACAACGGATTCGCCAAGCCCCAACGCAACGTCGCCCAGGCCAGATACAATTCCCCACGCCCTGTTAAGGCCGTTTGCAATTGTATTTCCTATTTCATCCCATTTGATCGCCTGGATAGCGCTTGCAGCCATTTCAAAGGGTTTCGACAGAAGATCAGCGCTGACGCTGATAAGACCATTTGGCACAGCCGCCAGGGCCGTTGCAAGGCCGTCCCAATCCAACCTGTCAATTAGTTTATAGGCGGTGTCAAACGCCTTGGTCATGGCCCTGCTTGTGACTTTTGTAAGGCCGTTTGGGACAGCAGCAAGCGTCTTACCAAGCTCATCCCATTTGATGCTGGAAATAGTGGCATGCGCTGTCGTGAACGCTCCAGAAAGCGCTTCGGATGTAACACTGATTAACCCATTGGGAACATTTGTGAGCAGATCGCCAAGCCCTTTCCAATCGAGCCCATCGATAACCTGGTACCCAAGCTCGAAAGCATGGGTGAGCGTTCTCTTGGTGAGTTTTGTCAATCCATTCGGTACATCGGCAAGTGTTTTCCCGAGACCTTTCCAATCGATGTTTTTTATTGTTTCGTACGCCGTTGTGAAAGCACCAGACAAAGCGTCTGCTGTGATTCCTTCCAACTGTCCTGCCAGATTTGCAATATCAGTGCCGGTTTTCTCCCAAGGAAAAGCCTCGATAGCTGCTTGTCCAGCCGTGAACACCCCAGAAAGAGCGGTGGCAGTAATGCCCTCCAATTTCCCAGCTAAATTACCAATATCTGTGCCTGCTTTTTTCCAAGGGAACGCATCAACAGCAGCCTTGCCAGCATCGAATACTCCCGACAACGAGGAAAGCGCAAAATCCGCCACCTTGTCAGCCAATACACCTATTTTTGCTCCGGTGTCTTCCCAAGGGAAAGCGGCTATTGCGGAGCTTCCAGCATCGAAAACACCGCTGATTGCATCAATGGTAAGTCCAGCAATTTTCCCAGCAAGCTCGCCGAGTTTTTTCCCTGTGTCTTCCCAGGGAAAAGCAGCGATTGCCGCGGTTCCCGCGTCAAATACTCCAGACAGAGCATCAGCCGCGAAACCGGCCACCTTGCCAGCAAGAACACCAAGTTTTTCTCCTGTGCTTTCAAACGGAAAAGCCTCGATAGCTGCCTGACCGGCCGTGAAAACTCCGCTGACCAACTCAGCCGCACCTTGGAGCCCGGTTTTAATGGTGTCCTTGAGTGTTTTGGCAAATCCCTGCCAATCCTTCTTTTGCTGCTCCTGATCGTTTTCAGCAGGCGGATTAAACAAAGTGTTGAAAAAAGCCTTGACACTATCAAATATGCCTGTAATGGCCGTTCCGACCGTATCAGAGAATGTGCTCCAAAGCCCTGCGATTGTGCCTTGTTCATTTTCAGCAGGCGGTTTGAGCAGATTCCCAAGGAACGCCGTGACCGTATCGAAAGCGCCGGTGATGAATCCACCAACGGTGCCGGCGAAAGATTTCCAAAGCCCTCCAATTGCGCTCTGTTCCCCTTCTCCGGGAGGGTTGAGCAGATTGCTCAAGAACGAAGTGATTGAATCAAAAGCGCCTTTGATCCCTTCGAGGATCCTTCCTCCGAAGCCGTTCCAACCGTTTACGGTGTTGTCCTGATCCTCTCCGGTTGGAATTCCGAGCAATCCCAGGATGAAATTGCCGATGCCGCTTAATGCCCCGACGATTGCATCCCATATTTTTGTTCCTATGCTGGACCAATCGACCTTTTCCGCATCGACTTTTTCACCTGTGAGCGCATTATAGATGGCTACACCGATCCCCAACAAACCATTTACGATTGATGCGAGGATCGATTTTCCAAGGCCGATCCAATCCACGCCCTTGATGACGTTCCAGATGGTTGTGAATATTTGCGGCAGATTTTTGGCGAGAGCAGAAAACAACTTTCCGCCTGCATTGGCGATAGTTTGCGCAAAACTACCGATCCTTGAGGCCAGATTTTGAATGATCTCCGGGAGCTTTTCTCCAATCTTGCGGATAACGTCCGGCAAAGCATCCAAAAGATGAGAAATGAGATTGGACCCGACCGTGGCAATGACTTCATACTTTGTGGCAAAGAAATTGACGATCCCGCTGATAATCTGCGGCAGCCGATCAACGATAGAGGGCAGGGCATTGATGAGACCATCGCCCAACGATTGGATGATCTGGCCGCCGACCTTGAGCAATTTCGTCTTGATGGCAAGCGCTGATTCAATCTCCGTCATGAGGATGCTTGCCGCAGACTTGACCATATCTGGCAGGTTCTTTTTGACGCTTTGCCCAATGGACGTGAGCAGGCGCTTGGTAGCTTCCACGAAGGCCGGCGCGATCTTATCGACGCGCTTGGCAATCTTTTTGAGGGCCGTTCGGAGTGTTTTCGCCAATTCCGGTATTTTGGCCGTGATGCCCTTCGCGGCAGATATAACCAACTTACTCGCCGCCGTGACCATGGAAGGCAAAACCTTTATGACGCCCGTTGCGATGGAAGAAAGAGAATTGACGAAAGCAGACGCGATAGAGGGCGCATTTTTGACAATGCCAGATATAAAGCTCTGGATGACAGAAACGGCCATGCTGACAATCTTCGGAAGGTACTCCGAAATCTTCGCTACGGCCTGCGCGAGCACATCGCCAAGGGCCGACGCCAGACCGGCGAAGCCCTTTTCCTTCATGGCCTTGGTGAGCGTGCCAAGCATTTCGGTGCCAAGCGAAACGATCTCACGCAGGGGCTGTTTTACTCCCTCATACGCGGCAATGCCAAGACCCTCTAAGGCACTCTTGAAAATGGTTACGTCGCCCGCCAGGTTATCAAGCTGCGTTTCAGCCATGGACTTCATGGCCCCATCCGCCTGCTCAATCTCCGCTTCCAGGCTGTCCCATTCATCCCCGAGGCCAGCAAGCAAGCCCTGAACCGCCGTCAAGTCGGTCTTGTTGAAGATTTTATTGAGCAAGTCCTGCTTGGCAATATCCGACATACCGGCCGTCTTTTTATTGAAATCGGCCAAGATATCATTGAGGGGACGCATCTTGCCGGAAGAATCCTCCACCTGGATTCCCAGGTTTGCCAATTCCTCCGCCGCTTTATCCGTAGGCGCAGACAGCGCCAAGAGGATATTGCGCAAATGAGTGCCGCCCTCCGCACCCTTGATACCACGATTGGCGAGCACGCCCAGGGCCGTGTTGAGCTCCGTGGTGCCGCCCGCCATGATCTTGGCCGTTCCGCCCACGGTGAGGATGGCTTCGCCAAGCTGTGATACAGACGTATTGGATCGGCTGGCCGTCTTTGCCAACTGATCCCCAAAATGCGTGAGGTTGGCATTGCTGGCCTCGATCCCCAGGGCGGACATTGCATCAGTCGCCAGGTCGGAAGCATAAGCCAAATCCATGCCGCCCGCTGCCGCCAGATTGAGGACAGACGGAAGAACATCCGCCGCCGTCGCCGCATCATAACCAGCCAACGCAAGATAATTGAGGGCATCGGCGGATTGCTTTGCAGAAAACTGTGTCGTTTCCCCTGCGTTCTTCGCCGCTTCCGACAAAACATCATACGCCTGGGCAGCCGCATCCCCCGTGAGGCCCATCGTCGCCATGACCTGGGACATGGATGAATCAAACTGCATGCCCGCATTGACGGCAAAGCCGCCTGCTGCCGTGAGGGCAGCACTGACCCCTGCGGCCGCTTTCGTGATTACTTCCCCGGCCTTTGCAATGCCAGAAGACGAAAAGACACTTTTTAATGCGTTCAGGCCAGTTTTTAGCCCGGTCGCATCTAATAGGGTATCAATAATAACAGAGCCATCTGCCATGCGATTTCACCTTCCTTTTTCGGTGTTCTGCACGGCTCAATGGCTCAATGTGCTTTCGTTTTTTACTTTTGCTTTCCGTTTTCGATAATCAATTCAAATACTTGTTTGCAGCCCCTGGAGCATTTGAAGAAGACGCCCTTACACTGGGCAGTATTGTCAAACAATATGACCTTGGCTCCACAATATGGGCATCTGGCCCACACCCTTTCAATGGGCGGCTTTTTTACGGTCATCTGAACATCCCCCCAAACAACGCGCCGGCAGCCGCAGCCTTTTCCTGGGTCGACCGATTATCCGGCAGGGCATATTTGGCCTGCATTTGAGCATAATGCTGCCGTTCCGCCTTGTTCTTGATCGTTGAGAGATTGATCGCCCGATAGCCCATGATCTCCACGATTTTCTGGTTTTCGGACAATCCCTGGAACAGAGCATTGAATTTCCACCAATGAAGATACGGGATATCCTGGAGATCGATCCCATATTGAGAAAGAAACGCGGCATAGATGAGCGGCGCATCCACGTCATAATCATAGATGCGCTTCTGGATGCCAGGGCCTTTTCCCGTTCCTGCGCTCTGTTTTTCGTCCTGCTCCGATTTGCCGCAGGTGTAAAACCAGAGCATGCCCTCCAGGGCTTCCTTCTGTTCGTTTTCCGGCTTCGGAAACCCATCCGGGAAAAAGAGATCAATGGCATACTGGGCCTTTTCGTGATCCGGCACATCCCCATTCTGCACCATCATTTCAAAGAGGATGGCCGCCCGGAAATTGGTCTCTATATGCAGATTTCTGCCGCCGACAGGAATCGTCAGCGGCAGAACATCTATAAGCAGATTGCAGTCCATTTAGTTTTTGGTTTTTTTCGCCGCTTCTCGCCGCTGTGCCCGGTTGAGGCTATAACGGTTCATGATGCGGTTTTGCGTCGCCACCACTTCGTCCTGCTGGCGCAAGGCGAATTCCAGAAAACTCTCATAGACGGCGGTCATATCCCTGGCGTTATCATGCTCGCCAAAGATTTTTTCTGCCGATCCTTCGCCAAACAGGTTGTCGAATAGGTGCCGGAACATGGCGCAGTATGCCCGGATTCTGTTAGACGCTTTCCCATCCTGCGGGAGAGCTTTTTCCTCCTGGCCCATCTTTTCAAACGCTTTCTCATAGCGCTCAATGCAATCCGCATCCTGCAGATCGATCTCGAAAGAATAGCCACTGATGTTCCATACGGTGACGCTGTTTTCGGTCTGGCTCATTTGCTCATAACCTCCTGATTATAGATTGTGATTGAGGCGGGAAGGGGCTGCCTCCCCGCCTTGTGAAACTTAGGGCGAAGGCGCGGTATACGTCTTGGTGGTGACATTGAAGGTGCCGCCGCTCTCAACATCGCCCGCGGCGCGAAGGGTGCCGGTATAGATGAGCGCATCCGTGCCGTCGCCCTTATTGTCCGGGATGATGTTGTACTTGCGCTTGAACGCCGGTGCAGACGTTTCGGAGCCTGCGAAGACATTGACAGACACGATATCCACCTGGGCATCGGCGCCGGTCAATTCCTGATCGGTTACGGCCATGATCTTCGCGATGACCGAATTGTTGGTATGCGCATCGACAGAATACGCGATAGAGGGCGCATAGCCGACAACATCGGTGCGCTCCGTGATCTCATGAACATACTGGCGGCTGTATTCCTTGGGGTTCTTGGATTCGGAGAGCGAGGTAAAACCTTCACCGATGAGCTCATAGGAAGCCGTAGAACCGGAAGCCGCGACGTTCATGTAGGACTGAAATTCCGCACGTTTTACGAGGCGGGATACAGCGGGGGTAGGATCGGACATGTTTTTCACTCCTTTTGCTTGTAGATGAGTTGAAATAGCGCTTGATAATCCACGCTACCATCTTCATAGGTGGCTGCGACGGATGGCAGGGCCGTCATTTCGATATGATCCGCAACGCGGTTTTCACCAAGATCGGGAAGATCCGCAGAGGACATCCATTGATCCAGATTTTCCAGCGTTTCCACCGCATCCAATTTTTTTGCCGTATCAGATGCGGAGAGGCGAACATAGACCGCGAAGGGCCATGCTCCCGTGAATGAGCCGTTGACATATTTCTTGAGCACAACGGTTCCGGAAAGCTGCTGCAAGGCCATAGAAAACGCAATGGGTGATTTTTCCATGATCTCCAGCATGATCTTGCATGGTTTATCAGGCCATGTGTTGAGATGCTTGTACATGGACTTCGCAATCGTGATATCGTTCATGCGCTCACCCCTTGATCGTTTTCTTGACTACATCCAGCCATTCTTTTTTGTGAACGGCCTTTGCCTTTTCAAACCACTGTGCGCAGGCCTGGGGATGCTTGTCGGTTGAGAAATGAAAATTGAGGCCGTAATACTGCCGCCTGGCATACGGCGCATTCCAAACGACCTGACCGCTTCCCAGTTTTGTTCCATTGATGCCGGACCGCATCAAATTCCCATCCCGCATAGGGACATAGGGGGAACAGCAGCGCACGACCTCGCTGTCCAGCCTCTTTTGAGCAAGCTGGTATTTGGGGTTGAATCTGGAAAGTGTTTTGGCCGTGTTGATTTCCAAACGAGCATCAATTTTCATCGTGCCTCAATCCTCCAATGGTGCATCCTTTGGCTGCCCATATCGAAACGAGCTATTTTCGTGACCTTGTACGTGGTGATATTGGACGGAAGACCTGTTCCGTTCTGGCGATGATCGCCCAGGGCGAAATAATCTCCTCCCTGCGGATTGAGCGTCCAATACTGCTCCTTATTGGTTGTCCCCTTCCATTCGTCATACGGGACGAATGGCTTTTCTCCTTGCGGTGTTTTCAACGCCCTTTGGAGATTGTAAGGGGATAGATTGAACAGGCTGCGGTCAAGGACGATGCCGGACGGAGGCAGGGCAATTACCAGATCATCGAAGATATGAACATGCGTCGCATCTTCCGCCGCGTTCGTGGACGTGATGCCCTCTTTGAGGTTGACATGAACACAATCCAAGTACGTGCTATTATACTGCGCATGCCCGTCCTGATCTTCTCCCAGGTAATTATAGAGGGTGATGGAGTGGGGGCACATTCTATTCGTAGCCAAGCTGATCACCCATTCCTGTGTAGTACCATCGGCACATGAGCCCAAGACCGCGCAGGATGGCAACGGCCAACGGGGACACCGGTATGCCATTGAGGGAGAGCGCATTTTGCGCCGCGGAGGCAGATTGCTGCTCCTGAATGGAGTATTCGTCCAGACGTTCTGTGGTGACCATCTGGCTGGATGCCTTTCCGGCGGTCGCGTCCATGCCGCCCTGGGCATAGAGCATTTCCGTCTGGTATGCCGTTGCCTTCGCCACTTTTTCCATGTCATGCTTCTGCGGGTCGATGGGTATCATGACAATGGCGTCAATGGTGTCGGACGCCGCTTGGGAAAGCTGGGCGAATTGCGCTTCCGGGATGGATTGACCGTGGAAGGAATCGACATAGTATTCGCGGGTGATATACGCCACGCAAACCCCTCCTTTCGGCCTTTATTTGGCGCTTTTCGTTTCTGCCCCGTTCGCGGCCCGTTTTCGTGTTTTAATTTCGGGCGAAGGTTCATTCGCATAGCCGCCATGATCGGCTTTATTCGCGCTGTAATTAGCTTGAATGGCCTCCTGCGTCTCTTTCTTCGCCTCAAGGGTTTCCTTGAGCCTCTTTTTGACCTCGGCCAGCGCCGTCTCGGCTTCGATCACCTTCTTGGAAAGGGCCTCATTCTGATCCTTGAGGCTGTCCCTTTCCTTCTTGACCTCGGCCAGCATCTTCTTGCACTCGGCCAGATTCATCGGTTCAGCTTCGACAAGCACTTTGCCCGCCGAATCGATGACGGAGTACCCCAGAGCGAGGAACTCCGCCACCTTTTCTTGCGGTACAAGGCGCTCGCCGTTTCCTCTCCTTACGAGAACATCCACGGCATTTGCCTCCTTGCTTGCTGATTAGTGGTTATTGACCACAGTCGCGGAACCGTAGGCTTCTGCCTGGCCGCTGGCGTTGACGCTGACAACGGCGATCTTCTTGCCATTGGCCGCGGTGATGTCGGCAGTGCCATTCCAGGGCGTCCAGCTATAATCCGGGACTTCATGCCAGCCGATGGTGGGGGCGGCGGTGTCGCCGATCTTATAGACATAGGATTCGCCGGACTTGGGCGTATAGCCGGTGAGGGTGAGCTTGGTATCGCCGGAGGCAGTGCCAGCCGCAGAGGCGACCGTAATGGTATCCAGGCTCTCATCTTCCGCAGCGACCAGGAACTTGATGCCCTTGGCCCGCTTGTTGAGAATGAATACATCTTCGAAGGATTCTTCGTAATAGATGTATTTGCCCTCGGAACCGGCGGCAGGCTCATCCAGCTGGGCGAATTGATAGGACACAGGGGTGATGACCGCCATGGGATCGATGAGCACCATGTAAATCTGCTTGGCAGTGGTGCCGGGGGTCCAGCCGGAGGTGAAGTTGTACGCGGTCTTCATGAGCTCCGGAGGAACGACCTCGATCTTGACATTGTCCAGAGAATTGACAATGCGGTTGATGGCAGGAGAGCCGCTCTGCACATCAAACTGGCGCTGAATGGCCTGGGCGTTCTTGAGCATGGTGGCGATGGCGGGGATGACATAGAGGATGCGGCCATTGACCGGCACCCGCGCCTCGTCCATTTGCTGCATGAACTGATCGAAGATGCTGAGGATGTTGGAAACAGAGGGGACAGTAGTGTCCGCGCTTTCCCCGGCAGTGACCCAATCAGAAAAGATTTTGCTGATACAGTAGGCATCCATTTCCGGGAATTTCTGCTCGTTGTTGAACGTGGCAGTGATGTTATTGATCGTCGCCACGCCGTTGGTCTGGTCAATATCCATGGGATGGACCAGGGTGCTCCATTTGCGCTGATTGGAGAGGGTCTTGGGCTCCCAGGAATTATCATAGTTGCGCTGAGCCAGGGCAATGGTGTCCCGGTTGGCGTCAACGCGACCGGTGGTGGACAGGGAGGGAATTTCAATGGTCTTCGCGCCCGTCCAGCGGAAACGGCCATTGTTGGGGGTGGAATACAGAGCGCCGAAATGCAGGACATAGGGATACGCCTGAACCAGCGCCTGGGCATACTCGGTTACATAGTTGAGGGCTGCCATGATTAGATCATCCTTTCTTTGCCTTATTTCCCATTGGGATCGCGGACAAAGGTAAAGGCAAAGCCATTGGTATTGACACCGCCGTGGGCTCCTGCGCCGTTATTGGCTGCGGAACCGGCGTTGCTGCCGCCCTGATTATTGGTCATCTGCCCGGTGAAGCGGGGGAGACCAGCAGCGCCATTGGCGGCATCCGGGCCTACCCAGGCATTGCCATTTCCAACGGTCTTTGCGCCGTTGCCCCGGCCGTTGCCCTGCCCATTATCTTTGCCATCATCTTTGCCCTTGCCAGAATCGTCCGGCTTGAACGCGGCAGGGTCTTCCTTCTTGAGGTTGGCAATGAACATTTCAGCTTCCGCATATTCGCCCTTCTCATTGAGTTTGTACCCTTTGGCCTTGAAATCGGCGATTGCCGCTTTTCTGGCAAGGGAAGATGCGAAGGGGATATTGGAGAATGCCTTTTCCATGGCGAAGTCCGCCCGCTGGTCATCCAGGCGCTTTTGCAAATCCTGGGTGTCCTTGGTGTACTTCTCCTGCAATTGAGCAAGTTGCTGACTGATCCCCTCATTGCCCTTGGCCTTCTCCTGCAGATCCTTGATGTCCTTGTCCCGGGCATCGATCTGATCTTGGAGGCCCTTGGCCTGCTCCTGGGCCGCTTTCAAATCCTGGGCCGCTTTTTCTGCCTGGGATTTGCTGGTATTGATGTCCTTACCATTTTCGGCCATGACGAAATCAATCTGTTCATCGGTGAGACCCTTTGCTTTCAATTCCTCGCGTTTCATGTGGTTCGCTCCTTTCGATTACGCCTTGTTGACGCGGTTGGCTCCGCATTCTTCCCGGTTCTTTTACGCCTGCCGGGTGAGAGCAGAAAAGGCGTGTATTACAAAAGCCGCACCTTTGCAGGTACGGCTTATTGCCTCGGTTATGCTATTTAGTATTGTGCGTCATCCTCATATTGAGGGTTCCACGGCGGGCACTCAATGAAAAAGAGATTGATGCCGGCCTTTTTGCTGCGTTCGATCTTGTCCATGATCTGCTGATCTGTGAGCCCGTCAAGGGAGAAAGCATTCCCATCATCATCCTCAACGAAGATGGTATCGCTGCCGCCTTCGTCGTGTTTGATGCAGCTATCAAACACATCAAAATATGCAGCAAACACCTCTTTCGCTATCATTTGATCGCCTCCAGAATCTTTCTAAACTGATCCCACGCGGTAGGGAAATACTTTTGCATGAGGGCCGTTTTTTCAGGGCTGAACGATGCCTCGAACATGTGTGCGAAAGCCTCCTTGGGAAGTGAGGTAGGATTATTCCAATAGGCTTTTTTGTGGCCCCAGTTTCCTTCCGCAGCCCCCTTTGAGAGCCCTCCGAAAATATCCGAAACGCTGTGGATCGTGTCAGGGGCTTTGATGAGCTCCCGCCTGATTGCCCTGCGCTGGTCTGCAACATATTTCTGGCCGGTGGCTTGGAGTGCGGCCTTGTAATCGTCCCGCAGGGCCTGCGTGAACGTAGGCGTGCGTGTGGAAATGAAGCCGTTCTTGTAATCCACCAGATGGCCATGTTCATGGAAAAACGTTGCGCCCGCGCCTCTTACGTTTGAGGCGTCCCTTGCGTAATTCATGTAGACTTTCCCGGCCTGATGGTATGCCGCGTCGGTATAGTTTCCATTTACGACCGCACCTCCGTTCGGGACAAACTTTCGGTAGACCGCTTTGGCCGTGTCCGTCCCGGCATCAAACCGAGCCATGAGCGCCTTACGGTAGCTGTCATGTGTCTGCGTGGTTCCCGTGAGCCTGGCAAACAACGTGGAGCTATCTGCCGCAGCGGGCTTTGCAGCTTTGAGCGCGGCTTTGGGTGTGGCGCTTTGTGTTGCGCGCTTGGCTGCCCAGCTTGCCCGGCTGCTGACACTCCTATTATACGATGGGACATAGAGGCGGTCAACCAGTTTTGTTCTTCCGGTTTGAGCACAGAAATCATCCAGGGCTTTTTCCCGATTTTTGAGCCTGACAGACGCTTGCTGAAACTGCGCATCTAAGGCGGCTCGTGCCTGCGGATCGGTCGCCGCATCGCGTGCCGAAGAATATGCAGCACACTCCCGCCGCGCGTCCCTGATTTGCCTTTCCAGATAGCGTTGGCGCTGGGATTCCTCGTAGACCTGGTCATTTGTTTTTCCAAGCCTGGCTGCCGGATCACGCTCAAACGCCTGTTTTGATATGCCCTCAAAATAAGGGAAAAAAGAATGATAACAATTCCAGCCGCAAAGGCCATCACCGGTGCCATACCCAGTTGCATCATAGAAGTTTTCATACTTTCCCCTTCCTACCCTTGAGAAAACCTGCCCCTGCCATTGCGCATGTGTTGGGCGGGCTCCTGCATGGGATGATGTTTCAATGAGATCGGTTTGCAGCTCATCCATCCTGGCTAGCTGCAATTCCGCCGTGGTCTGATTGAGGCCGGTTATGAGCGCCCTGCGGGCCGCCACATCCATCCTGTCCGTATGCCCGGAAGGGTAGGCGATCTTTTCGATCCCCTGCTGCGCCAAGTCTCTGATCGTTCGAATGAGCGCCTCGGTATAAGAAAACGCTCCAGAGGATACCTGCAAATAGGCACGGTCGAGAGCATTTTCAAAAGCCATTGTTGCCGTTTGGGCCGTGGTGTTGGTGAAATTGCGCATGAGGTTATTTGTCTTCCTGACCCCGGCCATCACCACATCCATCAGCGCCGCAGACTGCGCCAGCGGTATCGGTGCATATCCAGCCTTGACATACATGGCATCATCGAAGGCCAGGGCCTTTGAGCACGCATCCACGACCATTTGATAGGTCTGCTTCTGCGACAATTTCGTTGCCTGTGCCAGCGCTTCCGATATATCCGTCTGCAGTACGCCCATTTCCCGCATTTTGAGCATTTGCCATTTTGCCGTTTCCGTGAGGCTGCCAGCGTTCTTTGCCAAGCGCCTTGAAATATCGGCCATAATATCGCTCTCAACCTGTGACCAGAGATCGACAAGCGGCTCCGCTACGTTCATGAGGTAATTCGCAGTAAGCATCAGGCATCATCTTCCTCTTTGCTGCCACGATTGAACAGCAGGCGATTGAAGAATTGAAGGATAGCGTCTCCGGTTGGCCGCCGTCCGCCTACATAAACAGCGCCGCCGAAGAAACCGCACTTGCCGCCGAAAAATGACCTTCCCGGACGTTTTCTTTTCATTGCCCCGCCCTCCATCAATAGAGATAGACAATGCACGCCTGGCACGCTTCCGAAAAGACCAAGCTCTTGACCTCGACCTGATCTTCGTCGGTCTCAAAAATACCAGTGCTGGGCAAGACAATTTCAGCCCCATTGAACGTGAACACGGTCCCAGGCGTCGCGCTGACTGCGATCTTGCGAATGACGAATCCTGCGGACGTGGGCCAATGAATGATCTTCCCTTGCTCGTTGGTTTTGAACACATCGATCATGTTGGCATTCGCCGTGACCGTACCATTGAAACTGCCAATATTACCCCTTGCCATTTTGATTCCCTCCTGTTTCTCCATTGTTTCGCTGTGCCGTTGTTACAAAGCCCATGATTTCGTCATTGGACGGCTCATTTTCGACCATCGCTTTGGCTGTGCCTTCATCCTCCCCATACCATTTGACGCGGTATTCCCATTTCTTCATGATGCCGTCCCTGATCTCCTGCATATCCCTGACCCGTTCCATATCCGAGTCGGTGACGATAGAATCGTCCCAAACGCAGGAAACCTCAATATCGCCAGGCGGTGTGAGGTTGTAAAGGGTGGCCGTTGCGTCCATGGCGTTGATTAAAGCGCGGATCGCATCCTCGAGCGCTGTCTGGATGCTGGTGGTGGTTGCGTATGTGCGCTGACGAAGCATTTTGATTTCGGTTGCCGTCTGCGTCTGGACGTCGGCCCTGTCAGATAGCGTGCCTCTTGCCAGGCCGCATTGATCCTCAATCTTCTGGAGGATTTTATTGAGGCCCGCAATGTATGAAGAATCTCGGAGAGCAGGCGCGAAGGTGGAGAACAGTACATCCTTTCCTGCGCTCCTTTTGGAATCGAAATAATTGACGCGCCAGAGGCGGTCCTTGCCAACGGGGACAATGGGCTTCCCGTGTTTATCGAGATCAAATGCGTCCATGGAGGCGTCGATTGCAAGCTCGCCGCCCTCATATTCCCATAATAGCCGCTGATATTGGCGGTCAGCTTCCTTGATGTTGTTTTCCGCCTTGGCAAAGACCGAAACGCCCAGCGGCGATTTTGGGTCGATGGGGTTCCCAAGGGGGATGCGGAAATATGCAAAGAGCGGGAAGGAGATATTTTCCATCGTGACAACTGGCTGCAATTGCTGCCATTCGGGAACCTCTGAGAGCGGGACTTCCGTTCCCGGGTCATCCTCGGAATAGCCCCGAAAACATTTATTGACGATGGTGTATTTGCTTCCTTCGATGGTATGATGCTCGACCCGGCTGTAAACGGTTTGCATGATGCGCTTGCGTTCGACGAAAATGGCGGAAGTGATTTCCCCTCGGCTATTGAACGCAACCGGGAAAAAATCATCCGCCTGGATATAATCGACCGCAATGCCGCCCGTGTTGTCAATATATGGCTTCATGACAATTCCGCCCATGGCGCACGCATATTCCACGTTTTTTTGAAGCTGCTTCCTGACCGGCTCAAACTGTTTGGAAATAAAATCAGCCCTTGGCGATCCTGCAATTTCTATTTTTGCCTCCAGAGTGACAAGCGTTGCCATTTCCGCAGATATGAGGGCGGGAAGCGAAAGGGACTGCCTGTTGCGTGATAGCCAAGGGGCATTGCCGGAGTATTCATCCCTCCACCGCTGGATGGCCTGGGCCATGCTGTTCGATATTGCCAGAGGTACGCCGGCATTGATCTGTAAATCGCCTGTTTTGAGCACCCTTGACATAATGCCCTTCAACCAGGCTATGATCCTTGCAAACAATGGAATCATCCTCCTCTTATGCCAGCATCTGGCGCATTTTGATAACGGTATAGACGAAATACCGCAAGGCGTCCATGGCATGGTCGTTTTGTTTTATGGGTCTTTCTGCCCCTGTCTGCATTGCTGCTTTTTCGTCCCAGGCATAAATGCCAAACTCATTGAGGGTATTGGTGAGGGCCGCATTGACCTTGATTCGGCCAAGCGCTATGAGGGTCGAAACGTCCTGGATCCCATTGAGCACATCATTGTCCGCTTCTATGACGTGATATCCAAGGCTGCGGACAACCAAACGGAAGGAAAGCGCCGACGGGTCAATGATTACGCTTGTGCACTGATCCGGCGGCAGGAACCGCAGCAGCTCCTGGCCGTATTGGGCATCCGTCATTTGGATAATCTGCTTCCTGCCATCGTAATAGAATTCCCTGTCCAGGTATATGACGCGTTCCTCCGGATCAAAGAGGATATGGAGGAATACCGTTGGATTTGCTGAACCGTAGTCGATGGCAACATAGGAAAGGCAGCGCTCACGGACGCTTTGATCCAAATGGGTATACTGATTTTTTTCTTGGCTGAAATGCTTGTAAATAAGCCCCTCGGCCAAGGCCCATTTTCCCAGTATGAAGCGCTGAAAATAGACCGTTCCGGCGTATTCCTTTTCCAGGGATTGGACGAAATCTTTTCCCAGGAATGGGTTATCATAAATGGTATACGCCTGCTGAAAAATATCGGCGTCGCTGTCCAGAAATTGCTTGAACCAGTGGCGCGGGTTATCCGGATTGCAGGTGCCGTCAAAGGTGCTGTTGGGACGGTCCAATCGGGATTTGAGCATTTCAAAAATGCTCTGATCCCAGGTGGTGATTTCATCCCCGTAACAATACTCAATGGACGATCCTTGGATAGCTGCTACGCGGGCCTTGTTGTCTGCCCCCAGGGCATAGCATCGTTTTCCAAATATTTTGACGGAACCTGTTTTGCTGGATATGTTGCCGACGCAGGCAGGGCCCCATATACGCTGCATGGGGACGATGATGTTTCTTTCAAGGGTTTGCTGTGTATGGCCTATGAGGACGTTGAGGCCGCTGCCCGTGGTCTTTTCAAGGCGCTTGGGGATCGTGAAGTAATCCATGAATGTCTTGCCGGAGCGCGTTGCGCCAGTTTTGACGTTCCAGCGGTGGGTGGCATTGAGGAAATATTGCTGCTGCTTTGCACTAAAAGGCACTTGGGATCCCCTTCAAGATTTCCTTGGCCTCTTTGAGTGTGTCCGCCTCGTTGTCCGGATCGAGCAGGGACAAGCGGCGCTCCAGAATACTTACCCGTTTCTTTTCCAATTCGAGGCGCTTTTGCTCTATCTCCCTTGTGATCTTGTCTTCCGTGAGGCGGTGCAGGGCCATTATGGCGTGCTGTTTCTGGCGCTGAACAGCGGTTAGGGCATTTTCAATATCCTGTATCTTGTCGGTGCCATGCTTTTTTTGCTTGCTTACCCTGATAGCACCATTTTTAGGCTCATCCCCTTCCTGCCTGGATATTCCCTTTGTTTCCATGATGGCATACTCGGTGATGAGCCCTTCCTTGTCCTTTTGAGCAGCAGAACGAAGGGCCTCAATACGGGCGTACATGCGCTGCTCCCTGACCTCCAATTCTGCAATGAGATTGATTTGCATTTGGATTTGGTCTGCGGACTTGCGCACTTCGTCCATGAGGCCCTTTTCGTCCTCTGTCATTGTGGAATACTTGATTTCTTCATAGCGCCCGTGCTTCAAAGGATTTTTGTTGCCTGCCTGCGATGGATGCGGCTTTGCAGCATTTTGATTACCTATCATGGACGGGTGCCTTTTTTTGCGGGGTACACGTTTGAGGCTTTTGTCCCATTGATCGACCCGCTTCCAGGTTGATACTGTTGACGGCCTTGCCTCCAGTTGTGCTGCGATTTCTTTCAAGAGGATTTTGCCGCCGTTTTCCACATAAAGCCGCTTCGCAGTTTCCCGCTTTTCGGTCTGTGTTTGCGGCATGCAATCACCTCGTTTTATTGATCGTTCCGCAAAACCTGATTACCCGGCCTTCCTGCGCATTTTCCGCAGCTTGAAGATATGGACCAGAATCAATATACCGTTGAGCAGGATATTGCTGTAAGCCCCGATCAAAATGCCGTAGGTGACAAAGAGAGCGGAGCCCGCCATATCAAAGATGCGTATTTTCTTTTCGCTGTCGGAAAGAAAGCCGATCAAAATAAGGATGGTGCCCAGGATGCCAAATAGCTCATATTTCACCTTGCATCCTCCAATTCATCCCCGTGCCTGCATATCTTTGCCAGATAGAGGAATGGCGTATCGCATATCCCGATGACCGCTTCCAGGAGGCATGTTGCCAGGCCCATGCTAAGAATCTGGGCGCCGCTGAAAGTGGGATAAAATGCCAGGAAGTAAAACATAAAATTCTCAAGGCAATTGCAGAGGATGGTGGCTACATTGTTGCGTAGCCACAAATACCTGCCGTTGGTGAGCTCCCGGATTTTGGCAAAGAGCAGAACGTCACACCAGTTGGATATGAAGAACATGACCGCGCTGGCCGCCGTTATTCTAAGGGACATGGTAAAAAGGCGCTGAATGGCCGGGTCGGCGGAATCGGCCATAGACGGAGCGTAGAGGCGGCAAATCTGCGTGCAAGCGATCAAGGCAATATCAGCCGCCAGGCCCATCCAGACCCCGGTTTTTGCGGCCTTTTTGCCGTAGTATTCACTGAGGACGTCGGTTGCCAGGAATACGCTTCCGAACATGACGTGGCCGGCTGCCAGCTCGAGGCCGAACAGTTGAATGTTCTTCGCCTCAAAGATGTTGGCAAAGATGGTGGCAATGGCGATCCATGCCAGGACGCCGGCTTTGCCAAAGAACTTTTTTGCCAGCAGGAGAAGGGTAAAGGCTGCAACGATTTCAATGAGCAGATACAGATGATTCATACAGATGTTATCTCCTTTTCGTTTTGTGTTTCGGCCCTTGGGCCTCACATTGCAGTTTCAGGGAGAAACCGCGCTGGGTATGGTGACGCTGCATGGCAGCTAAAAGGTTTTCTTCATGGCTCTCGCCTCCCTTCAATCCTGACTACCCGCATACTTTTCATATTCCCGCTTATGGAGCCATGCGGAAATATAATAATTGGAGTAGTAGTCCATGCGTTTTTCGGTTTCCTCAATGCCACACCGGGCCATCATTTCCCTGACTGCCCAGGCGCATCTTTCTTTTACTTCCGGTCTGACGATCCTCGTGCGGATTCCAAGAATATGGCCGAAGCGATTGACCGATTGCCAGGCCGTGCTATCTGCCGTGGTGCAAAAATTGCAGCGCTGCAGCATCTTGACCTCCGTGCATCCCAGCAGGTGAATCTTGATTTCCGGCTTTTTGTTTTTGACGTAGGATGCCAGGCGGTATACGTCTTCCTTGTAGGTTTTGGGCTTTACAATGCGGAGCTCCGGAACGCTGATTGCGATATAGGACGAAAACTCAATGAGGCGATCCAGGCCGGAATGGCCGTCCTCGTAGTGAAAAACATTGATGATCTGATTGGGCACGGCCTCTCGGAATATGCGGCGGAATAACCATGCTTCTTCCACGCCAAGTACCTTTTGACAGTCGCACTCGACACAGGCCGATTTGATATTGTTTGTTTTCACAAAATCGATCATGGCATACTGCCATTTGAGCAGAAATTCCTTGTCCCGTTTTCCCTTGTGGGCGCCGAACATGAGGGTAAAGAGGCCGGAATCCATGATGCTGTGTTTTGCGAATTTTTCAATTTCCGCAGGCGGGAATAGCGTTTTGCAGGTGATTGGGTATCCCTTGATTCCGAATTGATCCGAAATGAAGGGAAAGCAGGTGTACAAAAAATAGTTGACCCCCGCCTTGCTGGCGACCATGGAAAAATCGATCTGCTCCGAGCCCGCAAAATGGACTTTGATATTATCGCCCAGCATGAGGCCACCTCCGTTGATGCCTTACTTGGTGAATACTTCCCCGCAGTACGGGCATTTGTATTGGTGAACAGGCTTCTCCTTTTGCTGCGTTTCTTCTTGATCCTGATCCTCGAAAAAGCCGCTGACGGTGATATTGAGGTCTTGCGTGATGCTGTCAATTTCTGCTTGGTCGAAGGCTGTGCGGGTTACGTCGTAGTCGTTTTCTTTCATCTGGAGCATGATTTCCCGGAGTTGTTCACGGTTCCAGAGATTTCCCAGCTTGTTGAGGGCGACGGAGGCTTCCATTTCCCGTATGAGGGGCATCCTGACAACAGCGCATACGGCGTCTTTTATGCCGAGCTCTTTGAGGATTTTCAAGCGCTGATTACCACCAACCGCGTTGCCTGTCTGCTGATTGTAGACGATTGGCTGGACCATGCCATGGTCGATAATGGAACGCTTGATGCGCTGATATTCGGGATCCTCGGGTGTGAGATCGACGCGGGGGTTATAAGGCGCCGGCTTGATAATATCCAGGCTGATGCGCTCATAGGTCGCCGCGGAGAGAATATCGGCAAGGATCTGTTCATTGATCTGTGACACGGTTTTCACGCTCCTCAAACTTCTTTCCACAGCAGGGGCACTTGACCATGAGAGGCTTCTTTTCTGGCTCTTTGTCGAAGTCGAAAACATCCGTATCCTCCAGATCCTCCAAACCGGAATAGAGATGCGCAACCTCGTCTTCGTCAAAACCCATGGCCCCATAGTCCAGATTGGCTTTGTCCAGTTGGTCGAATAACTGGATGAGCAGGGCGTTTTCCCATCGTCCCTGCGCCTTATTGAGCGCGATTGCGGCCGCCATTTCGTCCTCGATGGTTTGATATTCCATGCAGGCACAAACAACCTCTGTTGCGCCTATATCGAGCAGAATCTTGTATCTCTGGTTTCCGCCGACAATATTTCCCGTAATGGGGTTGTAGACAAGAGGTTGAAGGAGGCCGTTGCCGACGATGGATTTTTTGAGATTGTCGTAGGCAATATCCCCCGGCTGCAAATCGAACCTGGGATTGTATGGAGCCGGGTGCATGTCCTCCAGTTTTACAAGCCTGTACTGTGCTTCTCTGAAAAGCTCCTGCATGATGCTGCCTCCTTCTTATGCATCCAACGTCCCCACCAACGCCGGAGGCGATTCGGGGAAACCTTAAAAGTCCGAATCTATAAATCCCGCACAAAAAACGTGCGCTTCCAAATATCGCATAAAAATAACACCGGGGAAGTTGACCAGGCTTCCCGGTGCCTTTGCGATGGTACTATATTACCACATCCAAAACCGCTTGGGAAGGTAAAAGGGTGGTAAAAACCTGGTACAAACCTGGTAAAATCCGTCGTTGCCATGATTTTTTGCGAAGAAGTTTCAAATAGTCTTAAGACTATCTCAAGATTATCTCAAAAAAAGAAGCCCAGATCACTCGGCGGCTTCATATATCTTGTTGAGTGCCCTTTTCTTGATCTTTCGGAGACCCTCTTTTCCAAACTGCCCGAATTTATCTTCGTACTGATCCAGCACCTCCACCCACGTTTCGGATGATATGACATGATGCAGGATGACAAACTTTTCCCTGTCCGTGAGCCCGATCATCCACCCATCCACAAACTTGATGACCATTTCTGCCTCATAGAGTTCATCCCGGACCTTGTCAACATCCTCCTGCAAATCCTTGATGTATTTGGGCACATACCCTGACAGATACCGGAGCACCAGGCTTTCCGTGGGATTGCCTGGCCCATTTCCGTGCGGGGAAGCGTCATAGCTTTGGGCATGGAGCGCATCTTCCTCCATGGCTTTTGATTTTTCCATTTGAAGCTGCCGCTCCATGATCGCCAATTGGTTTTTGATGTGCGTAGCCCTTGACCTGCAGCGGTTATAGTCTTCCAGCATCTTATCAACCTGATCCGACGTCATCTTGCGGCCTCCTTGATTATTTGTTATAATGGGGCTGAGGTTGGCTGCCGCAAGGAGCCATGAACGGAAGGAACCAGCATTGCCGTGCCGGTTCCTTATTTTATTGCTGATCCTCCCAAATGAACCTTCTGCCGCAGAAAACGCAGTGCGTTTTTCGATAGGCAGGTTCCCCGCAGGCCGGGCAATGTGGATAATAGACTTCATCCCCGAAATCCGTGCTCCAGGATATCGGTAATGGTTTCTTGGGATAATTGAAGGGCTTTACAAAGACGTCGAGCAGGGCCATGCTTATTTTCCCTTCAATGCGCATCCTGGCCCTTGTGCGCTTGATTTGCCGGGAAAACCGATCCTGAATATATCGGTGCTGCTCCGCCGTGAGATCATCCCTTTTGATGGATCCCGCCTTGAACGCCTGGAACACCTTATCAAGTTCCTTGCGTTTCTTCCACTTTTCCAGCGTTTTCATGTGGCTGTGCCTCCTGCCTGTGAAGCGATTTTTGAGGATCAAACCCATCCGGATATCGTTCTTTGAGCTTTTGGATATTATGCTGCGCGATTTCCTCCATGGTGAGGCCCAGGCCGGAGGCCGCCTCCGCCACATACCAGAGTACATCGCCCAGCTCATCATTGAGCGCTTCTCTGATTTCCCTGCCATCCTGGTAGAAACATTTCTTGACCAGATCACAACACTCGCCGGCTTCCCCTGCCAGGCCGAGCATGCCGTTGAATACATGATCGTCTGGTGAGAGGTCTTTTCTGCTCGTGCGCTGGGCCAATTGCTGATACTGATTGAGCGTTATATCCATTCTGATTCCCTCCGTCTTATAGAATTTGGCTTTTTATGGATTGATTTGCAAGTCTTCGGTTTTCAGCGGTGACCATATTTCGGATGCTGTCCACACAGGTATTGCAAACATCGATTTTCCTCTTGACGAAATTGATCCCTTTGCCCGATCCAGCCTCTTTGATGCTGATCCTTTTGACGGCATACCCGTCAGCATTTTGCCCGCAGATATCACATGTGTACGTTCGCTTTTTCATGGCGTCCTCCTGACGAAAGACCTTCCTTTTTGCAGCATAGAAGGTTGTTTTCGTTTGGCTGCCAATCCTCAACCACCAGGACCATCGGATTTCCTTTTTGATCCGGATACTTGTCGCAGACGAAATCCCCTCCGCCAACATAGATGCAATGATCGCACATGCCAGGGTCACACATGCGAGGCTTTCTGTCTGCATAATTGCGTTTCTTTTTCATTTCCACCCCTCCGGTTTTTCGATCCTCTCAAATTCGATCACCCACACCCACGGGTTCGCGTCCCACCCGGAGCGGGGGAGGTCTTCCTTTTTAACGGTGTCATTCCATATCGCTATGAAATTCTCGACCGCTGCGGCGGGGTTGGCGCCCTCTTTGATTGCGTCCTCCCTGCTGATCTCAATAAGCCGATGCGCCCGTACATTGACCACCTTGAGGAAGATGCGGGCCGCTTCCTTCGGCATGTGAATGCTGGGTCGCCAATGAATACGCTGTTTTTCTCTCATGCACCCTTCACAGCCTGGATGGTAGCTGCAATATATTGGGTATCCGCCGCTGAGAGTTTCGCACGGATCAAGCCAGTCACTCTCAAAATCTGCTCGATAATAGAAATTTTGTCCGTCTTCTGTCCACGTTTCCCTGACCCACAGAATATCGCCGGTCTTATACGGGGCCTTGATATTGACATAGAAATCCGCTGGGCCGCCGTAAACCTGACCGCCACACAGAAATTCCCACATCCCAAGGTCGAACAGATCAGGGTGCGGGTGCCCGCTATGAGGGATTTGCCCCTCAATGAAACCCTTGACCAATCTCCTGGTATGGGTTTTTCTTCCTTCGTCGATTGCCTGCACCATCGGGGTGTTGAACAGAATGGGCTTATAGGTCACTTTTTCCACGGGTCAGCCCCCTTTCCCTTCTCCAACTGCAGTTGCTTCCTTTTCTCGATCACGCCGAGCAACTTCTTTTCGATCTCGCTCTTTACGGTGATATAGTCCGTTTGTAGGACAGCCAGACGGGATTGCAGGCGGGCTTCTTCCTCCAGGCAATCCCTGATCTGCTCGTCGATGGTTTTTAACTGCACCAGATCATCGGTTTTGTTCCCGACATATATGTCGGTCACATGGCATAGCCTCATCAACTATCACCGCCCCTTGTCCGCTTCACGCCAGACCTGATACAAGGCCCAGGCAACGGGATTCTTGATGAAACCGGGCCGGGCTTTGTTCGATTCCTCGGCCTGTTTATGATACTCTTTCAACAGCTTCACGGCTTTTGCGATAGTCATTCCTGATTCACCTTCTCCAGCTTGACGATCAAATCAGCGCACTCGCTTTGATCGTCCACTTCTGCGTTTTCCTCACACATGAAAGCAAAATCGCAATGTTCTCGTGCTTCTTTTGTGCAGATCATTTTCCCCATTTTACGACCTCCCGGAGCGCATCTTCTTGTCATGCACTTCCTCGAAATCATCAATGGCTTTGACAATGCCTTTGAGGATGGATTGAATTTCGGCAATGCACCCGTCCTGGTACAGATCGGCCGCCCGCAGAATATCCTTGACGATCTTTTCGTCTTTGAGTTCGCCTGTCTTATTGTTCATGTAACCCATGATGTCGCCTCCCTTTGTTCGTCCGTGGGCCGGGAAGTCCAGAAGCGAAATTCCGTTCCAAAACCATCTAAAAACAAAGACAAATCAGCGCTTTCGTCCTGCTCAATCAAGCATTGCCAATATCCATTTTCATAATACCTAATGATAACGGGCTGAATGATTGGCTCAACGCCGTCATCCGGGTTTGCATACCTTTCCAGCCATGCGACTTCTGCATCAAAAGCTTCTGTAAGCATCATCACCCTGGGCTCCTGCGCTTTCAGCAAGGAAACAATGTCATCGATCAGCTTTTCAGGAAAGTGAGAGCACCTACGAGGCTCGACATTTTCTAACGGGCATTGGATTCCGCTTTTTCTTACTTCTTCTATCCCGTTCAGCACTTTTTCCAATTCCGTCATTCCCACTTCACCGCCTTTCTCTGCTCTTCCGTGGGTGGATCGATTCCCTCCCATACCCTCATATTTCTTCATGTGGTGCTCAGCGAAGAACCTTTCCTGTGTCTTATCCATTGGATCGGAACCCCCATGGAAATTCCTGTACGAAATCGTCGCCCATGAGTTCTCTGAGCGACTCTTTCATGAAGATCGGTTTCCTACGCTTCTCACACTCCAATGCGATGTTGTCGATCCATTCCTTCTTCGGAACGACTCTCCCGGTCCGGTTTCCAGTTTCCGCCCCGACGATTATCCATTTGATTTTTTCAACCGTTCCGTCGTTTCCGGGTTCGATGAACGCTTCGAGGATCGGTTCGATCGAAACGAATGTGTTTCTCCCTGTGTGGAAGAACGCGCTGTCATCCGGTGTCGTCGTTGTCGTGCCATACCAGAAGTTTTCCTCGTCCGGGAGCATCCCGTCCATCGCAAGCCTGACATACCTATGCGGATTCTTTGTAAGGAACAGGTAACGGTGCTGAGGAGCAGCTATGCAGGCACCGAAAACCTCTTCGATCCATTCGACCGGCACCCATTCGCCGAACAAGTCTGCCATGGAGCAGACGAAAATCGTGCGCGGTTTCTCCCAAGAAGCGGGTTCGCTCAGCTTGTAGCGGTGGAAGGTCGGATCAAAGCAATACGGGTACGGAGCAACGACGGAATGGACGCTTTTGTCCCGGTTTTTCCCGGTCGTATGCCTCAGCATCGGCTTTTTGAGATCGTGATTCTCTCCATTTCCGCCACGGCTTCGGAGAGCTTCCTCATCCCAATGGCCTCCAAACCTCTTCGCAATTCCCCTGGCGTAGCAGTATTCGCACCCATGCAGGCAGCCCGTTACCGGGTTCCAGGTTGCGTCGCACCAGTCGATTTTCGTTTTATCTCCCATGCTCTTTTCCTCCTTCTTCCCGGATGCCCGATCCCTGCCGGCGCTTAATACGGTACGTTATTCTTCTTCAATGAGGCCGGAATATTTGCCATTGAGCGGATCATCCTTGATGACGATCCTGGATCCTTCTTCCATGCCGATTTTCAGAGCCCGATCCTGCAGGCGGCGCATCATGACGCTGTCACACTCGTATGTGACCCACGTATGGCTGCATTTTTTGCATTGCCTCTTGCGGCGGATTCCCCCGGCGAATGGCCGCACATCCATGACGATACTTTGAACACACCTGCATTTTGGGCAACATAGACCGATCAACGGCTCCATGTCAGTCCTCCTTTTGCGCTGTCCATTTGCTGGAATTGGTGCACTGGGCGGCTGCCTGGCCTGCCAGATCATCCCCGAATTGCGTGACCCGCAAAAGAATTACTTGCATTGGCGTTCCTCCCCCTGATCCTGCGCCAGCTTTCCGACGCTGACCCGAAATTGGCCCACCTCGCAGACGGCGTTATAGCTACCGTCCGGAACCGTGCGGCTGACCGCCGCTTCATTTTCGATCTGGAAAACACTCTGGATATTCTTTGCCATGGAATCGCACAATTCATTGATCCCACATTCGTCGGCCATGTATTTGATGGCCTTAATGGATCCCAGGACGTTGTTGAGGATTCCAAAACTCTGCCTCGTCATCTTCCTGATCCTCCTTTTTTGATGTTCCTGTCGGCTACATCCTCCAGGCTTTCGTCCTCGCTGAGAAGAACGATCGCCAAAACCGCCAGGATAAAGACGATTGAAAACCAGGTGAGTTCAGGGATCATCTTTTCTACCCTCCTTTTCGATGGGTACGACCTTGTAAAAGGCCCCGGCCTTGACGCGGTTCAGAATGAACATAAACTGCCAGGAAAAAGCAAAGCCGCAATGGTAGACCTTTCCCATCCACCAGATAAATTCTTGTTCAGAAAATTCCTGGATGCTGGAAATCTTGTCCCCGCGTTTATATTTTCGAGCCATTCATGCCCCACCCCGCGACGGATCAATGGTCATGGACGCTATTTCTTGTATTTCGACCATTCCCATGCGATCCTTTATCATTCGGAGCGCCAGCGCCGCCCGCATCTGTTCCGGCAAGCCGTTGCTGATAAGTTGGAAAATGGCCTCTACGCAGTTGCTTCCCATGACGGCACTGATCTGTCCTTTGACACCAGGGGGAAGGTCGGCTTGGCCCGGCTGCGCGTAGTGATTGACCTCTTTCGGGTCGTACTGGCCCGCCAGTACAAGGCCATCCAGACAAAGGGTTATCGTTTCGGGATTGCTCTTTTTCTCCGTATCAGAAAGCGGTTCGATGGTGACACGATAATTCATAATGGTGCGCCTCCTTTATTGGTGGTTACGGATCATGCAGCCGGAGCCATGAATGGCCCCGGCCTGCAGGTGTGATTATTCGTCTGCGGCAGGAAGCAGGACGGAGGGGCCGGGCAGTTCATCCAGCGCATCCGTGACCGAACCATCCGCATTGATGGGCTGATCCCCATAGTCCCCTGCGGCCTGATAGGTGCCATTGAACATGCTGGTCTGGCCGTCATCGATTTCGATCAGTATATACTCGCCGGTGGTTTCGTCGTAGAACAGTTCCCTGCCGTTGGCGAGCGTCCCTTCCTTCTTGCTCTCCACCTTATAGGCGGTGACAATCTTATGGGTGAAGGTGGGGACGATGGCCGTGCGCTTTTCTGCGGCATTGGAAACGGTGGGGTTGGCGACCTCTTTCTTGGCCGCCTTGACCGTCATCTTGACGGTGATTTCGGCTTCTTCCAGTCCCTTTTCCAGCATGTTGTCCAGGGTCTTTTTGAGCATTAGATCGAAGTCGGTGCGGAACGCATCAAAGGTTTCGTTTTTGATGCTGATTTCCTGGACGTTGGCATTATTGATCTGGCTCATGGTTATTCCTCCCTTTTTACGGTGAATTTGGCCGGGTCGATTTCCTGATCGGAGAGCGTGACCACCACGCGGGGTATCTTGCTGTAAAACTTGCGGACCCTGCCGTCCACGATTTGGGCGTCATCGTGATAGGCGATGCCGTTGAGGCTGTCGCAGATGACCTTTCCCATATTATCAAAGTCCGGTTTTTTCATGGGGCGCAGGGAATGATCCATCATGGCGGCCCGCTTGGCCTTGCTGACCGATTTGGGCATCCCCATAAAGCAGTCAATGAGAACATGGACGTGCTGATCCTGATCGAAGGAAAAGGCTCCGCACTGGGCCTGGTATTCCATTTTGACCAGGTTTTCATACTGAACCGTCTGCTTTGGCGTGATGGCCTGTGCGTGGCCGTTGATGGTGGTGAATTTTGGGCGGGCCTTTCCTTTGGGCTCGCCCAGGATTTCAAAGGTCTTTATCATCCTGTACCTCCGCTTCGATGATAAGATAGTATTGCATGGCCGTGGATTTCTTTCCGGCTGCCGTGGTGTAATAGTCCCTGGCCGGGGAAACCGGGATCATGTTCTTTACCAGGATTCCGGCCAATGTTTGGCGGTCTTCCTCCTTTGCGACGGGGATCCTGACCTTTACTTTTTTCTGTTCCATGCGCTCACTCCAATCCAAGGATTGACTTTAGTTCCAGGGCCTTGTCGTGGGCGTATGCAGCCCGGCGGGTGCCGCCCTCGATCCTGTGCTTGATGCAGACTTCCATGACCCTTTCGTACAGGCGTTTGAATTGAATATCCTGTTCTCCCTCCATTGTGGCCGGGTCAATGTTGGTGGTGACGATCATGGGCCTGCGGGCCTCATACCGGGCATTGATGATCCCATAGGCTTGCTCCACCATGAATGGGGTTCCGCGCTCGGTTCCGAAATCGTCCAGAATGAGCAAATCAACCTCCTGGATGTACCGCAGGATTTCCGGGCGGTGTTCCCCATAGGCTGCGCTCATGGCCGCCGCCACGTCCTGGATTTTTGTCATCCAGACGAATTTCCCATCCTGGGCCAGCCGGTTGGCGATGCACTCCGCAAAGAAGGTCTTTCCGGCCCCGGTTTCGCCGTAGAGCATGAGGCCGATATTCTTCTCCGCCGCCTGATCGAATTTCTCGGCATAGCGGACAAGGGTTTCGGTATTCTTCCGGCTTTTCCCGTCGTTCCGGCTGAACGTGGCCTCTGGCGTAATGAGGCAGCCCATTTCCCGGAGCCATTGCACGGAATTGTTGATCCTGTCCTTTTGGCGTTGAAGCCTGTCCGCCTGCCTTTCCGCTTCGACGGCGGCCTGTTCGCATGTGCAGGAGCAGGGGACGCGCCGGAGCTTCCCCAGGATTTCAAGATCAAATTCCTTGCGGCCCCCGCAATGACCGCACACCAGGAATCCTTCTTGATCCCGGTAGTCCCCTTCGTTGGGTGCCCTGGGCTGCATAGCCTGCTGCAGGACGCTTTCAAAGATGTTCAAATTCCATCACCCCATTCGCTTTCATTTCTCGTGGTGGTTATTTGTTGCTGCTGCGGTTGCCGCTTCATCAAGAGGGGATAATCCTTCTTGACCCTATCGACCACCCAATTCAGGATCGCCCGATAATCGGAGACGTACTTCTTTCCGCTGCTGCCCTTATAGTTGCCCAGGGTTTCAATACATTTCGTGGTGAATGGTTCCCCGAACCGATCCACCAGGGTATCGTATTCCTTTTGAGGCATCCAGACGAAATCCCCGAATTGAGGCCAGCCGTTTTCGTCACTATATATATCTTTTTTCTTTCCTTTCTTACCCTTCTTATTTTTCTCTATTATAGTGGGTGGGTTTGTGGGTGGTTCTGTGGGTGGGTTGCTGGGTTGGTCGTTGGGTGGGTAGCAGATGAAGTTTTTAGAAATTCCTTGCGGCATAAGGCTTTCCGGGTTGTCATGGCTGGGTGGGTCGCTGGGTTGGCCGCTGGGTGATACCTGATATTTCGTCCAGTTCAGAATTGTTATTACGCTGTATTTTCTGTCCACAGTCGAAACAGATATTTCCCCGGTGGTTTTCAGGTGGGCCAGGGCTGTCAAAACCTGTTGCTCTGACAGCCCTGTTCTTTTTGCCAATTCCCTTTTCCCTGCGGAGACCTGTCCAGGTTGCAGTATCATACCAGATTGCCCGCCCGGTTCGTATGCGGCCATCATCAGCAGATGGATGAACAGGCAGAACGTGGGCGGGTGGTTTATCCACTGCCAAGCCATCATCTTCCGGTGGAGCTTGATATAACCATTCAGATTCAAGCCGCATCAACCTCCTTTCCTGGGATGACGGCTTTTCTGGATGGTTACTGGACGCTTCCCTCTGCCTGTACCTGATCGAGCATGGCCGAATATTCATCGGCCAGGGTTTCCATGAATTCCTCATAGGCGGCGACGGTCATCTCCGTGGTGGCCTTAAAACCCTTTTCGTCACAGAATTTCTTGACCCGTTCCACGGACTGGTTTCCGTAGATTTGTTTGGCCTGATCGAACATTTTCCGGCGCTGTTCATCCGTGACCTTGCCGGATTTATCGACTTCCCCGGTCTGCGGGTCGATGTGTTCACCATCCCCGCCCTGCTGCTGACCTGCGCCCTGCTGCTGGCTGCCAGGGGCGTCCTCCTGGGCTGGAAGTTCCTCCGCCGTGTATATCCCGGCAAAGTCCGTAGGGAAAGCGGAGCGGAGGGCCTGGCTGACGGCCACTTTCTCAATCATGGTGGCGGGCTTGGTTTTCCAGTTGGATTGCCCCTTGTCGTATTCCGTGAGGCTTACTTCCTTGTAATCCTCCACGACAGTTCCATGAAGCTCCCGGAATACGCGGCACCAGCCGCCAAGGAGCTTTTCAGAGGGATAGAGGCAGGGTCCTTCCTTCTGGACTACCTGATCCCCGCGCAGCACCACGATGCCGGATTTGCGGCCATGGTAAGCCGGATTTTCCTCGGCCCGGCGCTTATAGGTGTCATAGCCAATGACCATTTGGAAATCGTCGCCGAATTTGATGGCATAGGCTTCGTTGACGAAGGGGTTGAGCTTGTGGTACTTGCACAGGTTGATAAAGAGGGTAATATCCTGATCTGTGAGGTTTTTATTGCCCCGCTTGAGGTAGTTGGACACAATCTCCGGGGACAGGCTGACCGTGCCGTAGGCCGTTTCAAAGGTGGTGATGGCGTTGGGCTGTTCCGTAGGCAGCGTGGACATGGCGGTTTCCTCCTTCACGTTCTCAAAATGGTCTGAACCTTTTCGATGATGCGGACGCCGGGAATCTGGATTTGCCCCTTGCTGGTGTTCGCCAGCTTTTTGATTGCCATCTGATCGACGGGGCGGATGACAATGCCCGCAACGGAAACAGGTACGGCGTCAGGATCAACGATCTGGACTTCCCAAACCTTTTTGGTGGTGACGCCCTTGGTGGGTGTAACGGTGGGAGCAACAGCCACGGGGGTCGCGGCCATGATTTCCGCTTCCTCCAGGACGGCGTCTGCCTGCTGCTGCTTGCCCTGCTGCTCCAGGGCTACGGCCTGTTCCAGGGCCTTGCGGGCCGCTTCCTCCTGGGCTCTGCGGGCTGCTTCCTGGGCCTCCCGGCGCTTGCGTTCCTGCTCTGCAGTATAGGCGCTCATGAGACCCTTGATCTGCTTTTCCGCGTCCCGCAGGGGGGTAAGCATGGCATTTTCCCGGTCGCAGGCTACGCGGTGGGCTTCGTGGGCCGCCGCCTTGATGGGGGCAAAGAGGTCAACGACCATCTTGGCCCTGCGCTTGATATCCTTGCCGATCTCGGCGGCCTCCCGGTACTGGTCTTCGGTTTGAATGACCATGCTGCTGACCCTGATCTGCAGGGCCACATTGTCGGCGGTCTGTTTGGCCTCCTGTTCGTTGAGCACCTGCTCTGTGCTGATGGTGGCGACAACCTGTTCGTTCGTGGTGGTTTCCATGCTGCATCATCCTCCATATTTGATGTTGTGCGCCTGGATGGTGACCAGGGCGCAGAATGTTTTCCAGGCTTCCATATCGTTGGCCTGGTAAACTTTGAAAGAATAGGTTCCGTCCTGCTTTAATTGCAGAATGGCTTTTTGATCTACCTGGACGCCCTCGGATGCCAGGGCCCTTTGGTATGCTTCAAGCTGGACGGTGGTAAGGCTGTCATGGATGACGGCCGTGGTCTTATAGTCGATCAAGGTTTGTTTTCCGGCGACGCTTGCCAGCAGGTCAACGGTGCCTGCGTATAGCATGGTGCGGTGGTAGGTCATGCGTTCGCTGCTGATGATCTGCGGATTGTAATCGTTGTACCAGGCCATGAAGGCGTCCAGATAGGCGCGGCCTCGTTCGCTGATTTCCGCGATTCCGTATTTGAGAAAAAACTCAATGGCGGTGTGGACTTCGGTTCCGCGGTCCGCCGCCATTTGGAGGACCAGATCATTGACGGTGCTGTATTTGGTCTGTGTAAGTGGCTGCATAAGCTGCGTGACGGACGGAATGGGGATCCCCGACACCCTGTACATGTGGTTTTCACGGTCAAAGGTGATTTCGTCCGCCGTGGAGAAAGAGCCCAGGATGGTGCTTGTATCCATCATTGCGCCTCCTCCAAACAGGTGTCGAAGAGGTCCAGGATTTGGGAAAGGGTCATGTTGTCCAGGAAGTTTTCGCAGATAGGCTTTCCATCGATTTGAGCATATCGATCACCGTGCTCAATATCGTTTCCGCATCGTCCGCAAACGTCAAATACGGGAATATCTGCGTTAGGGCAGCGACGCAGGCAGGGGGAATGATAACAGACGGCGCACATTTTTTCTCGACCTCCTTCCATAAATTGGCCCAGCGGTTGACGGTTTGCTTATCCCACCTTTTGGGCGCTTGGCTGATTGCATCCGAAATTGTCATAGGGCCCTCCTTGCGTAAAGATTGCCAGATTGATGTGCGGACCCTCCAGGATGAAGCGGCAATAGCGCTCCCGGTATTGGTCTTGGGTCTGGATGCCCTTTTCTTCTCGCAGGTAGTCCCGCATCCGCTGGACAGCCTGCTCGGTCGTGGTGGTTTTCATTGCACGCGCCTCCCCGTGATCAGGCTTTGACCGCGGATACCGGCAGTTCCAGGACTTTTGCGATCCTGGCGGCCACATCAGGCGGTGGCACCTGATAGCCGTTTTCGTATTTGTTGTAGGAAGAACCGGAAACGCCGATCAGCAGCGCCACGTCGTTCTGACTGAGGCGCTTTTCCTTGCGCTTCTTGATCCATTCCGTTTTCTGATATTCGGAAAGCATTTTGACACCTCTTTCTATATGGGTCACCCGCAGGGGAGTGACCCCTGCGGGACATGGTTTTTAGCAGTAACCGTATAGTAAGAAGCCAGTATCATGGCCGTATTTTTCTCGCAGGTATTGACAGACCCTGCCGACCCCTTCCTTGTATTCATCTTCTTCGCTCATTTGAGATATAGCGAAAAGCACGCCGCTGGCAACGAGAGAGCTCGTGGCCTTGTCCTGATCGTCCTTGCCGTTCACTTCTTCGGAGATCATCCACGCAAGGCCGTTCAGCAGCCTTTCGTCGATCGGGGTTTTCAGGTCTTTCAGTTCCTGGAAGATTTCAGAGTATTTGTCCATGATTGTGGCCTCCTTCAATTTTTGTGTGTTTGGTGGTAAGGTGCTTCGCGAATGCCCCTTCGGAGGCCGCTTTCCGGTTTTGACAGTAGCCGCGCCCCCTCCGGGAAAATAGTTGTTTAGTTGTCAAGATTCGTTGACATCACCCAGGTAATTTAGTAAAATGTACGTGGTGGGGGTGATGATGATATTATTATATCTCCCAGTTTGGAGAATGTCAATAGTATTTTCTCCTGAAATGGAGAAATATTTTTGAAGGGGTGATTTTGGTGTTTTCGTCATCTGAAATTGCCGCCAGAATAAAGGCGACGGCAAAAGAAAAAAATATTACGTTGAGTTCCATGCTGACATGCGCCGGCCTCGGAAGGAACACGATGATTCATTTTGAAACGTCCATGCCGAAAGCTGATAATCTGGCGAAGATTGCGGACGTCCTGGGCTGTTCGGTTGACTACCTGCTCGGGAGGACCGACCGCGTTTCCCTGGCTGGCCCAGGGGATGCGGAATTATCGGAGGATGAAAAAACCCTGCTGGATAGGTACAGACAGCTTGACCCATTGAGCCAAGAAATCCTTCGCGGCAGGGCTGGAGAGCTTTTGCAGAATTTACAGCGGGGACAGGGCGGAATGGGTGCAAAGGATGCGCTCGAAGGTAAAAAGACCGTAGGTTAAAATGATATTGTGGAGGGCTGAAAAATGAAGAATGAAAAAAAGAAATCCGGCAAGGGCAAGACGATCCTGATTATCCTGCTTGTTTTTCTTGCGTTCGGTGTATATGGAAAATTGACCGAAGGGAAAGAAGCAGATAAAAAAGGAGCGCAGGAAGCAGCTCAGACGGAGGCCGCAGCTACGGCCACGGCATCCACAAAGGCCGCAACAAACGCTCCTACAAACGCTCCTACAAATGCGCCGACCGCAGAACCGAGTGCAGAGCCGACAGCAGAGCCGACGGAAGCCCCTTCCGCGACGCCCGCCCCGACGAAAACGCCTAAGCCTACCCCGACCGCTTCTGCAACGCCAAAACCGACGAAGAAGCCCACAGCAAAGCCTACCCAAAAACCGACGAAGAAGCCGACAAAGAAGCCCACCAATACGCCAAGCCCCAACGTGCAGCATGGCGAATTACTAAGCCTGAACGTAAACGAAATTGATAAGATCGTCGTTTTCCATGTGCGGATTGAACCGTCTTACAATAACAGGGCTACGGTGACGCAGAATTTCTTCAACATTGAGGATATTGCAAAAATGGGATGGTTCAAAGGCTACGAGGTCCAATATTGGGCCGAGGCTTTAATGACAGATGGCTCTTATTCAAAGGTGATCCAATTTGTGGTGCCTGCATCAACGATGGAGCTTCTTGCAGCGGGCAAGATCGCCGCGAACCGCCTCGATCTTGATGGGTGGATCGAAATGGAATACATCCTCCCGTCCTTAAAGTAAGGAGGCCGCCTATGGAGCTATGCGATATTCTGAAAGAGGCCATGCTTGAAAAAGGGGTAAGTCAACGATGGCTGGCAGAGAAGACCGGCGTAAAGGAACCGACGATCTCCCGCACCCTGTCCGGCGGGAGCGTCCCGGGGTCTGATCTGCTGCTGAAAATAGGGGAAGCGCTGGACGTGTCCTGCGATTATCTTCTTGGCCGGACGGCTGATCCGCGCATGAATTCAACGGGGCAAGATACGGAATACATGATCGGGAAAGCGTTCATGCGGTGCGGGGATCGTGATCGAAAGATCATCCTGGCTGTGCTGGGCCAGTACCTTCCGGCGGCATGGGAGGAAATGAAAGACAAGGTCTTGTAAAGGGTGGCTTTCATGGCAAAAAGAAAGCGGATTGATCCCCAGGAAAAGCGGGCAGCCATTTACATCCGCGTGTCCACCAAATGGCAGGCGGAGGATGGAGATTCCTTGCCCATGCAACGGGAAGAATTGCCAAAGTACGTGGAATATGCCCTCGGGATCAAGAAATATGAGATTTTCGAGGACGCCGGCTTTTCTGCCAAGAATACGGACCGGCCGGATTATCAATTGATGATGAGCCGGGTGCGACAGGGGGAGTTTTCGCACATCGTTGTGTGGAAGCTGGATAGAATCAGCCGAAACCTTTTGGACTTTGCCGCCATGTATGCAGAGCTAAAAAGCCTGGGCGTGGTGTTCATTTCAAAGAATGAGCAATTCGACACCAGCACGGCCATTGGCGAAGCCATGCTCAAAATTATCCTGGTATTCGCCGAATTGGAAAGGAACATGACCTCGGAGCGTGTTGCCGCCACGCTGATTTCCAGGGCCCAGGGCGGCCAATGGAACGGGGGAAGGGTGCCTTTCGGATATGACCACGAAAAGGGCTCGGAAGAATTCACGATCAACGAAAAAGAGGCGGCTACGGTCCGCCTGATTTATGATCTGTACGAGCAGGGGCGTTCTCTTTTATCCATCGCGCAACATCTGAACGAGAATGGATATGGCACACGAAGCGGGATCCCATGGAGCCCGACCACGGTGCATAAAATGCTGACCTCTCCGTTCTATGTAGGCTCGTACAGGTATAATTTCCACGATGAGGGGACAAAACAGCACAAGCGAAGATCGGAAAAAGAATGGGTGACCGTGCCGGATCATCATCCGGCCATCATAGAGGAATCCAGGCAAAAGGAAATCGTGAAGACCCTGCAAAGCAAGAATTACGCCAGCGTGAGCTTCAAAACGTACAGCCGGAAGCATGTGCACATATTTGCTGGCCTGCTGGAATGCGGTCAATGTGGGAGCCAATTTCAGGCCACCATTGACAAGGCCAGGGCTGGCAGCGGGTGGCGTCCGTCAATCTATTTGTGCTCCAGACACAGAAGGTTCAAGGATTGCGAAAACAAATATGTGTCTGACGTGACCCTTGGCCCATTCATCCTGAATTTCGTATCAAACTATCTGCGAGCGCAGCGGAATTTCGGACGCACCACGACTGTTGAAATCCTGGAGAAAAAGCTCCTGCGGGGTGAATACTTCGTAGGCGTGAGCCTGGATGCAGATTCCGTGCGGCAGATTCATAAATCGTTCCGTGCTGCCCGCTTTGGAGACGTGGATTTCCTGCCAAATGACGGCCCTGACACGTCGGATATGCCAACGGAAAAGGAAATCCTTGACAATGAGCGGAGGCGGCTGGAAAGGGCCCTGCAGCGGCTGAAAACGCTTTTCCTCTATTCAGAGGAAGCCATGGCAGAGCAGGATTTCATTTCTCAGAACGCAGAATTGTCGGAAAGGTTGGAAAAAGTGAACAGCCGGCTTTCTGAATTGATCTCCAGCTCCCAAGGGTCGGAACCTTCCACGGATGATGATACCTTCATGCAGCAGGCATCCTTTTTGGTAATCACGGAAGAATTGCTTTCCCGCCGGTTCGTAAATTACGAAAAAGTAATCAGGGCGCTTGACCGAAAAACCCTGAAAGAATTCATGGATTCGATCATACAAAAAATTGTAATTTTCGATGGTAAAACGACCGAATTGGTCTTCAAAAACGGTATTTCGGTCAAATTCCTGTATTCGTGAATGATCCCCAGGAAAAAGAAAATGCCCTCGAAATCCTTTGATTTCAAGGGCTTTTTTGATGGTCATTCATCAACTTTGAAAGGCTTGTTCGTCCTGCCTGTTATGAGCATACAATCCCCAATGCTCACGGGACGCAGGATGCGGGGTCTTACGCCTTTTTCCTGTCCCCCAACATTATAAGGCAGAGGAAACGAACAGGCAAGTAAAAAATACGCAAAAGAAAGAGGCGGTCAAGCCGCCTCGGTTTCTGTTTTTTCCTGATTGAGATTCAGGATCAGGTTGACCGCCTTTTCTGCCCTGCTGGCCGCCGATACGATCATCTTCGGGTCAGCCTTGAGGACTTTCAACCAGTGCTGGATATAACCCGCCGTGTTGCGCTGAACCTTAGCCGTATCGATTCCGAAATGATTACAGAGGACAGCGGACACGATCTCGGCGACCAGTTCTTCCTTGCTGTAATCTTCATCCCCGAATTCCATGCCGCCCTTGCGGTTCAGCCGGGATGGGTGGCCGGTACTGTGGCCCAGTTCGTGAAACTTCGTCGCGTAGTAGCTTTCGGCGTTCTGAAACTGGTTCATGTGCGGAAGCACCACCATATCGGAGCCGGGGGAGTAATAGGAACGGCCCTGCTCATAGTGGCGAAGGGTGACGCCGGAGCGTTCCAGGTATTCGGTGATGGCCTGATCGATGGCCTCGATGGGGAGATTGTCAGTGACTGGGCCTTGGCTCTGGACGTACTTCGCTTTGACGCCCTCGGTGTCCTCCAAGTGGAAAACGGAGAAGTATCTCAGTACGGGGATGGTTTCTTGCCGCGGCTCGCCCTTTTCGTTCAGGATGGGGTTTCCGTCCTTGTCCTTCAAGTCCTTGGCGTACATCCGCCAGAAAACAACCGGGTGCGCCTTGCAGCCCTTCTTGATGTGGCCGCCCGCTTTCTTGGCCTGCTCAAAGGTGATGTATTCGCCGGGGATGCCAAGTAACATCTGATTGATCAGGCTGTACACCCTGCCGTCATTGTGGCTGACGGCCACGTTGGTGCCGCTGGTGTTGACCCAGGGCTTTTCCCAGGGGATGATCCCTTCCTCAAGCTGGGCAATGATGCGGTCGGTGACGATCTGGTAAACATCGGGCTTCATTGAAAATTCCTCCTTGCATTGGAGGGGTGCAGGTGTTATAATCTTTCTGCGCCCCGTTTCGTGGTGGTTACGGAGTTGCATGCGCTGCCGGTGATGAAGGTCACCGGCAGTTTTTTTCGTAGTCTGCCATGGCCTCAACGCCGAATTCGTCTTCCAGCAGGCGGTCGATGGTGGCCCGGATGGTGTCCGCATCGTCCTCGGTGAAGGGGAAAACCTGCTCCGCATCGTCATACGCTTCCTTGGCTTCGGGAAGCAGTTCCTTCCAGGTTTCAGTGTTCAGGTGGTAAAATTCGCCGGGGTCAACGGTGTTCATGACGTAAACCTCAAACAGTTCGATGATCGAGGGGGTGAGCTGGTAGTTTTTCACGGTGGCGGCCTCCTTTAGCTGTGTTCGGAAGTTCCCTCCCGACGCCATTACTATCCCATACCTTGGCGGATATTACAACAGGTATTTTGAAATTTTTTCGATTTTTTTCAAGAAAAAAGACCGCCCATGGTCTGGCGGCCTCGTTTTTGAATTGTTCCTTCCTTAGTTCCCGGTCACTCTCAACAAAAGCCTCCATGATTTACGTTTGAGCTTTACATAGTTAGTATACCAGTCAATGTTCTGTCGAGCAAAGCGCGGGCCTTCTCCGATTTCTGCGATGATAAAACCTTCCATGAGTGATTCGGCTTCGGAAAGAGAGATCGTTCCTCTGTAGAACTGTTCTGCCGTTTTTTTGAGCTTTTGATTTATGGTCATTTTCTTGCTCCTCCTATTGCAGACCGCCAAGCCGGTTATAAAGGGCGATTTCCCCTCCCTTGTGCTCCCCGCCTCCGTGGGTCGCATCGAATTTCAGGGCGTGGCGGATGATTTCGATTTCTGCCGGTGTGAGCATGACCAGCCGTTCTTTCGGTGTCAGCTCGTACTGGTCAATTTCTTCCAGGGTCAAGGGCCGGGTGTAGGTGGCCTGTGCATAAGCCTCCCTGCCGATCTCCGGGACGTAGGATTTTTCGTCGTAGCTCTCGATCTCGTCCAGGCCGAATTGCGGAAGCGCCCCAGGCCCGGCCGGGCGCTGTGTCAGGAAATAGGTGTACATCATTCTGCGGGTTCCTCCTTCTTCTCCCGGATTCTGGCCGGGTCGTTCATGGCGTACAGGCGTTCAATGAGGCCCTTTGCTTTGTCGGACAGATGCTCAATATTGTCCATGGGGTGCCAGAAAGCCGCCAGGATGAAAGTCACGTCGGGCTTCCGGCTGGCCCAGTCCCCGATCAGCGGGCCGTAGTAGGTTTCTCCGGGATGAATGATCTCGATCTCGTCGCCGAAGCTGACAAGGGGCAGTCCGTTGACCATGACGGTGGCAAAGCCTTGCGTGACAGAGGGGCGATCCCTGCGGACTTCGATTTCCAGTTTCATATTGACCCTCCCATCATCCGAAGTAGCAGAAGAAAATGACCTTTGCAAAGAGCAGGCCCAGGGCGGCCCCTGCCAAGCACATTTCCGGGCCTGTCATGGGCTGATCCATCCTCCAGGAAAGCCAGCGCCATGCCCGGATGATCCAGACCAGGGCAGAGCGCAGGCGGCCGGGCGCCGCGTGGCGGGGGATATAATGGGACGTGGTGGTTACGGTGTACATGGTGGTTCCTCCTTTACTTTTCTCTGGTCATGCCGTTTGGATGGTTTCGGTCATAGTACGAATGTCCCAGCCAGAAAGAATAAATCGGGCGATACAAAGCGCCATCCAGGATCACAGGGCGGCCATATGAATAATCGTTTTCGCCCTGGTAGACCACATACAGATAGAACCAATCAATCCCTTCTTCCTCGCGCTGGTAGTCTTCCAGATTCAAGGTTTTATCGCCTGCCCGGTAAAACGTCCCGCCGGTAATGCCATATCGAACCTCTTTCAGTTCAATCGGGTCAGCTTTGCCCAGCGCATCCGCCCTCTGCATCTTTTGGCGGACGGAGGCAAACAGGTTGTCGAGTTTTGCGTAGTCATCTTTCTCAATGGTGGACATGAAACAGCCGCCGAAGCCTGCGTCTCTGGCGAAGGGGCTTTCCGAAATGACCTTCCCATGGACGAAGATTTGATCCGGGAAAGTCTCGGAGGGCTGCGTCCAGATTTTGATTTTCCCGAAATCCTTGTACTCCATCGGCCCCTTGCCGATCCTGCTCATGAAATCCTCTTTCGTCATAGTGTGCCTCCTTTCGCCGGGATAAGGCTCCCGGCGGGCCTTTTATATCATGCTGCTGTGCAGCGGGTGATTACTGTCTGCTTTACGCCGTCGCGTTCGGTGTGGTCTTTGACGGTGGCCTTGACCTTCATCTGCCCCTGGTAGGGTTCCCAATTTTCCACCCCATGCGCATCCTCGACCCAATGACCGAAAATCTTGGAGGCATACCAGATCATGACGTTGCCATTCACATCAACCAGTTTGTGCAGGTAGGTAAAACCGTATGGGGTTTCCCAGGATGTCACCAGGGTGATTTGCTTGACCTCGACGGTCACCCGCTGTCCGATCTGACCGATGTATTCAGAAACGCGCTCAACGGCTTTTTCAGCATCGCGGGCCTTTTGCCATTCCAGCCGTTCCAGATACTTTTCAAACGCTCTTGGGGCATAGGCGATATATCCGAAGCTGGAAGCCTTGCAGAAGCCATATTTCAGGAGCGTTTTCACGTTGTTCAGGTTGGCGTCAAAGGCGGTGTCAACATCCATTTCATCCAGTGCTTTCGCAATGGCTTCGGCCTGTTCGATGTCCTGTTCATCGGCGCTTTCGTCCTTTGCCATCAAGGAAGCCAGGGCCTCTTTGTTGCTGTCGGTTTCCTTGGAAGAACGAAAGCCCCTCGTCCGGTTGAGCATGACCGCCAGGGTCAGGGCTTTCATTGTCCGCATGGCGACCGGTACTTCGTGTTCCTCAAAATCGTACCTGTCTGCTTCCACGTCCAGCATGATTTCGATCAGTTCATTGAACCGGCCAACATTCTGCGGGTCAATTCCGCAATAGTCTTTCAGGCAGGTTCTTCCGACCTGCTTTTCCTCCCCAGCAGCATCCCGGACAATGAAGGTGACTTTCTGGCCGTGGTTTTTTCCGCAGTGCTGGCACCTGGCCCCAATGGTCGCCCATTCCAGTCGGTCAACATCGGAAAAGGTCTTGACCACGTTCCCGTCTGTCAGATGCTCGATCCTGGCGATGACCTGATAATCACCCTTGCGGATGACCTCGCTTTCGATGGTCAGGTCAAAGACTTCAAAGGGCATGGTCTGGACTTTCTCGCGGGTGAGGTTGTCATGGACATAAATCGGAAATTCCTTGACATAGGGATCGCCGAATTTCGCTTCCAGGGGGAAGCCGTACCTTTGGGCTTTCCTCTGGTAGCTGGCGATGGTTTTCTGGATTTCCTGCCGGATGTTCTCCGGGATGGTGTAGGTCTGGATCATGGAAATGCCTCCTTACTTCGCCAGGATGATCTTCCAGCCGCGGCGCTGGTATTCGGCGATCTGTTCCCAGGTCTTGAGTTCGACCCTGCGGTAACCCTTGGTAGCAAAAGCGATGGTCGTCTTCTTCATGGTGGTGCCCTCCTTGTGGTGGTTGGTCAGTTCCTTGGTACGGTTATATCTTCCCATACTTAAGGACAAAATACAACAGGTAAATTGAAATTTTCTTTCATAAATTCAGATTTTTTGAAAAAGAAAAAGGCCGTGATCCGGCAGGAAAGTACCTGCCAGGACAACGGCCCTTTGGTGGTTTATGGGTTCGCCAGCCGCCCGCGCAGCTCCGTGATTCGTTCCTCGATCTTGGCGGCCATTTTGGGGGTGGCGAATTGTTTCATGCGTTCCAGTTCGTCCAGACGTTCCAGAATCATGAGGCGGCGATCCTGCATTTCCCCAGCCCCAGGAATAGGCAGGCTCTCGTCCATGACCATGATCTTGTACCCGATGGCCTCAGCCATCTTACGCCATTCGTCGGCGCTCATGTACCCTGCATTGAGTTGCGTACAGAGGGCAGGGGTGGACTTGCCGATCCTGGCAGCCAGGTCTTTTTGCTTGAGACCCTTTTCCTTCAAACAGGCTTTGATGATCTCGCAGGCGGTCATGCTGTTTTGATTATACATCGTGGTGGTTCCTCCTATCAGTAGATGGGTATGCGGTCGGTCACCATGAGCTTCCAGGAAACTTCCGGCGGTATGCGTTTATCCTTCATGACGGCCTTTTTGTCTACGGCGGCCCAGTGGTGATCCGTTAAAAGCTGATTGTCAAACATAGACGTCTGGATCGGCTTTCCGTCTGCCTTGATTTCTGCGATCATCATCAAATCATAGATGATATGGTTTCGGGTGAGATTGAGAGCCACGCCATACGGATAGCCGTCCGTGCCGCCGTGTACCTTGTAATAATCCCACTTCTTGCGTTCCTTGTCAATATCGGCTTCATATTCCGCTATGAGTTCCGCAGGGGATTTTTTCTTCTTCGGCATGGCTGGCCTCCTTTAGAGGGGGAATTCATCTTCGTCCCTCTGATATTTGGGCGAAGCCCCTCCGGTTTCCTGTTTATCGCGGGGCGTGAGGAATTCCACATCGTCAGCCTCGACCTCCAAGCTGGCGCGGGTGACGCCGTCGTTCCCTTCATAGGTGCGGCAGGACACAGGGCCGACCACGCTGACCTTTCGGCCTTTGGTGAGGTATTTTGCGCAGCTTTCGCCCAGGCCGTTCCAGACGGTGATGCGGAAGAAATCGGCCTCGGGCTGCTCGTTCTGGGATTTGTTCTTCTTTTTGCGGTTGGCTGCGATGGTGAAGGTGCAGACAGATTTCCCGCTTGGGGTGGTACGGAGTTCAGGGTCGCGTGTCAGATTTCCGATCAGGAAAACTTTGTTCATGAGGGTTCCTCCTTAAAAATTTGTAAGCTGGACGATCCCGACAAAATCAGGATTGCGCATGAGCTTCATGAAGAAACGGTAACGTGCTCTCTCGGATTTGAAAGAAGCATACCGGCAGGCTATCCGCCCGCCCCATCCAGAAATCTCGTTCCACATGACCGCGTAGGGACGCGGGCTCTTTTTGCCGAACATGGTGCCTCCTATTCTGCCAGCAGGAACGCGCCCTGCTCAGCCGGTTCGATCAAATAATCCTTTGTGTCTTCCATGATGCGGGCATACTTTTCTTTGCCCTGGAAAGAGTCGATGACCGTCTTTTCCTCTGGAGTCATTGTGCTGTACGATTTCTTCCCATAGGACGGAGGCAGCCATGCCCGTTTGCGGCCCATGAAGATATTGAGGCGGTCAACGATCTTCTGCTCATGGAATTGGATGTGACAGGTGCCTTTCTTGAAAAACTTGACGGTGAAGTATTTGCAGGAAATGCCAGCGGTTCTTCCGGCCCTGGCCGCGACGTTCAGTTGCGTGAGCAGGTCGGTGGGTTGTGTTTCTCCCTTGTCCAGATAGTCCAGCGCCTTTTCAAGATCATCCAGGACACCGAAGCACCCGTTCACATTGATGCCTGTCATCACGCTTTTGTAGCGGTTATACTTGTCCGCTTTGTATTCCGTGGCAAAGCATCCCCAGGTCGGAATAATGCAGCGCATATTGACATAGTGTGCTTTGTTGGTTTTCCAGCCGTTGTAGTAGTGGACGTTCTCATTCTGGACATCGTCGTGGTAGGCATGTTCAGCAGACAGTTTATCGAAGCACTTCTCAATGGCATCCTCTACGCCGACGGAGATTTGACCCATGATCTTTTTCAGTACCTGCCGGATATTGAATTCAGAAAACTCATACTCCCGCATTTCCTGTATGGTGGAATCATATTCCTTTTTCATGTCGGTGGTCATCTTGCCCTGAACGTCTGGCAGGTCGAACAGTTCCCGCCAGTACCGGGCGCGGGCGGCTGTCAGGAATTCGTTTACCTCCTGCGACCCATAGTAATCATTGACAGAGGAATGACCGTTGACTTCCAGCCGGATCAGCGGATGGGTGTATTCACGGCTTCGGCTGCTGAAAATATGAGGGGCTATGCCATTATAGGCTTGAATGAGTTTGATTCCTGCGGCGCACAGAAGGTCATATTCCCGGATCAGGCGCTCCACGTTGTTTGACGGGGCCAGTTCGTTCTTTTCCGGCCTTGCCTGATCCCAGGCGGTATCATGGGCCTTTTTGAGATCGTCCCACATAGAGGCGTCCGTCTGCTTTTCCGGCAGCCGTGCGTAAACGATGGCAATATCCACCCGCGCCCTGCGGTCTGCCTTTGAGAAAGCGTCCTCATAAAACTTGATCATCGCGCCCAGGCGGTGCAGTTCTTTGAGCAGGGCTTTGCGGCTGACAGTGTACGGGTTTCGGATGGTTTCTGCGTTGAGTATGCAGGCCACCTGACCGCCCGAACGGAGCAGCTCCAGGGCATGAAGCAGATGCAGGTCGCCGTCCGAAAACGGGGGATTCATCAAAATGAGGTCGTAACACTTCCTCGTGTTGAAGGTGAGAAAATCATCGTGGATGACCCTCTGCCCCTTCCCTGTGAGCAGGGCTTGCAGGTTCGGGTCGATTTCGATGCAGTCAACGTCGTACTTCCGATCAGCGGGCCAGAACCGGCGGCTGCTGCTCCTGTGTTTATAATCCATTCTTTTCAAGGATTCCAGATAATCCAGCAGGTCGCCGCGGCCGGCGCTTGGTTCCAGAATGGAATTGACCTTCCGCCAGTCTATGAAGGTAAAGAGCTTTCCGGCCACGTCGGACGGGGTGGGGTAAAACTGAAAATCCCCGGACGGAAGGAAAGCAGCAGGGGAGAATTGCTTCGGACGCGCCAGATAGTCAAGCCATTCGGTGGCAGGCTTTTGCAGGGCCTGCTTGGCTTTCGCAAGGCTGTCATAGCTTCCTACGGTGGTGAAATGATCCCCATAGTTTTCTTCGTGCGCCTCGACATAAAATGACTTTTCCCAGCGCCCAGGCTTTTCGCGCCATGTTATGGCCCCAACTATCTCACCTTTCAGGAAACAGTCCCAGCGTTTGAGGGCGTTCCCGTCTGTGTTTTTCCAGGACGCTTGATTGTCCAGGACAATATATCGATCATAATAACTCATGGCCGCCTCCAATCATTTCAACGACCTGTGATAGCTTTCGCAGGTGTCGCCGTTCTCATAAAACAGATTCGTCCTGATCCAGCCGTTGGACTGGCAGGTGTTGACCTTGAAAAAGTTCCCAGCTTCATCCTTGCCAGGAACGATCACTACCAGTTCGTCATTTTCATTGCTTCCCATGACCGGGAAGGTTTTCCCGGCGGTTTGCTTTTCGATGGTCTTATAGTCCATAAAGCCCTCCTTGCCCGCGTATGAGGCCCGCGGGCTGGCGCAGTATGGTCATGCCCTGGCGACTGTGATACCTTCGCGGACGTGCCCCAGGACGCATCCAAGCGCCCAGTTATGGAAAGATTCGGGAGAGTTGCACCCCTGCTCATAGCGGGTGTCGTACTGGGTTTTGAATTCCCCATTCTCGAACATGAGGACAGCGGTGCAGTTTCCGTAATGGAAAGAAGCGCTTTCAACCAGGTCAAGGCGCATTTTGGTTTTCTTCCCCTTTTCCGTGGTCAGAATGAAAGATTCAGAAGCGATGGGCTTTTTCATGGTCATTTCCTTTCTGCCCGCCTATTCTTGACCGGGCGGGCTGCGGCCCTGTGTCGTGGTGGTTACGGTGCATTACTTGGCTTGCTGCTGCTTCCAGGCTTTGACGTGTTCCCTGTTCCTGCGCTCGATCTCCCGCATGAGCGCCAGCTTTTCCTTGATGGTCATGGTCGATCCTCCTTTCTGCCGGGGATTGAGGCTCCCCGGCGGGTCTTGATTGTTTATTTGAGGGCGATAGAGGCTTTTTTAGCCTTGAGGATATTTGCCTTGATATTTTCGAAGTGGCCCTTGCGTTCTTTCATCGACCGATGGAGGCTTACGGCGGTCTTAAATGCGTTAGACGCCGGATTGTCGGACCAGGTTACAATCGTTTCGGCGGCTTCGGCTGCTTTTGTTTCTGCCGTGTAGATTTGTTCATTTACCAGGTCTTCCAGATCGCAGAGGTAATCAGTGCCAATGTTCAGGGCTTCCAGGCTCTTGATTTTTTCTTGCAAGCTGGTGAAGGTGGCGGAGGATTCGTTCTCGATCTTCTGGATCGTGGCTTTCAGTTCCCGGTTTTCGCTGGTCAGTTCAGCAGCCTTTTTCTCGGCGCTTTCGGCCCGCTGCATCATGGAGCAGGCGAAGTCGTTTTCGATGTTTTGAGTGGCGACCTCGAAGCACCCTTCAAAGGCGGTGGCGACGTAGGAATTTTCCCCCAGAGAATCGATGATCTTTTTGATCTGTGCCAGGGCCTTGCGTTCCTGTTCCTTGGTGGTCATGATTCTTTCCTCCCGTTCATGGTCGTGGTGGTTTCGGAGTTCTGCCGTTTTCTCACCCGGCGGATATATCATCCCATACAATAAAGTAAAATACAACAGTAATTTTGGAATTTATGAAAATTTTTATATATAGAAAGCCCCCGCCTGACACTGGGCCAGACGGGGGCGGTGTTATTCTGCTGTCGATTTGACGATGATCAGATATGCGTACCTGGTGACAAATTTCCGAATGGGGGCGGTATCGAAAGAAACGGCCAACGCCCCAGGCTTGATCTGCTCCATGATATTGGCATGGGCCAAGGCTGCGCCGTCCGTGAGGAACACAGCGATTATTTTGTCCGCATATTCCTGATAGATCAATGCCTCGATCTCATCCAGCCGGTAAATACTCTCCCAATCGAAACTTACGCGGGCAACGACCTCAATCCGAACGCCGTCCCCTTTGGATTCTTGGAAGATTTCAGGGGCGGCTATTGCTTCCGCGTTTGCATTTTGCATGAGCAGAATAAAGAGGGCTACAAAGAACAAGATTGCCCAAAAGATGGCAGACACCTTTTTCATTCTGCCTCGCCTCCTTCCTTAACCTTGACAGCCTGCGGGTATCGTGCCATGATCTCGGCGGCGGTGACTTCATCCAGACCAGAGATGGTGACGGTGTAGGTGGCATCCTCTCCGCTGCCGCCCTCCATCTTGAGCAATGCAGCATACGAGAGCGGGCCAAACTTCCCGTCAGGATTGAGCCCAGCGGCCTTCTGGAACGCCATGACGCCCGCCTTTGTTTTCTTGCCGAATACTCCGTCCACTTCGCCGCAATCGAATCCCAGGGCGTTTAAGCGGCTCTGCAGGTCCGTTACATCGGCCCCTGTCTGATTGGGAGATTGCCGGAGCAGAGTACGATCACCCAGCTTGAGCGCAGGCGTTTGTGGATCGGCATCCGCATAGATGATCCCTTTTAATTCTCCCCAATAATCCCAATGGGACAGCTTGGACGTGACCACGCCATACTGCGTGCCCTTTGCTTCGATCACGGTATTATCGCCCACATACAGGCCGATATGATGATAACCGGAATCGGCATTGTAGAGAAACACAGCCGTTCCGGGCTTGATGGGCTGACCGTCCGCCCGCTGACCATTGACCAGCTTGCCGGTGGCCGTTGTATAGTCCTTGAATATGGTATTACTGCCATGATAGATGTACCCGCCAAGCTGCTTGAAAGCCCAAGCGAAAAGGCCGGAACAGTCCGCGACCTTCCGGCCTATCCATTGAGCCCCATACTTGACGGTCATTTCTCGTGTGGCAGCTTTCTGTTTCGCTTCCGTCCATACCTGGCCGGATGCTCCCCAGATATAACCCCATGCTTCGGCCAATGCCTGCATGAACAAGGCTATGAGTTGCGCTGCCTGGATCATGGTTTAATCCTCCATTTCAGGGTAATCGCGCCAGGGCTCATCATACCCAAGCGCACGCTGGCTGTCCCCTATTCCCTCGGTGGTGGGATCCGTGACGATACCCAGGATGACCAGCACCGCGAAAATATCGTTGACGATTTCCTTGAGGCCATTGCCGACCTCTCCGAAATCCAATTCCAGCCCAAACAGCCTGCCCACCGCCTGGATGAGCAGCAGAACAGCCGGAATGATCGCCAGCCAGAAAGCCTTGTTTTTGATTCTCACTTTCCAGTTAATCATGTGATTCATTCCTCCTTGATGACTTTTTCAAGCGTGTCGATGCGGTGGCTATTGCTGGATGCCCTGGCCTCGACCTTCGCCAGCCGTTCGGCATGGTCATCGACCTTGGCCCGCATCGTGCGCATTTCCACACGAACATCATCGACACCAGATTGGATGCCATCGAGCTTCGTTTCTATCCTGGCATTGGCCGCCGCGTCCGCGGCAGCATCGGATTTATCATCCTTACGCCCGGACCGATAAAAAGACAGAAACGCGATCAGCAATGACACCGCGCTGATAATGAGGCCCCATTCTGTAGACATGGGAATGGCCCCCTTTCACATAGAATAGAGGGCATGGATGCCATGCCCCCGCCTAAATAGATTTTTCGATGCGCTCCAGCAATTGACGGCGCTGATTTTCCAGATTTCCGTCCTGGGTGCTGATCCCATGCATTTCCAGCAGCGCAGCCTGCTCCCGGATGATATTTTGAGCGTCATCGAGCATCCGGCACAGGCGCTCGATTATCTCCAGGTGGCTCATTTGATCACTCCTCGATGATCAGATGCTCGCATTCGAGGGCAATCAGGATTTCGCGGACCTGTTCCTTCAGCGTTTCAGGAACGCTGGCGAAGGTCCGGCGGCCCTTGATAATCAGGGTAGCATAGACAGCGGCCATCTCATTCACCTCCTTCCAAAGCAGCACGCACAGCTTCACGAAGTTTCTCAGGGACATCTTCCAACGTCCTGAGCCCAGCTTGGATAAGACGCACATAGACCTTCACCATCCTGTTGTCCTCCTTTACGGCATCAGCATTTCGTACAGCTCGGCGATGCCCTCCAGAGCCGTAAGGTTGTCCGCCTCGACCGAATCAAGGCGTTCGGACACTTCTTCAATCGTGGTAACAGGTTCAGGCTCTTCCGGTTCCGGCCAATCCTGTTCCCGCTCCTGCTGGCTGCGCTGCACCGCAGCGCCGTTGACGATCTTATAGGCGCACGCTCCATGATCGTCGAACAGCTCTGCATCCATATCCAGGCCGAGAGCATCGACCGTGGATACATGCCAGCCGGTATTTCCGCTCATGTCACTCATGCACAGGCTGGTAATACGATCCTGTTCATCGATGCAGTAGCTAATTGTTTTTTGAGCCATCTGAAATCTCTCCTTCCATGCGTTTTCTTATGCTGTTTCTTATGCCTTACCCAAATTCCGAACAGGCGGAACAGGTACTTGTCCATTTCCCGCAGCGCCTTATGGCAATCGAAGTGCTGCTGGTATCCATACCAAGATTGATACGCGCACAGCACCTGATCAAGCGTCATTTCTCCGGCATCGCAAAAGCGTTTGAACGCCCGCAGATGTCGGCGCATACGAATGAACGATTTCCTGCAAGGCTTCATGACGACTTTTCCACCGGGCAGGCATTGATACCTTACCTTCAGGAAGGTAAACCGCTTCATCGGCGCGATCCTGGTCTTGCTTTTGTTCACTATGATCCCCATACTGTTCCAGAGTGTGAGCAGCCCATCGTAAGCGTCGCACAGGCGCTTTCTGTCACGATGCAACGCCAGAGTGTCATCCATATACCGGCAAGATGTACCGATCCGGGCGATCTCTTTGAGCCAGTGATCCGCTCTGTTCGGATACGATACAGCCAATATCTGTGAAACCTGGCTGCCGATTCCGATGCCGATTTCGCCGAAAGCCTGCACGAACATCCAGGCAAGGCCCTTCAATTCGTCGCAGTCGAATTGCCTGTCCAGTATTTTCCAAACTTCATCATGATTGATATTATCAAAATACTTGGAGAAATCAGCCTGCAATACGTGCCCTCCGAAATCTCCATTGACCCGATAATACCGCCGCAACATGTCACGCACCCGATAGATGGCGAAATGGATGCCCTTCCCTTTGAGGCTGGCCCCATTGTCGTGCACCAGTGGCCTTGACAGCACGGGCACCAGAGCATTGTCACAAATGCAGCGCTGAATCACTCGTTCTCGGAAGTGCATGGCTCGGATGTGGCGTTTATGCCCTCTTTCGGATAGATCGAACTCGATGAATCCTTCCCGAATATCCTCGCCCGCCAATATCTTCCGTCTGCTTTCCGCCTCGTTGTGCAATTCATTGATGAAATACCGCTGGACAGACGCCTTTTTATTGACTCCATTCCTGCTGAGTTTTGCCCCCTTCCTGATTTTGTTCAGATTGGTAACGGCATCGATGGAATCATACTGTGCCTTATATTCAAGCCGCTTCAATTCCCTCTGAATCCTACGGCGGAAATACCTTCCCTCCCGCCGTTGTAGGCTTGTCATTTTTCCGGTTCCTCCTTTGATTTCCGGTTGGTATGATGTACGGAATTTGTGTTGCGTGTCTGTCTATCCGCTTTGCCGTCCGTGCATGAAACAGATGGAGGACACAATCATCTGCCATGCAAGAAGCGTCCGCACGTCGGCATCATCATACAGATTTAGCACTGCGATCCGAGGATCGTTTGCTCGCTTGCTTTCTCCTTCCTGCCCGAGCACTCCGTTCAGCCCTCGCGGGCTTACTTGCTCTGGCCCTCCATCCGGGGAACGACTTAACCCCGGGCGGCAGAATCAGGGGGCGGCCACATTCGCATTGGTCGCGTTGTTGTTGTTGGCATTGCCGTTGTTGTTCACATTGGCGAAGTTGGTGACGCTGGTAGACGAAGCTGACCAGACGTTGTTGCGCGACGCACCGACAAGGGCACCAAAGAGTTACAGAAAGCAAGCTGTATCCGAACGCCTTACGGCGCAGGATTCTTTTGGCTCTCGTGAGGCGGATTCTTCTGGCCCTGATTGACGAGGCGCGTATCCTTGCGCCCTTTTCTCAGGGCTTCGATCTCCTTATTGAGCAGACCATCGATCTCGTTGAATTTATTGGCGTCCAGCTCCGGGAACTCATTGAGCGCAAGCCTGATCTCGTCAAAGAGTGCAAAGCACAGATCGAAAGCCTTTTTCAAGTGTTTCTTTCTTTTCTTCACCAATTCCGGCGTAACAGGGTACGCCTGAAACGCTTTTCTGCATTGCCGGATGATTTTTCTGGTGATCTTGTGCATCGGGACGGCGTGCGTTTCCCAATACCTTTTCGGTATATCGGCCATCCCGCGCTCTCCCTTGGCGGTTCCTGGCACTGTTTTCGCAGCGGCCTTATTCTTGTATTCGCCTCGTATGAATTTCCAGACAGCCGCCGCCAGGCTGAACGGAATATCCATCCATTCGATCCCGGTCGGCGTGACCAAACGTGCTTTGATGTTGCTCATATCATTCCTCACAGAGATTCCCGCCCCATGAAGGGGCGGGGTATAGGGTATCAGGCTTCGCAAAAAATGAAGCAGGGGGCGGCCACAGCCGCAACGGTCGCGCTGGAGCCGCCGGCACCGCCGCCGAAGTGCACAAGGGCGAAGGCGGTGACGCTGGTAGACGAAGCTGACCAGACGGTGTAGCGCGACGCACCGTTGCCAGCGCCTTTGGCAAAATGCCTCCTGCCACCGAGCTGATAGATGGGCCATTGCTGCATCTGAGCGTATCCAGGCAAGCCTGATGCTGAATGGATAGGCCGGCCCCAAATTTCATCCTCAGTCGGGAGGAATAGTACACCGCGATCCGCCCAACCTCCGTCCTGCTGGCCGGTTTTGTTGCGCTTTTCGCCATAATACCTCATGCCCCCACCGCTGTTAGTGAGGATGTGGCTGTACAGCTTGGCATCCGCCGTCTGAATGAGCTTGATGATACCATAATCCGGATCGTTGAAGGTCTTGTAGAGCGCCGAACCGTTCCAGGGCGTCGTGCCATCCATCCATTCGATCTTGATCTCAGCGCTGGCCGCAGGAATCTTTCCAGCTTTGAACGTGATCTTGTTGCTCCCGAACGTGTAATCGGTGTTGTACGTTTTCTTGGCCCCGTCTACATACACATAGCCGAGAGTGCCAGCGGTTCCGGAGAGCGTAAACTCCGCCGTCGTGCCATCGCCCGTAAACGTGTCGATGTGCTGGCCCTCCCACTGTTCGTTGCATTTGCGCATTTTCAGGGTGGTGGGCAGGCCGTCACGCGCCGAGAACAGGATGTGCTTCTTGTTCCCTGACAGAGCACCGGAATCACCATAGCGGTAATAGACGTTCGGCATCACCTCGAATTTCATCAGCGCATTGGTGAGCGTTTTGACCGCATACGGCAGGCAATCGTCATAATCGCAATAATACTTGGTGCCGCCGATCGTGACCTCGCAATACGGCTTATGGCATCCAGGGATCGAATTATCACCGACGGGCGATGCGGCGTAATCCTGATCCGAAGTCCCGACCTCCGTGGTAAGCGCTGTGTCGGAATAGTATTTCTTGCCGCTCTGGAACGTCATGGACCCGTAATCCCTGAACGTGCCGTTGAGCGTGACCGGCCAGTAATCGCCGAGGCGGATTTTGCTGTAATCTTCCTGCACCATGGCGGCGTACAGCGCGTCGGCGTCCGCGAATACGGCGCTGAGGTCCTTGCCGTCAAAGGCGTAGTTATGCGGGTCCAATTCGACTTGCTTCGACGCCAGATCGGCGATGTTCTCCCGGAACGTATCGTGATCGTATGCAGTAAATGCCCGGTAGATTTTACTGCCGATGGGCCACGCCTTTTTGGTTGTGCTGTTGAATCCGCGGGTACAGCCGGTGAGGGACGAATTGGAAATGCCGGTGTAGAGAACGAGCTCGGCAGAATCATCCTCCCCAATGGTGGCAATGTTCGGCGCGGCAGGCAGCGCAGACGCATCCGCGATTTCGATGGTCGTGGAATTGACCGTGATGGCCGCCGCCAACGTCGTGACCGGGCTATTATTGATAGCCGGGTACATGGTTTTTTGTGCCATGGGTATTACCCTCCTTTTCTGATATAGCAAACGCCCGGTCATTGATCTGGCCGGGCGGAATGCTTACTTGACGAAATTGATAAACCCCTTGAGGGCGGCAATATCAGCGCCCGCGATATACAGGCTTGGCGTGAGCCGGACTTCTATCGGCTTAATATCGATGTCCGCCGGCATTTCCTCCAATTTCCTGATGCGTTCCTGGTATTCCTTGAGGCGTTCCGTGGTGCCGAAATTGAACGTCCTGCCCTCATTTTCGATTTTGGGCTTCATGTCCGCGATGATCTTCCGGCGCTGATCCTGCTGGAAGGTGGCGATAGGCTCCAGCTTCTGCATCATCATGTACACATCGAATGCCTCGGTGGACGGGATATCCTGATTGTAGAGCTTTTCAAGCGCACCATGCGCTCTTACGGCCTGGGCCTGGGTGAATTCCTGTTTCTTCGTTTCCTTGGCTTCCTGACTCATGATCTTATCCTCCTTTTTATTCAAAATGCCGGGGTGATCCCCAGCATTTATTCGGTATCCGGCTGCGTAAGTGCGACTTTGATCGTTCCGTCAAAATCGACCATGGCCGCGGCGATCCTGGTGAAACCCTCATATTCGTCCCGCATATCGCCATAGACGAATGTGATCTGTTGCGTTCGTTCCTCGGCCAGAAATTCGATTGCCTGATTGATGGTCATGCCGAGCTTGTACAGCCACAGCACACCGGAGGCATACCCGACTTCCACGCCGGGCAATTCCTGGCCGTCACCAAGGATGATCTTTCTTCCTGTGCTCATGCGTTTCTCCTTTCATCTTACGGCTCCATGTAATACCATTTCTGCGACGAACCGCAGTCTACGCGGAAGACAACGAAGTCAGAATCGTTCATTGCTTCAATGAACCGGTTCCTTAATACGTTCAGTTTTGTTGCGCCGCTTGGAGCTGATGACGTGGTATATATCTGCGTTGACGGAATGTCGATGGTTCCGCCGCCTCCTCCAGACGGGCACAGCACCCAATACCGGTTGCTCGTGCTGGTGCCAACCATGATATCAACGCCCTGTGTGAGCCGTTTTCCACCAGATGGGAACGTATACTGATTCCCGTTTTCCCAGTAATACATCGTATTGCTCACCATGCTCTTGCCATAATTGACGGCTGCTGTTACATCTACCCCGCCATAGCAATCAACCTTGTTTTTGTAGATCGTTGTGCCACCATCATTGATTCTTAGGCTCGCCTCGCAATGCTGGTAATATTCATCACCGCTTGCCCAGATGTTTCCAGACAATTCAAGGTAATATACATCTTGGATCGTTATTGACTTGCTGGAGCTCGCCGAACTAACGGTGTATGTGTGCTGAAGTGTCCCGGAGCCGGACGAGCTCCAGGAAGACGAAAGACTTGCGCTCGGCGCTGTGATCGTATACTGGAACAGGGGATCAGAATTGTCGGACGCAGAAACTGTTATCGTTCTGGAATTGCCGGACCAACTTCCGCTGCTTCCGGTGAACGTAACAGTTTTCGTTGTGACATTGCTGCCTGTCAACGTATACGTTTTCGTGTTTCCTGTCCCGGACCACGTACCAGTAAGCGTCGATGCAGACGGGCACAGCACCCAATGCCTGTTGCTTGTGCTTGTACCGACCATGATGTCAACACCATTGGTGAGGCGTTTCCCTCCACTCGGAAAGCTGTATTTTGTGCCTCCTTCCCAATAATAAACGGTCTGATCCGGTGCCGTGACCGTGACGGTGTACCCGGTGTTCGATCCATGCTGCGCATCCGCTGCGGTTCCATCCCAGATTTGGACGGTGGCCGTATTCCCATTCCACGACGGAGAAGCGGCGCACAGCTGAACAGATTTCGTGCTCGCCGTGCCCTCCGATTTCGTGAATTGAATAATACCCTGGCTCCAACTTCCTTTGGTGATGGTGACGGCGTTTTTACCCGCCGTTTCTCCTGCGGTATACCTGGCAGATGCGTCCACGGTGACTGTATAGCCCGTGAATGATCCATGCTGCGCATCTGCTGCGGTCCCATCCCAGATTTGGACAGACGCAGAATTGCCGCTCCACGACGCCGATGCCGCCGTCAACTGGACACTCTTTGTGGAAGCCGCGCCTACGGATTTTGTGAAGGAAATAATGCCTTGGTTCCATGATCCCTTGTTGATGGTTACGGCATCTTTCCCGACCGCCTCCCCGGCAGTTACGCCCGCATCATACCAATCGCCGATTGCGATTCGCCCGACAACCGTCCCGGAAAGGGCAACGGAAGCATAGCCAGAGG
>JAFXMP010000016.1 GCA_017530275.1 Clostridia bacterium | reverse complement strand
TGTGGGCCTTGCGCTGCTGGGCGCTCACCTGATAAATATCCGCCATGAAATTCAGGTATTCCATGCCGCTCAGGCGGTCGTACAGATCGTTGCCGTCCGGCACGAAGCCGATCAGCCGCTGGGCTTCCAGCCGGTTTTCGTCCAAGCGGTGGCCAGCCATGGTGATGGTGCCCGCGTCGGGCCGCAGGATGCCGGTCATCAGCTTGATGGTGGTGGTTTTGCCCGCGCCGTTGGGGCCGATGAAGCCGAACAGCTCCCCGCCCTTCACCTGCAATGTCAAATCGTCCACGGCCTTTTTGCCGTTTTTTGCGTAGGTTTTTGTAACGCCTTGCAAATCGATCATGTTTTCAGCCATACGAAATCTCCCTCCTTGCCGTATGTGTGCCTATCATAGCAGGGGGAAAAAAGAAACGCAAGGGGAATTGCCCAAAAGATACACTTTTGCGTCTGAAATGACAAGGAGTGGGAAGAAGGGGATCATTTCTCATTTGACAGAAAGCAATACTTTGCGTTATACCCCGGCTTTACAACCAACGGAAGAGCGAAACACAGAAGACATAAGGGTTTGAGAGCGTTTTCCCCAAAATAAACTGGTACGTTGAGGTCGGCGGGTTCAGAAGGTAAAAAAAGAACGCAGGGAGTGAAGCTCACTGCGGGTAAACAATTGAGGAGAGAGGGAGAAGGAAAAGGCGTCAAGAATGGCGCGAAGGTCATCAGAAGTCACATTGACCATACGGAAGAATTCGTTATTAAGCTGCTCCAACTGCCAATCAAGAAGAGCTTGGCGATACGGGCGCCAGGGATGCCATAAGAACAGTAAGGCGCTTTTTCAGAATTTTTGGAAAGCGCCTTTTTCAGTTTGAACTGGATCACGCGCATGACGGTCAATGCCATGAAGCAAATCAGCAGATGGGCATAGTTGTGCTCCGGAGCGTTGACAAAGATCGGCCGAGCGTCCAGTACTCTTCATTTCCCTGAACTGGCACGGCTCATGCGTCACATAAAAGAAAGATTCAGGGGAAACAGCTTCATGCGTCCTGGGCCTCGGCTGCTTCGATATTCGCATCCACGTCTGCAGGAATGCCGGAGGCAACGTGATCCTCTTTTGCCAGACGGCGAATCACCAGAATGCCCATGAAGAGCAGCGCGGCAATCATCCCGGCGTACACGGCGGTGTCGGACCAATTGGTCTTGTCCAGGGCGAATTCCGCGCCAATGATGACGCCTACGCCAAGCAGCAGGAGGACGATTTCAAGCGCGATGGTTTTTCCACTCAGGCCCCGCTTTCCACCCCGGATCAGCCCGGCAATCAGCACGCCCAGCAGGAGCACGCCGTAGCCCATCTGGGACACGCGGGCAAAAATGAACAGGAAGAGTACATCGTCCTGCCGCAGGCTGTCCGGCATGATTTGGGAAACGCAGAGCAGCGCCAGCGCAACGCCCGCCAGCGTGCCCTTTTTCCAGCAGAAACGGCCTGTGATCAGCATGGCCAGAGCAATCACCGCCGCCAGCACAGCTTCGATAAAGCATACGGACAGGGCGTAATCTCCCCAGCTGTTTTCAATAGCAAAGGGGAAACGGCACAATTCCTGGTTAGTGATCAAGTCGCCGAAGCCCGTGCCGCTGAGGGGTTCCACAAACCGGACCCAGGCAAAAAGGGCTAAGCCGGGCACGGCGCCGCTGTCCAGCAGGGCCAGCCCTCCTCTTCCGGAAACCACGCCCACCAGCAGGGCCGAAAGCAGCACGCCCAGGATCACACCGATCACGTTGATGCCGCCCAGGGTAAGATCCAGGAACGGGGCCAGGCCGAGATAATCCCCCATGGGATCATAAAACAGCTTGTCAAAACGCACCCCGCAGTATACGGCCCGGCCCAGGAACAACCCCAGCACGGCGGAAAGCAGCGAAAACATGGTGGCACTGACGCCGCCTGCCCGGTACTTATGGCCGCGGTATGCCGTCCATACGCACGCGATCAGCGCGCCTAACACCAGACAGAATACATGGAAAGAGATTTCTCCGCCCCAGGGAAGGCTTACCATTTTCATGCTGATCCTCTCACTTTACCAATGTCGCAAAATAGATGATATCGCTCAACTGCCTCTCGATTTCCGGGCAGTTGACTTTTACATAGCTGAGGCCGCCCTTATTGTCCGGCGTTTTAAAAACCAGCGTGGCGCTGTTGCCGCCGTCCAGATTGAAAGCAAGCTGACAGCCGTTTTCGCTCAATCTGTTCCCCACATATTCGCACAGACTGGCAAATTCGGGAATGGTCAGCCCCTTGTTGTTTTCTGATTGAGGGCCGCTGCAGGTGATGAGCATGTATTCCAGCGGGCCCAGCTGAGCGATGGCGGAGCGCTGGGTTTCATTCTTTGCGCCTACATAGCCATTGGCGTAATCATCGGGAATCGTGCTCACGCCGTCCTGCACCAACACGGGACCAAAACAGAAAACATTGTACATCTCGTATTCATGAGGACGCATATATTCCTTGTACTCAGCCTTGGTGTAGTTGGGCAGGGCGGTGAAATCCGCGTTTTTATCGATCACCAGCAAGTCCATATGCCCATCCGCCTGATTGCGCACCTGCTGGCTTTGGCGCATGACTACCTGACATTTATCTGTTTTTGTAAAGTAGTCTCCATTGATGGCCACCACCGCGTTTACCTTTTCCGCAATGATCCTGCCCCGTGTGGTGCCTTCGCTGGCAACCCGGAAATTGGTATTGGAAGTAGCGGTTCGCAGCTGGGAAGGATGGGAGATTTTGACATGCGCGTATACATAATCTGTTTGGGCGTATCTGCCGTTATAAAGCTTGACGTGAATGGAAGCATCCTCGTATTCCATTTCGGAAAGGTAGGCGGCGTCACTGGGTACAGGACCAGGTTCCAGGCTTTCCATATCCAGCGGTTCCAGCCCTTCCGCACACGCCCCAAAGCAGAACGCGCACAGTAGCGCAATGATCAAAACTCGTTTCCAGTCCATGAAGTGAGATCTCCTTTTTTCAGCAGTGCACAATGTTAAACATACCATAATTATGTAAAAAAATCAAGCGATTCCAAAAATGTTCATTTTGGAAACAAAAATGTTCATTTTGGAAACATATGGTAAACGGACTCTGCACTTGTATTTTTCCTGTGTTTTGCTTTACAAGTGACACGGGAGTTTAACAATTTGAAAAGGAGCAAAAGCACTGAAAGCCAGACAGGGATTTGTTTTTATCAAAAAAATTGAAAAAATATGTTGTGTGTGTTGTAATTATGCAATATAACCCGTTTTTTACAGCAAAAAGCGAGAAATGGTGAAAGAAAACACCTGGAACACCAAGGATGAACGCTTTGCCTCTCCTCGTTCCTTAAAGTGCTCTTTTAGCATGATGACCAAATGTTTTACTGCTTCCCGTCCTGGAAGCTGGTGAAAAACGTTCTTTCCACTTTGGGCAGGCCGTACTTTTCTTTCGCGTCCCCAATGGCGCGGATCAGGAAGGCCATATTCCGGGCCAGGTTGCGCATGGTCTGAAGCCCTTCCAGGTCCTTTTTCACATCCTCAGCGGTAAAGCCGTGCACCTGATTCCAATAAGTGGAGGAAGCGACGGGCATGCCGCTGATTGTGAAATACTTGTTCAAAACGTCGAAAGAAGCGGTATTGCCTCCCCGGCGGCAGCTGACCACAGCCGCGCCCACTTTCATGTGCTTGGAAAAGGACGTGCTGTAAAACAGCCGGTCCAGAAAAGAAATGAGGTTACCGTTGGGAGAAGCGTAATAAACGGGACTGCCCACTACCAAGCCGTCCGCTTTTTCAAACAAAGCGGCCGCCTCGTTGACCGGGTCGTCGTCAAACACACATTTTCCCCGCTTGCCGCAGGTTCCGCAGGAAATGCAGCCGCGAACGCTTTTGTTCCCGACTTGGAGAAGCTGGGTTTCTATTCCTTCCGCCTGGAAAACGCGGATCATTTCGTCCAGCGCCGTCGCGGTGCAGCCATGCGCGTGGGGGCTGCCGTTGATGATGAGAATACTTGCCATAAAACCTGATCCTCCTAACGTATTTTATAGTGGCTTATCGTGCGTGCGTATTGCTTTCCGGCCTTTCGTCCGTCACAAAGTGTTTTACTGTGTTTTCTGGATGCGAAAGTTCCTGCCGGAAGAAAGCCGGATAGTATTTTCGCGGGTCATCCACGGAAATCCATTGAAGATGCTCTTTGCTGTTGTCTTCGGTAAAACTGTTACAGACGGGTGAAAAGCCGTCCGGCACTTTCATATAGAAGAAAAAGGAGATTTCATAAATCAGTTTGTCCAGGTTTCCCGGCGCGTCGCCGATGAAATAGTTTTCGTGAATGAAGCCAAGCCGGTCGATTTCCATTCTGATTCCGGTTTCTTCCGTTACCTCCCGAATCACGGCTTCCTCCGCGGTTTCCCCAAACTGAATACGTCCGCCTACGGAATACAGGTAATCGGCGCGTTCGTTTTTCACCATCAGGAGCTTTCCATCCTGCAGGATGATCGCTCCGACGCGAAGATTGATGAGACCGTCTCCACAGGGCACAGTCATATCGTTCATTGTGATCTCCTCCGCTGTTTCACGCAAGTGTCCGCGATAGCAGTAAAACAGCTTTTTCCTTTTTTGTTTCTGGCTATGCGTGTCCATCATAACAAAAAGCGAACGATGGCGCAAGGTATTTTTTGACATTATTCACTGATTTGGATGAACAAAACTTTCACCATTTTCCTTTGCCAAGTCTTGCATTTGCAAGGCCGGGATGATATAATGAAAAAGGCTGAGAGAATTGAAAAGCAAGCGTGGTTTTACTCATGATCCTTTCCCGTGCTGTGGCGCGGTGAAGATAAAAAGAAAACTTTTAAGGAGGAACATTTCATGAAAAAACTTACTGCGATCCTTCTGGCGCTGATCATGGCGCTCTGTGCTGTGCACGCCCTGGCCGACGTGGCCGCCGATGTGGAAGTGGGCCAAACCCTGACCCATGACGAACTGGTAGAAAAAGCCAAGGCCGAAACCGGCAACTTCGTGGTGTATGGCAACACCAGCCGCATTTCCACCGCCGCTGAGGAATTCGCCGCACTGTACGATATCCCCTACGAATCCAACAACCTGAAGGACCAGGAAATCTACACCAAGCTACGCAACGAAACCGGCAGCGCCGCCGCCGATATGGTAATGATCCAGGATGGCGCTCAGCTGACTGACGCTATCGACGAGGGACTGGTGATCAATTTCGTGCCTGCCTCCGTGAAGGACGCGCTGGATGAAGGCGATCAGCAGCCCGCCCTGGTGCACCAGTACATCAACAAGCTGTTCATTTACAACAACTTAGGCGACAATGTGCCCGCCATTAAAAACGTTTGGGAACTGACCGCTCCCGAAATGAAGGGCAGCGTCATTTTCAAGAATCCCGAAAGCGAAAAAGTGAACATGAACTTCCTGGTCATGTGCACCAAGCCCGAATGGGCCGACAAGCTGGCGGAAGCCTACAAAGCCTGGAAGGGCGAAGAAATCGATCTGGGCAGCTACAAGAACGCCGGATACAAGTGGGTGGCCGAATTCCTGGACAACGTCACCTTCGGCAAGTCTGATACCACCATCGCGGAAGAAGTGAGCCAGGAAACCGCCGCTGGCAAGATCGGCCTGTTCGTATTAAGCAAGCTGCGCTCCTCCTCCGTGCTCACTGATAACCTGACCGTGGCCCAGTACGACGCCTCTGCCAACGGCTATGCCGTGGAGCCCTTTGCCGGCTTTATGTATCCCATGTATACCATGGTGAACACCAAAGCCACTCGGCCCTACACCGCTATGCTGTTCATCGAATACCTGATGACCCAGGAAGGCTTCAAGCCCTGGGGCAAGAGCATCGGCGCTTATTCCCCCAACCCCGCTATCACCGTGAACGAAGGCGACCTGACCATCGACGTGTGGAAGTCCGCCCTGGTCATGGAAGACGCGGATTATATCCTGGAAAGCTTTGAAGTAGAAGACTTCATTCTGCAGCACTGCCAGAAATAAAAAAGCGTTTTGCGCTTTTCCTCTCGGCGGGACGGTTCGCCCGTCCCGCCGGATTCTTTTACAGTCGATTGAATTTTCCATCCCAAAGGGGGAATCCCTGAATGGATCAGGCTAAAACCCAAAACATGAAAATTCGCAGGCTGTGGGGCCGGGTACGGTCCTGGCTTTCAAGGCCGGCGAATGTCATCCTGCTCGTTTTTCTGGTCGCGCTGGCAGCGCTGACCCTGTATCCGCTGCTTTCCATGCTGGTGGAAACGTTCACCATCCACGTGGGCCGCGAAGCCAGGGCTGCCAAGGAAGCGGCGGGAACATTATCCCTGTACCATTTCCAAAGGCTGTTTGCCACATCGGAAAATGATTACAGCTGGATCCAGTTTTACCAACCCTTCCTGAATACGCTGATCGTTTCCCTGTCCGCGTCGATCATTGCCATTCTGTTTGGCGGCACGGTCGCCTTTTTGGTGACCCGCACCAACCTGAAATACAAGAAATTCGTTTCTGGCGTGTTCACGTTCCCCTATATCATGCCCTCCTGGACGCTGGCGCTGTTCTGGGAAGCTTTCTTCAAAAACGTGAACATCGGCCTCAAGACTTCCAATGGCATCATGGCCGCCATATTCGGCGTTTATATGCCGGAATGGTTCGTATATGGAGCTTTCCCCATCGCTCTGGTGCTGGGGCTGCATTACGCGCCATTCGCTTATATTCTCATCGGCGGCATCCTTCGGAACATGGACGCCAATTTGGAGGAAGCGGCCACGATCCTGCGGACCAGCCGTCCCCGCATTATCTGGCACATTACGCTGCCCATCGTGAAACCCGCCATGCTCAGCACTTTCCTGCTGGTGTTCGCCAGCTCCATGAGCGCGTATTCCGTGCCCGTATTCTTAGGGTCGCCGGTGCGCTACTACGTGCTGAGCACCAAGATGAAGTCCCTCATGGACAGCTATCCCGGCCAGGCGTACATCATTGTGGCGGTGATGATCCTGTTCGGCGTGGCCATCCTGCTTTTGAACCAGAAGGTGACGAACAGCCGCAAACAGTTCACCACCGTAACCGGAAAATCTGGCCAGATCAGTAAAATTAACTTGGGCAAAGCTAACAGGCCCGTGGCAATCCTGCTGGTCATTATCCTGCTGCTGGTGGCCGTGGTGCCGCTGATCACCTTCGCCATGGAATCCATCATTGTCAAGGCTGGGGACTACAGCCTGAGCAATATGACATTGGATTTCTGGATCGGCACCAACCTGCAGGAACGTCTGGATCAGGGTGATTCCACCGGTATTTTGCTGAATCCCAAAGTATGGAACGCTCTGGGCTACAGCTTAGGCTTGGCCGCCACCTGCTCGCTGATTGCCGGCACCTGCGGCATTCTGGTAGGCTACGGCGTGGCGAAACGCAGGGGCAGCCGTTTTTCCTCGTGGGTCAATTCCCTTTCCTTCTTTCCCTACCTGATGCCTTCCCTCGCCTTCGGCGCAATTTATCTGGCTATGAGCAGCAAAATCCCGTGGCTGAGGGGGTTCCTGCTGTTGGCGTTGGTCGGCTCGGTAAAATATCTGCCCTTCGCGTCCCGTTCCGGCGTGAACGCCATGCTGCAATTGTCCGGTGAAATCGAGGAATCCGCCTTGATCACTGGCATTCCCTGGTGGAAGCGGATGTCGCGGATCATCGTCCCCATTCAAAAATCCAGCTTCTTAAGCGGCTATCTGCTGCCTATGGTATCCTGCATGCGTGAACTCAGCCTGTTCGTGCTGCTGGTTCCTACGAGCAATACCATCCTTACCACCATGCTGATGCAGTACTCCGAAAAGGGCTGGGCCCAGTTTGGCAACGCCATCAACCTGCTGATCATCATCGTGGTGCTGCTGGTGAATTTCATCGTCAATAAGCTGACGGGGGCTTCCATCGATAAAGGCGTGGGCGGTTAAGCGATCGCACACCCGTTCAGAATTGCCGTTGCTGTCAATGGCAATTCTTTTTTCATGCTTTTTATGAGAATTGACAAAAGCGCACATATGTTCTATAATGGCATGGTATTGGAAAGGGGTGCTTTATGCGCATTTTGGGGATCGATCCGGGCTTGGCTACCATGGGATGGGGCGTGCTGGATACGGAAAATGGGAAGAACCGCCTGGTGGAGTGCGGCGCGGTGATTACCACGCCGGACATGCCGTTTCAGCGGAGGCTGCTTCATATTTTTCAGGGCGTCCAGGAATTGATTACCGTGTATCAACCCCAGGAAATCGTGTTCGAGGAGCTTTTTTTCGGCAACAATATCACCACCGCCATGAATGTTTCCGCCGCCCGGGGGGTAGCCTTGTGCGCCTGCGCGGACAGCGGACTGCCCATGTACGAATACACCCCCATGCAGATCAAGCAGGCGGTGACGGGCTATGGCAAAGCCGATAAAATGCAGGTGCAGCAGATGGTGAAAATGCTTTTGAACATATCCGCCGTCATCCGCCCCGATGACGCGGCGGACGCAGTAGCCGCCGCCCTGACCCACGCGGCCTCGGGTCGGATGAAAGAACAGTTTTTGATGAAGTAACCTGGAGGAAAATCCATGTATGCGTATCTGAACGGCAAAGTTGCCGAAAAAGGGCCAAACAGCTTGGTGATCGACGTGAACGGCGTGGGATACCTGCTGAACGTCAGTATGAACACGCTTCAGGAGACCCCGCCCACAGGCGAAAGTATGAAAGTGTACACCGTGTTGTCCGTCAAAGAGGACGCTATGGAGCTTTTCGGCTTTGCCACCCAGGAAGAAAAAAGGATGTTTTCCCGCCTGCTGGCCGTCAGCGGCATCTGCCCCAAGGTGGCGCTTAGCATTTTAGGTTCCATGCCCTTGCGCGATTTGACCTTGGCAATCGTTACCGGCGATATTACCGCCCTTTCCCGCGCGCCTGGCGTGGGGAAGAAAACTGCTCAGCGCATCGCCTTGGAGCTGAAAGAAAAGGTGGACGAAAGCGATTTCGGCGCTGCTCCTGGAACGCCTGCGGGCAGCTTTACGCCCGTACAGGAGGACGCAGCCCAGGAAGCCTTGGCTGCTTTGCAGGCCCTTGGCTATACCGCCGCCGAAGCGGCCAAGGCCGTTTCCCAGGTGCGGGGACAAAGCGATTCCGCCAACGAACTGGTGCGGCTGGCACTGCGCAGCATGGCAGGATTTTAACGTAACACGGGAATCATATTTCGTACAACAACCGAGATCATATCCGATCTGGTTTTCGGAAGAGGCGCGGAGAAACCGCCTTTGACACAAAAGCGGTGTCTCCGCCGTCCTTAAGGAGGCTCATTCATGCCACAGGATGATCGTTTGGTGATGACCGGGATACGCAGGGAAGATGAAGACCTGGACCTGTCCCTGCGGCCGCATAATCTGCGGGAATATATCGGCCAGGAAAAGGTGAAAAGCAGCCTGCAAATCTATATCAGCGCGGCGCTCAAGCGCCACGACGCGCTGGATCATATGCTGCTGTACGGCCCGCCGGGGCTGGGCAAAACCACCCTGGCCTGCATCGTGGCGTCGGAAATGGGCCAAAACATCCGGGTCACCTCCGGTCCGGCCATTGAGCGGCCCGGTGACCTGGCGTCCATTTTGACGAATCTGAACCAGGGCGATGTGTTGTTCATTGATGAAATCCATCGGCTGTCCCGGGCCGTGGAGGAAGTGCTGTATCCCGCCATGGAGGATTACGCCCTGGATATCATGATCGGCAAAGGGCCCACCGCCCGAAGCATGCGGCTTGACCTGCCCAAATTTACCCTGGTCGGGGCCACCACCCGGGCAGGCCGTTTGTCCGCGCCCCTTCGGGACCGGTTCGGCATCGTGTTCCGGCTGGAAATGTACACGCCGGAGGAGCTTTCCCGCATCGTAGGCCGCAGCGCTTCCATTCTGGGCATGCCCTATGATGAAAGCGGCATCATGGAAATCGCCCGCCGCAGCCGGGGCACGCCCCGTATCGCCAACCGCTTGCTCAAGCGCGTGCGGGATTTTGCCCAGGTAAGGGCTGACGGGCATATCACCGCCGAGGTGGCCCGGGACAGCCTGAATATGCAGGACGTGGACGCGCTGGGCCTTGACCGCGTCGACCGGGTGGTGCTCTCCGCCATGACGGATAAATTCGGCGGCGGACCGGTGGGCCTGGATACCCTGGCCGCAGTCACCGGGGAGGACGCGGTGACCATCGAGGATGTGTACGAACCATACCTGATGCAGTTGGGCTTTATCATGCGCACGCCCCGGGGCCGGGTCTGCACCCCGCTGGCCTATGAACATTTGGGCAAAACGCCACCAGCGAATTACAGCGAAAAAGTGCAGGACGCAGAGCAGACCAGTTTACTGGATTGAGGAGATACATCATGATTCGTCTGGCAGAGAAACAGGATTTGGACGCGATTGTTGCGGTCTACGCCGCCGCCCGCGCCTTTATGCGGGCTTCCGGCAACATGCTGCAATGGGTGAACGGCTATCCCCAGCGGGCTTTATTGGAAGATGACATTCAAAAGGGCCAGTTGTTCGTGATAGAGGAAAACGGCGGGATACATGGGGTGTTCGCTTTTATTCTTGGCGACGACCCCACTTACGCGTATATCGAGGATGGGCAATGGCCCAACGGGAAGCCCTACGGCACCATTCACCGCATTGGCACCGACGGAACCATTCACGGAGCAGTGAAAACGGCGCTGGAATACGCCCTGCAATTTACGGATGAAGTGCGGGCCGATACTCACGCGGACAACAAGCCCATGCAGCACACTTTGATCAAAAACGACTTTATGCGCTGCGGCATCATCTATCTGGAAAACGGCGATCCCCGCATCGCCTATCAATACTCAAAGGAAGCATGAACCGACCATGAAAACCTCGGATTTTTATTATGATCTGCCGGAACGCTTGATTGCTCAAACGCCTATGGAACCCCGAGACGCCGCCCGCATGATTTTGATTCACATGGACACGGGTCTGCGTGAGGACAAAATTTTCCGCGACCTGCCGGATTATCTGCGCCCCGGCGACGTGATGGTGATCAACCAGACCAAGGTGATCCCCGCCCGGCTGCTGGGCGAAAAAGAAGAAACGGGCGTACCGGTGGAAGTATTGCTGCTCAAACGCATCGATAAAGATACCTGGGAGACTTTGGTGCGTCCCGGACGGCGGCTGAAAAAGGGCGTGACCGTGTCCTTCGGCGGCGGCATCCTGCGGGCGGAGATTGGCGATACCACCGAAGCGGGGGGGCGAATCGTAAGGTTTCTTTATGAGGGCGTGTTTGAAGAACTGCTGGACAGGCTGGGGGAGATGCCTCTGCCCCCTTACATTCATGAAAAGCTGGAGGACCCTTCCCAATACCAGACAATTTACGCCAAGCAGGAGGGTAGCGCCGCCGCCCCCACTGCCGGGCTGCACTTTACACCCGAGGTGATGGAGCGCATCAGGGAAAAAGGCATTGAAGTCGTTCCCGTGCTGCTGCATGTGGGGTTGGGCACCTTCCGTCCGGTCAAAGCCGAGGACGTGAGCCAGCACAAAATGCACTCCGAATACTACGAAGTCACCCCCGAAGCGGCGGATAAAATCAACACGGCCCGGAAAAACGGCGGACGCATCGTGTGCATCGGCACCACCAGCGTGCGCACCCTGGAAACCGTGGCGGACGAAAAGGGAATCGTGCATCCCGGCATGGGGGAAACCAGCATCTTCATTACGCCCGGCGTTACGCTCAAGGCAACCGACGTGCTGCTCACCAATTTCCACCTGCCCGAATCCACCCTGCTGATGCTGGTTTCAGCCATCATGGGAAGGAAGCAGGCCCTTTCCGCCTACCGGGAAGCAGTGGAAAAAGAATACCGTTTCTTCTCCTTTGGGGATTGTATGCTCATAACGCGCAGTGAAACCGGGCCGTTCTATGTGGAGGCCGAAGGATAAAACAAGCGGTGTTAGAAAAAGCGCAAACATAAGGAGATGAGCCTGCCATGGGCGTTTCCTATCAAAATCCCGAGGCGGACGCCTGGTTTGACGGCATCCTGCGGCGTCCCGCCTGTTTTCCTTTCCGGTTTGTTTACGGCGGCGTACCGATCCAGGGTTTTCCCGAAAGCGCGTTTTCCTGCATGGGGGAAAGCAGGGAGCGGAGCGCGGACAAGGAAACCGCGGAATTCCGCTTTCGGAAGGACGAAAACCTGTGCGTGACGCTGCGCTGCGCCCACTATTTCAGCTTTGGCGTTACGGAATGGACCGTATGGTTTGAAAACCGGGGCCAGGACGACACAGACGTGCTGTCCGACGCGGAAACCGTTCTTTCTTTCCCCGGCAAACATCCCACGCTCAAGGGCATTTTGGGGGATCACGTAAACGCCTACCGGCCTTACGCCCTGGACATCGGTGCGCAACCCCGGTATTTTGAATCCAACAGCGGGCGTGCTACCCACGTTTATTTTCCGTATTTCAATCTGGAATACGGCGATGGCGGCGTGATGCTGGCCATCGGCTGGGCGGGAACGTGGCGGGCGGATTTCCGTTATATTGAAGCGGAGGGCGTTACGGAATACCGAGCCCGGTCAGTCAACGATCTGTGTGTAAAGCTCAAACCCGGAGAAAGAATCCGAACGGCGCTGTTCGTTTGCGCGCCTTATCAGGACCGGAATGAAGACTATGCCGCAAACTTCTGGCGCAGATGGTTCGTTCAATGCAATCTGCCCCCGGCGGACGGTCAGGGCACGCCCCTTGCCCCTTT
>JAFXMP010000170.1 GCA_017530275.1 Clostridia bacterium | reverse complement strand
GTTTCTTTTCGTCGATCGTGCAGGCTCCCTTTCTCATGACTGATTATATCAGCACCCTGATTCTTTTTTCAGCTCTGATATGGAAAAATAGCCCTGTCTATCTTTCAATTTTCTGCTTTCATGGAAAGGAAAATCCTTATATTACGTCCTAAGGTTATGTTCGATTGGATTTCGCAACTGATAAGGAACCGTCCCCATCGTTCCGGTTTTTCACAGTCCGAAGAGATTGGCAGCGTTATCCCAGAAGATGCGGCGGTACTCGTCTTCGGTCAGGGCCATTTCGAGCATGCAGTCGATCTCCGGCTGCGCGTTCCACATGGGATAATCGGTGCCGAACATCACCCTGTCCGCACCCCAGGCCCGGATCAATGCCCGGCTTCTGTCACGGCCCAGCGCATAGAAAGTGGAGGATGTGTCCACGGTGATATTGTCGAAGTCCGAAAGCATCCTGACGGCGTCATCCCACACGCTCCATCCGCCGAAGTGCGCGCCGACGAACTTCAGCTTCGGAAATGTGCGCAGGACATTAACAATCCGGTTCGGATTGGAAAAGTCAAAGCGGTGGTCCCCGGTGTGCACCAGAACCGGAAGGCCTGCCGCCTCACAGAGCTCAAAGATGTGCATGGCTTTGTCCGAATCGGCCTCAAAGCGCTGGAAATCCGGATGAAGCTTTACGCCTCTGAGGCCCAGGTCCACCAGCTCGCTGATGTCCTGTTCCGGGTGCGCCGAATCCGGATGCAGCGTGCCCAGTCCCGTGAACGCCCCGTCCGACTGTGCAACTTCGGACGCGATAAAGCGGTTGATGCTGGAGATCTGATGCGGCGCGGTGGCAACCGAGTGGACCAGATAATGGGAGATCCCCACCTCCCGGCCGATCTTGTAAAGCGTTCCCGTGGTGCCGTCGTAGGGTTTAAAGGGAAGGTGACCGTAAAACTGATCAATGCCTTCCACCGCCTTGTGTGCGATGGCGTCCGGGTAGATATGGCAGTGCGCGTCAAAGATCCTGCAGGGGATCTGTTTATATTCGGATTTCACAGATGCAATGTCCTTCCAATGTGGATTTTGCAGATCCGGGAACAAAAAGAACCGTCTTCATTTTTCCCGCTTTGGCCATTTCCTCATCCCTTCAATACAGAAGAATCGGTCCAGAAGTTTATACAATCAGTATCGTTAATTGTCAATGTCCAGGGGCATGAACACCCGGCCGGAAAAGACAACAGATACATCTGCAAAACAAAACGTCTGCCGGTCCGGGTGGATCAGCAGGCATTTTTCAAAAAACACTTGACTCTGACGTAACGTTATAGTTTATCATGGCATCACCACCGGCAAGGAGGCGGTTCCATGATGACGGTTCATGAGGTGAGCAAGCTGACAGGCGTGAGTATACGCACCCTGCAGTATTACGATCATATCGGTCTTCTGCACCCTGCGGAATATACCGAAGCAGGCTACCGGCTGTATGACGATACAGCGCTGGAAACCCTGCAGCAAATCCTCTTGTTCCGTGAACTGGAATTTCCGCTGAAAGAAATCAAGGGTATCATCCAGAGTCCCGCCTTTGACAGGCAAAAAGCACTCGATCAGCAAATTGAGCTGCTTCAGCTAAAGAAGGAGCATCTGGAAAACCTGATTGTTCTCGCTCGTGGAATAAAAACTACAGGAGTGAAGCGTAATATGGACTTTTCAGCTTTCGACACAAAGAAGATTGATGAATACACTGCACAGGCGAAAGCTTCCTGGGGCGAAACATCTGAATATCGTGAATTCGAACAGAAATCACAAGCCAGGAGCAAAGAAGAGGAAAACGCGCTTGGTCAGCAGATGATGGCTATCTTTGCTGAAATGGGTGAGCACAAGGAAGATGATCCTGATTCTGAGACAGTTCAGTCGCTGGTTGCAAAACTGCAGGATTTCATCTCAAAGCACTATTACACCTGTTCCAAACAGATTCTTTCCAGCCTCGGACAAATGTATGCTGCCGGTGGCGATATGACCGCCAACATTGATAAGGCTGGCGGTGAAGGGACTGCTGCATTTGCCAATGAGGCTATCAGAGTGTTCTGCGCAAAATAACGATTCCGGTATTCTCCGGCGCTGTCCACACGGACGGCGCTTTCATTATGCCCTCAAGGAGGCGAACTCCATGATCTGCGTTTATCCTGCTGACTGCACTGACTTTTCCACGAATGGCAACGGCACGATTGTTGGTGGTTATCTGATGGCTTTACTGCCGGAGATAACCAGCCGAGTTTACAACGTTGGATTATAAAGAGAGACGCATTAGAAGTTTTGAAGCCTTGGCAAATCAGAACTGTCATCGATAGATAATATGTAGTGCCCCCGGCATTGTAGCAACGTGGATTTACCTGTATACTTGAAGTGAGACCAAGTTGCAGGGATTACCGCATACAAAGGAGGGCACTACACATGACAAGTATACTCTACATCGGGATGGATGTCCATACTATGCATTGAGCTGACGGACAGGATCTTGCTCTCGCACGGAACGCGATATGAGATATGATACAGTGAGGAAGAGATCATTTCCTCCTTCAAATTGGTTGTTGGTGCTGTAAATTGTGGTGAGCACTACGGTTGCCGACTTGTGTGTTGAGGGTGATGAATAGTTCCTTATAACAATAAATTCAAGGATTTGCGGCGGTTTTTTCTTTTGTACAGCCGGCCAGAACAATTCGGTGTCTTTTTCAAAAATTCTGCTAATCCGACACGAACCGTTTCCAACAGTTGCAAATACAGTAGAAAGGTGTGACAATTGCCGCCACAGGCTTCGTAACAGATCCGGGAACAACTGAAACAGCTGGAAGTCAGGATTATTCAGAACACATGCCGAAAACAAGGCGCATGTGTTTCCGGAAAGAATATCTCTTCATTATATTTATGCACAAAAATGGCATGATTTTCAATAAAAAGCAAAAATGATCACACAATGCCATTGAAACAGTGACGGCGTTTATAGGCTTCGGTTCAATTCTTGGCATGGTCAAAAACCGCTTGCGGCGGTCTGTTTCGCATGCTATAATTTACCGACGGGAGGGCGCAGGCTATGGATGAGATTTTCAGGAACCGCTTGGTGGAATGGGCGAACAGGAGCTGGAATCAGAGCGTGTACTGTTTTTCCCACTTTCTGGACCTGGCCCAGCGGTCCGATTTTCTTTCTCTGGCTTCCTCCCTGCCGCCGGTCCCTTGGGCGCTGTTCGGCGGAGCGGAAGGATGCGAGCGGCAAATGCTGCGCTTCGGCAGCGAAGATACTTGCGGCTACGACGCGCCTTTTCCCATTCAATGCCTGAAAATCGCGCCGCTGAACGCGAAATTCGCCGAACCTCTCACCCACCGGGATTATTTGGGATCCCTCATGGCTCTGGGTATGGAACGGGAAACCTTAGGGGATATCGTGGTAAAGCCAGAGGGCGCTTTCCTGTTCTGCGAAGAGCGCATCGCGCCTTACATCATGGAGCACTTTACCCAAGCCCGGCATACTTCTCTCACCTGTGATATCGCGGAAGCTCTGCCCGAAGGCGTACTGTTTGAAACAAAGCGGATGATTGTGCAGGTGGCGTCCCAGCGAGTGGACGCCCTGGTGGCCCACGTGTTCAAAATGAGCCGGGGCGACGCGCAGGCCCTGTTCCCCGCCGGAAAAATTTTCGTATCCGGCCGGTTGTGCGAAAGCCCGGGAAATACTCCCAAGCCCGGCGACATCGTATCCGTCCGGGGCTTCGGGCGGTTCCGTTACGTGGGCATCGACAGCCGTTCTAAGAAAGGAAAGGAAAACACCGCGGTGGAGCTGTTCGTTTAGCGGCAGCCAGCCCGCGCCCAAGCCATATTTTGGAGGAACTTCATGCTGTTCTGGCTGTTTTCCGCGTTCTGCGCCTTTTTCGTCAAAGGCGTGTGCGGCTTTGCAAATACGCTGGTATTTACCTCCATGCTCTCCTTCGGCTCGACCAATATTGGAATCACGCCGGTGGATTTGCTTTTGGGCTATCCCCCCAATCTGATCATGATGCTGCGCGGCCGGAAAACCCTGCAATGGAAAGTGATCCTGCCCCTGATTGCCCTGATCCTGGCTGGCGACGCGGCAGGCGCGCTGCTGCTGAAAAACGTGGACGTGGGGAAAGTAAAGATTCTGTTCGGCCTGGCGGTGATCGCCGTAGCCCTGGAAATGCTCACCCGGCAATACCGGCCGAAAAGAAAGGGGTCTCCCATCGTGCTGGCGTTCATTGGCATCCTGTCCGGCGTTATGAGCGGTCTGTTCGGAGTAGCCGCCCTGATGGTGGCTTATGTGAGCCGTATGACAGAAAGCAGCGAGGCCATGAAGGCCAATCTGGGCGCTGTTTTTGCGGCAGACAACACCTTCCGGCTGATCCTGTACCTGGCTATGGGCATCGTGACGGTTTCATCCCTGAAAACAGCGCTGACGCTGCTGCCTGCGGCGTTGCTTGGCCTGTTCCTGGGCGTCCAATGCGGCGGAAAGCTGAAAGAAGCCCATGTACGGATGCTGGTGATCCTGCTGCTGCTGGCATCCGGCGCTGTGCTGATTGCAAAAAACCTGTAACAGCGCGTTTTTTCTTGCTTTTCTTTGTTTCTTTTGATACAATAACAGTGAAAAAAAGGATGAACGCTGTGCTTGCAACGATTGATTGATGTAACAGGCGTTCAGTCAACTGCGTTACGACCATACGAGGGAGGAAAACCGATCATGAGCAAGAGAATCGGCGTTGATCTGGGCGGTACCACCGCGAAGCTCGGCGTGGTGACCGAGCAAAACGAAATCGTGGAGCGCAAGGTGATCCCCACCGATAAGAGCCTGACCTTTGAAGATACTATCGCCGTGCTGTCAGAAGGCATTTTGAGCATGGGAGACGTGGGCATCGTGGGCTTCGGCGTGCCCAGCAGCTTAAAGCCCGTGAGCGATATCGTCATCCACGCCAACAATCTGGGCTGGAAAAATAAGGACCTGCGGGGCGAGTTGAAAAAACATCTGGGCAACATCCCCGTTTTCATCGCCAACGACGCTGATTCCGCCGCCGTAGGCGAATACTTCCAGGGTGCGGGACAGGGCTGCCAAAGCATGCTGATGCTCACCCTGGGCACCGGCGTGGGCGGCGGTTTCATTTATCAGGGCCGCCTGTACCGGGGCGGCAACGGCTGCGGCTTCGAGCCGGGCCACATGATCGTGCAGCAGGACGGCGTGGTCTGCTCCTGCGGCCTGCATGGATGCTTGGAAGCCTACTGCTCCGCCACGGCCATCATCCGGGAAATCACCGCATGCAAAAAATCCTCGATCCTACAAGGCATGATCGCCGATAACGATGGCAAAGGCAACGCCCGGATGCTGTTCGACGCGGTACGCGCGGACGACCGCTATGCCAAAAGCATCCTGGAAAAATACGTGCATACCCTGGCCATCGGCATCGGCAGCCTGACCACTATTCTGCGGCCTGAAATCGTAGTCATCGGCGGCGGCGTCAGCGGCGCGGGCGACCTGCTGTTTGATCCCCTCCGGGAAGAAGTGAAGCGCACCACGTTCAGCTACGACGTGATCGGCGGCGCGGCCATCATCCCCGCGGCCCTCGGCAACGACGCGGGCATCATCGGCGCGGCCCTGCTGGACCGGGTGCTGATCTAAAGGCGATAGAAAAACAGGCGGCAGTCCTTAGACGATGGAACTGCCGCCTGTTTTTTTGTTGTCGGACACTGTAAAAGAGCAGAGAGTTGAGAGTTGGGAGTTGAGATAATACAGACTTTTTGTTTTTTCCGTAAATCTCAAAATAAATCTCAACTCTCCCCTCTAAACTCTCGACTCTCGCGCCAGCGCGCTATTCCGCTTTCCTGATTTCCTCCAGCGCCTCATAGCAGAAATCCTCTGCCTGGCCTGCATCATAAAACATGTCCAAGCCCGTTTCGTAAGCGTTGAGGGCAGCCTGGATCACCCGCTGGTGATCAGTAGACATATGGTGCAGGGCCCATTGGCCGCCTTCCTTTTTGCTCAGGACTTTCCCTTTGCGGCAATAGGCCACGGCCCGGGCCAGATTCAGCACGAAATACACAGGGTTTTCATGCAGATGCCCCTCGGCGTCTTCCGCGTCATAGCGGATGGCGCGCAGGGCATCTTCCCGCTTCACTTGGTCGAACACACGGGCAATGCCGGGGCCGTGCACCGCCGTGCCATGGGCGTACAGGTTCAGGATGTGGGCCGTCAGATCGGGGTCCTCCCCATGCATGCGGCTGCAAAAACCCTGGGCGTCCTGTTCATAATCCTGCTGATAGCGGTTGGAATAGTGCAGCTCATAGGGAATGGGATAGGGGATATTCCGGCAGTACTGCTCCAAAATCACGCTCATTTCAAAACCCGCGGCCGGCGCGTCGGGCGACAGGCTGTGCAGCGTTTCTACCAGGGCGATTTTTTTATCCACCGTCAAAGGACGGCGCACGACCACCAGAAAATCGATATCGCTGCGTTCCCAATGGAAGCAGCCCGCGGCAAGGGAACCGTGCAGATAAATGCCCACCAGATTGTCCTGCAGCAAGGTATGATACCGATCTTTGATGATCTGCATCATCTGCTCCGCGTCCGCCGCACTCTTGGGCGGGGCCACCCCATTATCCAACAGGGTTTTGATGGCCTCAAACGCTGCTTCCTCATCCGCGCCGTCCACGATCAGGGTGACGGGTTCGTGTTCCGTCACGCCTAAGGACAGGATGCCCAGCATGGATTTTCCGTTGATGGTGCGGTTGTTATGCTCAAAAATGATCCGGGAGGCATACTCCCCCGCGATATGCACCAGGTGTTCAATCTGGGTGCGGTTCAATGGTGTTACGCCTGATAAATCCAGCGTCTGCTTGATCATCGTTTCCATCCCCATTCTGTCTTGTGTTTTCCCTTACAAGCTCCATCAGTGCGCGCATCCGATGATTGACGCCGGATTTGCCGATGGGCCGGGCAAGCATCTGGCCCAATTCTTCCAGTGAAGCTTCTGGATGCAGCATCCGAAGCCTGCCGATTTCCTGCAGGGCAGGAGGCAGGCCGCCCAAGCTGTGAGCGAGGGAATAAGCCGTGATGGCCCGCGCCTGGGTTTCCCCCGTCGATAATTGCTTTTTCAGGTTCGCTTCGTCACAATTCCGCGCCCGATTAGCCTGGTTGCGGGCGTCCCGGGAAATGCGGGTGTTTTCCATATCCAGCAGAGCGCCGTGCGCCCCCATGAGCGCCAGGCAGGAGACCACGTCGTCTCCCCGGCGCAGGTATAACACGTCCTTGTCCCTTCTCCGTGTCAAACGGGACTGGATACCGCTTTTTTCCAACATTTTCATCAGCGCTTCCGCGTGACCGCCGGTGGTCACAAACTCCAGGCGGTATTCCTGATCGGGAGGCATTATGCTGCCCGCGCCTAAAAAAGCCGCCCGCACGAAAGCCGCCCGGCAGCAGCGCCGGGTCAGCACAGCGCGGGGCACGCCCTTAAACACCGTGCCGCCTTCGCTTTCCTGCAGCATGCGCAAGGCCACCAGCAGCCGCATGCTTTCCGCCTCCGGCACCGTGAGAATAGACAACCGCCTGCCGCCCAGCCGCTTATGGCGGTTGAATTCCAGCAAGGGCGTAATTTCCATGCGGCGCTTGAGCAGCAGGAAAATGCGCTTGGCCAGGGCAGGATTTTCCGTTTCATAAACCACCCGAACTTTTCCCCCGCCAATCAAACGCAGGGAAGCGCAGGTCTGGGTCAGGGCGCTCAGCTCCGACAGCATGCAGCAGTGCTTCTCCGGCGTCACGCGCAGCAATTCTTCTTTCACGCGGGAGGAAAAGCTCATGGATCGTCCCCCACGATGCGCACCTCCGGCTCCAATAAAACGCCGGATTCCTTCTGCACCGTTTCCTGCACCAATTTCATCAGATTAAGGAAATCGGAAGCGGAAGCGCCGCCTGTATTGATCAAAAACCCCGCGTGCTTTTCGCTCACCTGCGCGCCGCCCACGCTTTTTCCCTTGAGGCCTGCTTTTTCGATGAGCGCGCCGGCGAAATGCCCTTCCGGGCGCTTAAAAAATGAACCGGCGCTGGGATAGTTCAGGGGCTGCTTTTCCTTGCGGCGAGCGGAATAATCCCGCATTGCGGCGCCGATCTGTTCCCGCTGGCCCTTTTCCAAATGGAAAAACGCCCCCAGTACGATCCATCCTTCTTCCATTGCCCGACTGTGCCGATAGCCAAAATCCATTTCATCGCCCGGTATCTGCCGGATCGCGCCATGGTCCAGTACCGTAACGCTGCCGATGCAGTTTCCCAATTCGCCGCCGTAAGCCCCGGCGTTCATGTACACGCCGCCGCCTACGGTGCCGGGAATGCCCTGGGCAAATTCCAGCCCGGTCAGAGACGCTTCCGCAGCTTCGCAGGCCAGCACGCTCAGCAGCGCGCCTGCCTGGGCATAAAGCCCGCCTTCCCAAGGTTCGATGCGGGAAAACGCCTTGCCCAGCCTGATCACCAGTCCCGAAAAGCCGCCGTCCCGCACCAGCAGATTGGACCCGTTGCCCATCAGCAGCACAGGTATCCCCGCTTCCCCTGCGATATCCAGCAAACACTTTAGTTCCTCTTCCGAAGCAGGCTCCGCGAAATAATCTGCCGGACCGCCTACGCGCAGAGTAGTATACTTGTCCAGGGGGATATGCTGCTGTAAGGTGATGGACGGTTCCCGAAGGGCCAATCTTTCAATAAAATCCATATTCTATCATTCACCCCCGCTATTATAGCAAAATTCCCACGTCCCTGCAAGGGCCGCGGGCTATATTTTATCCAAAAAATCGGTTTTTAGACCACTTTTTCCATTTTTCTTGTTATTCAAAGTATTTCTGAGGAAACCGCTCTTTGGCGGTGCAAAAGGCAATAAGGGGACTATTCTGAACTGCGTTGCAGTCCCTCTCCCCCATTTCCTTATCCCTTCCGCCTTTTCAGCCACACCATCAGCACCGCAATATCCGCCGGGTTCACGCCGGGGATGCGGCTGGCCTGGCCCAGAGACAGGGGCTGACGGGCCTGGAGTTTTTCCCGGGCCTCCAAACGCAGGGCATCGATGGACAGATAATCGGTATCAGCGGGAATGGCCGCTTCCTCCATGGCCCGGGTCTTATGGATCTGGGCCATTTCCTTTTGCAGATAGCCTTCGTACTTGATTTGAATTTCCGCCTGTTCTCTGGCTCCGGCGGTGTATTCCCATCCCTCCGGCAAGGTCAAATGCGCTTCGGGGTGGCGCAAATCCTTATCCAGGCCCGCGTCGGAAAGGCGCTTGATAAGCTCTTCCGTCTCCCGCTGCTTTTGTTCCGCCTTTTGCAGGCGGGCGTCGGTAATCAATCCCAAGTCCCGCGCTTTTAACGTCAAACGCAGGTCGGCATTGTCCTGGCGCAGGTACAGGCGGTGTTCCGCCCGGCTGGTCATCATGCGGTAGGGCTCGTCAGTGCCCTTGGTGGTCAGATCGTCGGCCAGGACGCCGATGTACGCCTGATCCCTCGTCAGCAGGAAGGGGTCCTTTTCCTGACAGTACAGACAGGCGTTGATGGCGGCGTACAGGCCCTGGGCCGCCGCTTCCTCATAGCCCGAGGTGCCGTTGATCTGGCCCGCCGTGTAGAGGCCCGGAATGTGCCGCGCGCCCAAATAGGGGGTCAGGGCCAGAGGATCGATGCAGTCGTATTCGATGGCGTAGGCCAGGCGGGTGAGAATGCAGCGTTCCAGGCCCGGAATGGTGCGGTACATCTGCCACTGCACGTCCTCCGGCATGGAGGAGCTCATGCCCTGCACATACCATTCGGGATAGCCGTCCCCTTCCGGTTCCAGGAAAAGCTGGTGCCGGTCCTTGTCGGCGAAGCGCACGATCTTGGTTTCGATGGAGGGGCAGTAGCGGGCCCCGGTGCCGTTGATCTGGCCGGTGAACATGGGAGCGCGGTGGAGGTTCTGGCGGATGATCTCGTGGGTTTTTTCATTCGTCCAGGTGAGATAGCAGCTGATTTTGTTTTGGGGCGGAATATCCGTCATGAAGGAGAAGGGCGTCACCGGCTCGTCGCCGGGCTGCACCTCCATTTTATCAAAATCGATGCTGTTTTCCGCCACCCGCGCCGGAGTGCCAGTCTTAAATCGGCGCAGGGAAAAGCCCAAATCGGCTAAAGATTTGCTCAAATAATTGGCGGGCATCAGGCCCTGGGGCCCCGCGTCCCATTCCGCTTCCCCGATGATGATGCGGCTTTTGAGATAAACGCCCGTGCACACTACCACCGCCCTGCAGGGGATCACGTCGCCGGTCAAGGTCTTTACGCCGGACACTCTGCCGTTTTGCGTCAAAATCTCTGCCGCTTCCCCCTGGCGCAGGGTCAGGTGCTCCTGATTGAACAGGGTTCTCAGCATGCGCAGGTGATAGGCCCGCTTGTCCGCCTGGATGCGTAAGGAGTGGACGGCGGGGCCCTTGCCCCGGTTCAGCATGCGGCTCTGCAACGTGATGTCATCCGCCGCCAGGCCCATTTCCCCGCCTAAGGCGTCCACCTCCCGCACCAAATGCCCCTTGCCCGTGCCCCCGATGGAGGGGTTGCAGGGCATCAGGGCCACGGATTCTAAATTCAGGGTCAGCAGCAGGGTGTCCAACCCCATCCGCGCCCCGCAAAGCGCCGCCTCGCAGCCCGCGTGGCCCGCGCCGATCACAACAAGGTCTGCCAAAGAAGTATTCCTCCAAATGTTGATTTACCGCGGCAATTTAGATGATCCTTTACCCTTCGGAGGCGATAAAGCGCTGAAATTCCGCTTCCAGTTGCTCCCGATTGGGCAGGTATAGCTGATATTGACTGACGAATACCTGATTGGAAATATTCTGCAAAGCATATTTCATAACCAAGCGGTCACGATAGCTGCCCAGAATAATGCCGATCGGTTCCGTGTCTCCGGTGGTGTTCATTTCTTCACGATAATAGTTTAGATAAAAGTTCATCTGACCGACGTCCTCGTGCTGAATCTCGCCTCGCTTGAGGTCGATCAGAACAAAACACTTCAATATCCGATGGTAAAACACCAAGTCAACCATGTATGTCCTTCCGGCTATCGTCATGCGCTGCTGCCGGCCGATATATGCAAAGCCTTTTCCCAATTCCAGCAGAAATTGACTAAGGTTTTTTACCAGAGCCTCTTCCAGGTCCCCTTCTTTATAAACAGGCAACTGCGGAAGGCCGGTAAACTCAAACACGTACGGCTCCCGCAGAATGTCCTGGGGCTGTTCAATGATTTGACCTTCCTGGGCCAAACGAAGGACGCTTTTTTTATCTGTACTCAGCGCAATGCGCTGAAACAGCATGCTTTTCATCTGCCGTTTCAGTTCACGGACGCCCCAATGCGCCTGTGCACATTCTTTTTCATAAAAAGAGCGTTCCAGCGGATCGTCAATTTTCAGCAGTTCCACATAATGACTCCAGCTCAAAAGTTCAGACAGCGTCTGAACTTTTTGATAAGTCAGATAGAGCTTGCGCATGTAGAAAATGTTCCCCCGGCTGAATCCTTTGCCGTATCGCACGGAAAGATCGGCAGACAGACGGTTGAGCACATCGGAACCGTACTCCGCTTTTTCAAGGCCCTTTTGCTCATGCTCAATAATGCTCTGCCCGATTCTCCAATAGGTTTCCAAAATCGTATGACTGACCGCGTAGGCCACCTGATTTCGTCCGTCCCGCAAAGCCTGTTCGATGGATTGCAAAAGCAAATCATATTGATCCGCAGGTGCGGCGCCCGTTTTTATGATTTCGCCCATGCTCTCATTTTCCTCCGATAATACTGAAAGTTTACGCTCTTTTCTTTATCATTCTGACGAGTGAAACCGGTGTGCCAAGATTCCATTGTTTTTTGCATCCATCAAATTCAAAACCATATTTGTGATAAAAACGAATGGCTCTCTCATTCTTTTCAAACACCCACACAAATATCGTGTTATATTCACTAAGCCTGGAAAATGCTTCATTCATCAGTCTATATCCGATTCTGCGGCCATAATACGCTGAAAGGACATAAATGGCGATAACTTCTCCCGCATCCATCAAATCTTCATCTCTCGATGGACCATATACCGCAAAGCCTACAACTTTCTCTTGATCCTTCGCGACAAGCGTATTTTCCGGGAACTGCCGCGCACGTGCTGTCGTAGCCGCCACAGTCATCGAATCAAGATATCTGTCACATACAATACCTCTGTAAGCTTCTTGCCATGAAGTGCAATGCACATATCCTCTCCCGCACAGCTCCTCATCCGTTTCAGCTAATTTAATGCATATCGAATCGTTTTTTTCTTCCATAAAATGATAATCCTCCACTTTGTCAAGCCCGCTTAAATGGCATATACCGCCCTTTCCCCGCCCACATAGGGCAGCCGGGAATAAGCGCAGACCAAATTGGCATGGCCGATCTGCCGGATTTCGCCGCGATAGGGTACAGCCACGGGGCGCAGGTGCATGCCGATCAGGGTATCGCCGATATCCAGCCCGGCGTCGGCCTGCACGGCCATGACCAGGCAGGGTTCTTCCATCTGCTTCCACGCGGCGGCGGGTACGCTGCCGCCCGCCTTGGGCTGGGGAACGGCGTTGACGCGGATATACCGGCTTTCCTTGGCCGCTTGCAGAGGCATGACCAAAGACCGGTTCAAATGCTCGCAGCACTGGAAAATAGGAATGAATTCGCGCTGATTGCACACGTTCAGCACGGCCCCGGCCACCCATTCCCCGATTTCCGGGGCGCTGGCCTTGCCGATCTGCCCGCCCGCGATTTCGCTGGTGGAGCAGCCGATCACGATTTGTGCGCCGGGCTGGAGCTTCGCGGCCTTTGCTAAGTCTAAAATCGCTTTCGTTACCTGGGCGCGGATCATCTGTTCATCGGTCAAACTAATTCATCCTTTCACATCGGATATATAAAGAGGATTACAAGTTTCCTTTATAGCTTTCTTGGAGGGGGTGCAGGGGGAACCATTCTTTGGCTTCCAAAGAATGGTTCCCCCTGCCTCCATCACCGTCTCCTAAATGCGTACATCCCAATGGCCGCTGCAATCGCTAAATTCAAAGAGTCCACCTCGTCGCTGCTGGGGATGCGCACGGGCTGGCCCACCTGCTGAAATTCAGGCGGCAGGCCGGAGCCTTCGTTGCCGAAAATCAGGGCGCAGGGATGAGGCGCGTCTTTCGCCGCGTCGTCCATCTGCACTGAGCCGTCCAGCATGAAGGGGTACGCCGCGCGCGGTCCAAATTCCTGCCAATAGGCCGAAAAATCAGCGTATTCCGTCACCCGCAGGGAAAAGAGAGCCCCCATGCTGGCCCGGGCTACCTTGGGGTCGTATACGTCCGCCGCCGGGCGGATGATGGCGATATCGTGGTAGCCAAAGCCCAGGGCCGTGCGCAGGATGGTGCCCAAATTGCCCTGATCGGAAATGTGGTGCAGCACGACGTGGTCGCATCCGCCGTCCAAAGGCAGGGGCCGTTTTTCAAACACCGCCGCCGCGAAGCAGTTGTCCTTCCCGGAAATGCGGGAAAGGGCCTTGTCCGCCGTTTCCACGCGGATGTGCTTATCCTCGGCCAGAGCCAGCAGCTTTTTGACCCCTTCGCTGTCCTGGCCCTTGGAGGAAACGAGCAGCCGCCGCACTAATGCGGGCCGCTTGGTCATGGCCTCTAAGGAGGGAAACAGACCAGGCGCATAAGAATAATCCAGTTCGCGCTTGTAGGCTTCCAACGCGGGCATGATACGTCACCTCAGAAATTTCTTGATCAGATTCAGCTTTTTCTTGGAGTAAGGCGGATAGCGCATTTTGATGTCCAGCCAGTTTCCTTTTATCACCACGGATTTTTCGTGGGTGAAGGTGTCAAAGGAGTATTTGCCATGGTAGCGGCCCATGCCGCTTTGGCCCACGCCCCCGAAGGGCAGACGATTGGACGATAAATGAATAACGGTATCATTGACGCAGCCGCCGCCGAAGGGCACGGTTTTCAGCACCAGTTCCTTCACGGATTCCCGGCGGGTGAACAGATACAGCGCCAGGGGCCTTTCCCGGCTGTTGATCCGGGGGATGATTTCCTCCACAGTCTTGAAAGTGATCACTGGCAGCACTGGGCCGAAAATTTCCTCCTGCATAATGGGAGCATCCCAGGAAACGTCCGTCAGGATCGTGGGCTCGATGCGTTCCCCGTCCCCTTTGCCGCCGCAAAAGATCTTCTCGCCCCGGATCAGGTCCATCACCCGCTGATAGTGCTTCTGGTTCACCATTTTGGGCCATTGGGGGCTGGCGAGCGCACCGCCGTAAAAGGCGTCCCAGCAGGCTTTGATTTGAGCCAGCAGCTTGTCCTTCACCCGGTCCTGCACCAGCAGATAATCCGGAGCTACGCAGGTCTGGCCGGAATTGAGAGCCTTGCCGAAGGCGATGCGCCGGGCGGCTACGGCAATGTCCGCCGATTCCTCCACAATGCAGGGGCTTTTGCCGCCCAGCTCCAGGGTGACGGGGGTCACGTACCGGGCGGCCTTTTCCAGCACCATCTTGCCCATGTTCACCCCGCCGGTAAAGAAAATGTAATCGAATCGTTCTTCCAGCAGAGCCTGGTTTTCCGCGCGGCTGCCCAGGATCACCGCCGCCTGCTCCGCGGGGAAGCAGGAGGACACCAGATCGTAAATCACCTGGGCGGTAGCCGGGGCATAGGCGCTGGGCTTCACGATGCAGTGGTTGCCCGCCGCAATGGCTCCCACCAGTGGATTCAGGGTGAGCTGAAAGGGATAGTTCCAGGGCGCCATGATCAGCACGACCCCATAGGGTTCTTTCAACACGTAGCTTTTGCCGGGAAACAGGGACAGGGGCAGGGGATGCCGCTTTTGCTTGGCCCAGCGGGGCAGATGGCGCAGAAAGCTGGAGATTTCGGAAAGCACGATACCGATCTCTGTCATATAGGCTTCTTCATGGCTCTTGCCCAGGTCCGCTTGCAGGGCGGCGCAAATGCGGTCCTCCCATTGGACGATGGTTTTATACAGCCGCTCCATCTGATCCAGCCGCGATTCGACGGGCCGGGGGGTCACCACAGAAAAAGCGCGGCGCTGCAGTTCCACCAATTCATGAATGGTCATGAAGCAAATCCTCCAGCAGCTTTTTCGCCATTTTCTTGCCCCGCGGTCCCACTTCGCCCACGGGCCCCACGCAGGAGGGACAGCCCTGGGGGCAGTCGCAGTCGGTCACCAGCGTCAGGGCGTGAGTCAAAAGGATATCCCGCATGCGGAAGGCCTTTTCCGCCAGGCCCACGCCGCCGGGGCAATTATCGTACAGGATCAGGGTGGGTTTTTCCGTGAAGGGGCATTTCACCTGATAGCTCACCGCCACATCCCGGGGGGAGCACATAAGGTAAAGCGGTGCTAAAATGCGCAGCAGGTTGGCGATACCCAGCATACCGGATTGCAGATCGTCCTTTTCGTACTTTTCCGCGATGCTGTCCGGCACGGTGCGCCACATGGCGGTGGTGTGCATTTCCGTTTCGGGCAGGCGCACAGGGCCGAAGCCCACGTTTTCATTGTTGTCGAAACGCATTTTTTTGAAGATTTTCACCAGCGCCACCACTTTGACCTCGCCCAAAGCCGCGCCGTCTTCCTCTTTTTCGATGTCCAGCAGGGAAAGGGAAACGTTCAGATCGGCGTCGGTGTAGTAATCCACGTTCACCCGACGGATGAAGGCTTTGCAGGCGTCGAAGTCCAATTCCTCCACCTGATAGGTCTGGCCCTCGTGCATATAGATGGCGTTGGGATGCAGCAGCATGGGCGCGGTGAACCGGTCCATCTCCCCCACGATGCGGGGATGGGCCGGGTCGGTGATGTCGTTGATGAGGAAATTTTCCGTCATGGCGGTGCGCAGGCTCATTTCGCTGGCGGGGAAGTCCTCCGCCATCCAGTGGTAGGTGCCGCCCACGTTCCGCAGGATATTGCTTTCCTCCAGGTATTCCAGCATTTCCGCGCCCCCCGCCGCGTTGCCGAGCGTTTCCCCGGCCTTGAAGGGCAGCTCATAGGCGGCGCACTTGAAGTGGCTGAGTAAGATATACAGGTTGTCCGGGTTCAGCAGGGCGTTTTCAGCGGGCTGGGTGAAAAAGTAATCGGGATGGGTGACGATGAACTGATCCAGGGCGTTGCTGCTGGCCACCATGAATGTGGCGCTGACACCGTGCCGCCGCCCGGCCCGGCCCGATTGCTGCCAGGTGCTGGCGATGGTGCCGGGATAGCCGCACAGCACGCAGGCTTCCAGGGCCCCGATGTCGATGCCCAATTCCAGGGCGTTGGTGGACACCACGGCCTGAATGTCCCCGGCCCGGAGGCCGCGCTCGATCTCCCTCCGCTCGGAGGGCAGATAACCGCCCCGGTAGCCCCGCACTTTGCCGCTGTTGCCGATGGGGTCGGACACCAATTCCTTTAGCTGCCGGGTCAATACCTCCACTTGCAGGCGGCTCTTGGCAAACACGATACTCTGCACCCCGTTTTTCACCAGCATGGAAGCGATGGCCCGGGTTTCGGGCAGCACGCCCTTGCGGATGCCAAGCTGCCGGTTCACCACCGGAGGATTGTAGAAAATATAATGTTTTTCCCCGGCGGGCGCGCCGTTGTTGTCGATGAGCGTCACGGGCCGCCCGATGAGGGTTTCCGCCAGTTCCTTGGGATTCTGGATGGTGGCGGAGCACAGGATGAATTGGGGGTGGCTGCCGTAGAATTCACACAAACGCATCAGACGGCGCAAAACGTTGGCTAAATTGCTGCCGAACACGCCCCGGTAGGTGTGGATTTCATCGACGACGATGTATTGCAGATTTTCAAACAGCTTCACCCATTTGGTGTGCTGGGGCAGGATGCCGCTGTGCAGCATATCCGGGTTGGTCACTACCACATGCCCGGCCTGCCGCACAGCCCGGCGGGCTGCGGCGGGCGTGTCGCCGTCGTAGGTGAAGGTTTTTATATCCTCCCCTAATAACTCGATCAGCTCATACAGTTCGCTCACCTGATCGGCGGACAGGGCTTTTGTGGGAAACAGATACAAAGCCCTGGCGTCGGGATTTTTGAGGATCGAAGCCAGCACGGGCAGATTGTAGCACAGCGTTTTCCCGGAGGCCGTGGGCGTGACCACCACGTAATCCTTCCCCGCCTGGGACGCGGCGAAGCATTCCGCCTGATGGGTGTAGAGCTGGTGCACCCCATGTTTTCCCAGGGCGGCGGGCAGACGGGGATCGACGCCCTCCGGCCAGGGCGCGTACTTCGCCTCCCGGGGCGGCACCACGCGCCACGCGGTCACATTTTCCATAAAGAAGGGGTTGTTTTTCAGCTTTTCCAGCATTTGCGTCAGGTTCATGGCGGCCCTCCCGTCGGCTGCTGTATCTATTGGAAAAAACGCCCTTGAAACGTGGCTGGTTTCAAAGGCGTAAAGAGTGGAGGTGAGGGGAATCGAACCCCTGTCCGAAGATTCAGCTGCATGGTTTTCTCCGAGCGCAGGCAGGGTTTTATCATTACCTCCCGCGCGCGCCCCCCGCCGGGCTTGCGCGTTCAGTAGCCTCTTGTGCCGAGCCGCTCCGAGGCCCCCGCGGCTCCGTTCCCTACATCAATGACGCCGGTGGGCCGAGCCGTAGGCGCTCGGTGTCGACGCGCTGCTCTTAGGCAGCGAAAGCGTACAGAGTATTGTCAGTTAATTTTAATTTCCCCGTTTTAACGCGGCCAGGGTCCGCGGCTCGCTTACCATACCTCCGACGATCCCCGTCGAAACCAGTGCACCCCCGTGGATGAGTGTGAAGTGTGGAGAGTTGGGAGTTGAGATTTATATAGCTGATTTGTTGAGAAGCTGAAATCCGATCGTCAGTATTCCTATCTCAACTCTCAACTCTGCTCTTTATTCTCCCCGGTTGTTGGTTCGCACCATGCGGGCCATTTCCCGCTTTACGTCCCGCTCGGCGGTACTGGCGCGCTTATCATGCAGGTGTTTGCCCACGCACAGGCCCAGGTTCAATTTCATGCGGCCGTCCTTCAAGTATACGTCCAGCGGCACCAGCGCGTAGCCCTGGCGCTGTACCTGGCCGCCTAACTTGCGAATTTCGCTTTTATGCAGCAGCAGGCGCTTGGGGCGCAGGGGGTCGGCGTTGAAGATGTTGCCTTGCTCGTAGGGGCTGATGTGCATGCCCTGCACGAAGATTTCCCCGTCCTTCACCATGGCATAGCTTTCCTTCAGGTTCACTTTGCCCTGGCGCATGGATTTGACTTCCGTGCCCTTGAGCTCAATGCCGCACTCGATGCTTTCCTCGATGAAGAAGTCGTGCCGGGCTTTTTTGTTCTGGGCAATGGGCTTCACGCCCTTTTTCTTGGCCATCGGCATTCCCTCCTTCCGCATCGTTTTCTGTGCCGGATGATTATAACACAAAATAAATAGAATTGCAATGGGACGGGTTGCCGTGTTATAATATGCAGCGGGAGGGATGAACATGCAAGTGAAAGAATTGGCTCATAACGCCCGGATCGCTTCCTACACCTTATCCGCCTTGCCTGCGGAGCAAAGGAACGCGGCGCTCAAAAACATACAGCAGGCATTGAAAGCCCGCGCCCAAAGCATTTTTGAACAGAACAAGCTGGACTGCGCCCAGGCGGAGGCGGAAAATTTGGCCTTCCCCTTGCTCAAACGCCTGAAATTCGACGAAGGAAAGCTCAAGGACGTATTGGACGGCATTTCCTCGCTGATTTCCCTGCCCGATCCCCTGGGCCGCACGACGCTCGCCCGGGAGCTGGCGCCGGGGCTGGATTTATACCGGGTCTCCTGCCCCATCGGCGTGATCGGGGTGATTTTTGAATCCCGGCCCGACGCTCTGGTGCAAATCGCGTGCCTGTGCCTGAAAAGCGGCAACGCGGCGCTGCTGAAAGGGGGCCGGGAAGCCCTGCGCACCAACCGCGCCTTGATGGCCGCCATGGAGGAAGGGGCCAAGGGACTGCTGCCGGAGGGCTGGGCCGCCCTGCTGGAAACCCGGGACGACGTGAACGAAATGCTTTCCCAGGACGACAGCATCGACCTGATCATCCCCCGGGGCAGCAACGCCTTCGTGCGCTACATCATGGATCACACCCGCATCCCCGTCATGGGCCACGCGGAGGGCCTGTGCCACACCTATGTGGACGCTTCCGCCGACATCGATATGGCGGTGCGGGTGACCGTAGACGCCAAAACCCAGGCCCTGGCGGTGTGCAACGCCACGGAAACCCTGCTGGTTCACCGGGACATTGCCGCCGATTTCCTGCCCCCCTGCGCAGGTGCGCTGAAAGCCAAGGGCGTGGAGCTCCGGGGGGACCAGCGTACCATGGCTATCATTGATTGTCTGCCCGCTGCCGAACAGGATTGGGAAACGGAATATTTGGACGCGATTTTGTCCATTAAAATCGTGGATTCCATCGAGGAAGCCATCGCCCACATCAACCGCTATGGCTCTCACCACACTGATGCCATAATCGCCCAGGATGAAAACGCTCAGCGCCGTTTCCTCACCGGTGTGGACAGCGCCGGGGTGTATGTGAACTGCTCCACCCGCTTTGCCGACGGCTACCGCTACGGCTTCGGGGCCGAGGTGGGCATTTCCACCGGCAAGCTTCATGCCCGGGGCCCCGTGGGCCTGGAGGGCCTTTGCACCTATAAATATCACCTGCTTGGTTCCGGCCAGACCGTGGAGGATACCGTGACCGGCCGCGTCCGCTATACCCACCGGGACCTGTAGTTTATTTCCTTCATATGGGATTGACATTCCGCTGCGCATCATGTAAGATGGGTGCCGGACCAAAAGGCCCGAAAGGAGAGCAAAAATTATGGAAGCAACTGTAAACAAGAGCATGAGCATCGGCGAAGTGCTGAACATCCACCGGGGCACTGCCCGCATCCTGACCGCTTTTGGCATGCATTGCCTGGGCTGCCCCCATTCCATCATGGAATCCCTGGAGGATGCCTGCGCGGTGCACGGCACCAATGTGGATGAACTGGTGCATCAACTGAACGAATTCCTGGCTGAAGCGGAATAAAGCCATGGATATCCACGGCGCAGGGGAAGCCCTGTATATCGCCTGCCAAATGGAAAAGCGGGCCATCCGCCTGTATGAACGGGCGCTGGTCCTCTTCACGGACGGCGCCTGCCAGGACGCCGTCCGCTCCATTCTGGCTGAGGAAAAGAATCACCTGGACCAGTTTTCCCGCATGGGCGCGGAAACGCCGGATTTTGAACGGGCTCAGCTGCTCTCCGCAAAAGCTTCGGAGGTGCTTTTTTCCGGTGGCCTTGTGGAGGCGCAGCGGAAAGGCGCGTTTGAATCTGTGCGCGGCCTGTACGCTTACGCGGCTATGGAGGAAGAAGAAGCCGTGCGGCAATATACCGCTTTTGCTTCTTCCCTCACATGCGGCCCGGCCAGCGCCTTTTCGGCTATTGCGCTGGAGGAAAAGCAGCACTTGAAAAAGCTGAATGCCCTGCTTGCCCAGGCTAAAGCAGAGCAAAGAGTTGAGAGTTGAGATACTATATAGTTATCACATCGCAGGGTGACCACGGTTGACCGACTATATAAATCTCAACTCTCCGCTCTCCACTCTCAACTCTCCACTCCCCACTCTCATCTCTCCACTCTTTTCACGCCCAGCATATGAAATCTTTGTAAAGAAGGAAACAAACCCGAAATGATGCAGCAGCTAACCGTATCTTCCCTGAGCCGGGACATGAAATTTGAAGGCTTTCTTTTGGTGCGCTCGGCGGATCAGCGCACCTCCTCCAACGGCGGCAAATACCTGGACCTGACCCTGTGCGATACCGCGGGCGACATCAACTGCAAAATGTGGGACGGCACCGTGCAGCCCCCCAAGCAGGGCTCCGTGATCAAAGTGCGCGGCACCGTGCAGGAATACAACGGACGGCTGCAAATGCGCATCGAACGGCTGCGCAATCCCTCCCCGGCGGACGATGTGGACCTGTCCCTGCTGATGCCCTGCGCGCCGGAGCCGCCCCAGGACATGCTGCGGGAAATCAACCGCGCCATCGATCAAATGAAAACGCCGGAGCTGCAGGCGATCCTGCGGGAAATGATCCTGATGTGCGGGGATAAGCTTACTTACTATCCAGCCGCCCAGCGGGTGCACCACGCGGAGCGCAGCGGTTTGCTGCATCATACCGTGAGCGTGCTGCGGGCAGCAGAAGCCGTGCTTCCCCTGTATCCCTTCCTGGACGGCGATCTGCTGCGGGCCGGGGCCATCGCCCATGACCTGAGCAAGACAGCCGAGTTCGTCAGCGACGAAATGGGCAACGTATCCGACTATTCCGCCGAAGGCCAGTTGCTGGGCCATTTGGTGCACGGCGTGGCCCAGGTGCGGGAAGCAGCGCGGCGGGCCAATGTGACCGGAGAATACGTGCTGCTGCTCTCCCACATGGTCATCAGCCACCACGGCCAGCCGGAACACGGCAGCCCCCGGCCCCCCATGTTCCCCGAGGCGGAAATGCTGCACCTGCTGGACGATATGGACGCCAAGATGAACGAAATGGAAGGCGTGATGCGCCGCACCCCGGTGGGTGCGTTCTCCGAAAAAATCTGGACCTTGGACCGGCGGCTGTATCATCCCCGCATACACGGCGCGGAACCGGAGCAGGACAGCACGTCCTTTTCTTCCAATCAGGACCTGTATTCCGGCCTTTTATGATTTTTTACCAAACCGGTAAGAGGCGCGTACGAAAGGCTGGGGACCCCCCCCGGCTGTAATCCGCAGGGGCCGAAGCGTTAGGTTAGAGGCATAGAAAAATCCTTTGCAGACTCCAAAGATGGGTTTTGCAAAGGATTTTTTACTGCCCCCTGAGCACCGGTCATGCACCGGTGCGGCAGGCGGATCAAAAGCCCGAGATATTTTCCATAAAATCGTTCATCGCCACATCGGGACCTACGGCGGTATAGGCCAGGCCGAAGCGGTAACAGCTGTAATCACTGCTCCGATCCTCCACGGTGAACAATTCATACTTGCCGGTTTTGGGGTTTTTCTGTCCAGCCTCATGCTGGGACACATGCCAGGTATAAGCGTCCAGCGCCGCTTCATATCCCGTGCGGCCGTTCAGGGCGGAAAGCGGCTGGTCCCAATCCATTTCAATGGCACCTTCCTTATACAGGTGCAGGTACAGTTTTTTGACCTGCCAGGCGCCGTATTGGGCGGCTGTATCTGCATAAGTTCCGCTGTCCGCCGCCGTGTCGATGCAGCGCTGGGCCGCGTCGGCGCATACCCTGTGTGCACCGTGGCCGTATTCGCCGTTCACGTCGTGGGTGATCACCACTTCGGGCTTATACTGGCGGTACATCTGGGTAATGAACTGCCAGGTCTTGGTTTTCCCCCAGATTTCGTAGCCCTTCTCCAGCTTGGCGGAATACAGGTCGTCGAATGTGCCCACCACCGGGTACTGGCGCACGCCCATTTCCCACAGGCCGTTGAGCAGCTCGCTTCGCCGGGAGGTGATGCCGTCCTTGGTGGTGCCGTTGGTCATGTAAACCACCACCACGTTCATCCCCCGTTCCACCGCGTAGGTGGGGATCGTGCCGCCGAAAAAGAGGATCTCATCGTCGGGGTGGGCGGCGATCACCATCAGGTCCGCTTTTTCCGCAGTAGGCTCCCAGGTCTGCACGAAGGAAGGGGCTTCCCCGGGACCGAAGGCGAAGATTTCGTTCACGATCATCTGGGTCTGTTTTTCCGCTTTTGACCGGATCCGCAGGGATTCTTCCGCCTGCGTCAGGACCACGTATTCATGAGCGAAGCTGCCTTCGCTTTCATAGATCGTTTCCCATTTTCCGCCGTGTTTAGCCTGCAGCTCCCAGGGCGTGAGCACCTTGTGGGCAAAGCAGACGTACAGGCTGTACACGGGGCTGCCCTTGGGGGCGGTCAATTCCACATAAGGCGTTTTCTGCTTGTCGCTCATGTAGGCGGTGCGGTAGTCCCGGTCGTACATCCGGGTCAGCTTGAATTTTCCGGGCGAAGCGGAGAATTTGCACTGATCGGTGATGTCCTTTGCTTCCTCCGCCAGCGCGGGGACGCAGCACAGCAGCAGCAGGATCAGGAGGGGGAGGAAAAAACGCATTTTCATGAAGGAGACCTCCGAAATATTGTTGCTTTCATTCTATCCAACGAGAATGATCGTTTGTTTCATGCCGGAATGGACAGAAAAAAACTGCCGCGTCCGTTGGCGCTGGGCGCGGCAGCAAATGAAAACCGATTATTCGGCGTCCGCGGGAGTTTCTTCCGCAGGAGCGGCTTCCTCAACGGGGGCTTCCTGAGCGGTAGCTTCTTCCACTTCGCCGGGGATTTCCAGGGGCTCTTCTTCCACGAAAGCTTCGTCAGCCAGGGCTTCACGGATGCTCAGGCTGATGCGCTTGGCTTCGGGATCAACCGCCAGCACCTTGACGCGCACGGGCTGACCCACCTGCAGCACGTCTTCCACCTTGGCGATGCGGGTGAGCGCGCACTGGGAAATATGCACCAGGCCATCCACGCCGGGCTCCAGCTCGATGAACGCGCCGAAGGGGCGGATGCGCACCACGTTGCGCTCCAGGATCGTGCCAACGGGATACTTTTCTTCGATGTTATCCCAGGGCTTGGGCTGCAGCTGCTTGTAACCCAGCTGGATGCGTTCCCGTTCGCGGTCCAGGCTCAGGATCTTTACTTCCACTTCTTGGTTCACCTGCAGCACGTCGCTGGGATGGCCCACGCGGTTCCAGGCCAGGTCGGTAATATGGATCAGGCCGTCCACGCCGCCCAAGTCCACAAACGCGCCGAAATCAGCGAAGCGGCGGACGATGCCCTTGACCACAGCGCCTTCTTCCAGCTTATCCCACGCGGCGGCCTTCTTCGCGGCGTTTTCTTCCTCAATGACCTGCTTGCGGCTGGCCACAATGCGCTTCTTCTGCTTGTCCACGTCGATGATCTTCAGCTTCATGGGCTGGCCCACGAACTGGCCGATCTTTTCCACATAGCGGGACGCCAGCTGGGAAGCGGGCACGAAAGCGCGGATGCCGCCTTCGACGCTGGCAAGCAGGCCGCCCTTAACGGCTTCCTTGCCTTCGGCATCGATGTATTCGCCTTTTTCAAACTTTTCCATCAGCGCTTCCCAAGCTTTGCGGTTCACGATGTTGCGCTGGGAAAGCAGGACGTTGCCCTCGCCATCATTGACTTTGACGACTTCGACCTCGATTTCGTCGCCGAGCTTCACGTCTTTTTCCACCATATCGGACTTTTTGATCAAGCCATCGGACTTGTAGCCGATGTTGACGCAAACTTCGTCCTCGGTGATCTGCACCACAGTGCCAGTGACGGTCTGGCCCGTGCGGATGCGAACCACAGTCTTCTCAATGTCTTCCATGGTCAGGGCCTGGTTTTCCTGAACTTCCTGTTCAACATTGGCGACGGGTTCCTGGGTTTCCTGGTCGATGCGTTCCTGTTCGTTCATGCGTGTGACAACCTCCTTAAATGACCAATCCGGTGTGGATGCGCCGGCGGCTATTCCTATGTGTTGATTGTGGATATCTGCAAAGTGTGAAGGAATCTCCTCCGCACGTTCCACCAAAATGGTGCGCGGGCAGATGGCCCGGCATACTTCATATAATTTGCGCGTATTGGCGCTGCTCCTGCCGCCGACTACGATCATGGCGTCCACCTTTGCGGCCAGGGCTTTCGCTTCCTGCTGGCGCATTTGGGTGGCGGGGCAGATGGTGCAGCGGGCGTCCAGGTCTTTATAGCGCTCATTCAGCCTTTGCAAAATCTTTTCCCACGCGCTGAGGGAAAAGGTGGTTTGGGAAACGGCCAGCGGCTTGTCCATATCCGGCAGCCGGCCCACATCCGCTTCTGTGCGTACGATGTGGCATTCGCCCGGGCACCAGGCGGCGGTGCCCCGTACCTCGGGATGATCCGGTTCGCCTACCAGGATAACTGGTATGCCTCGCTCTCCGCTTTCGCGCACGATATTGTGCAGCGCGCGGACGGAAGCGCAGGTACAGTCCCGAACGATGAGACCCTGCTTCCGGCATTGCTCCTCCACCTGGGGAGATACGCCGTGGCTGCGCAGCAGGATCATGCCGCTTTGAACGTCTTCCACATGCTCTACGGGAATGACGCCTTCCTGCCGAAGGGCGTTCACGGCGTCGGGATTGTGGATCAGCTCCCCTAAGGAATAGCAGGGGATGCCGCGGTCCTTTGCCTCCCGCGCGGCTTGAAACGCCAATTCCATGGCTCTTCGCACCCCGGCGCAATAGCCGGCGTGGCGTGCGATGGTGTACGGCATACATACCACTCCATAGTACGAGCATTTTACTATGTTTCGCCGTACTTTCCTTTTTTCCTGCTATTTACAAAAATAATTTCAAAATTTTTTCGCAGGGACATTTATGGGAGAAAAAACGCTATCCTCCGGCTTTTTCCAGGGTGGTCAGCAGCTTTTCCACATGCTGCCGGGCAAAGTTTGCCCCGGCCTGAACATGGGCCTGGGATTCCGCCTGGTCGCCCATGAGCAGCTGGAACTGGCTCACCTTGAGGCCCAATGCCTCCTGCATATCCTGGTCGCTGCCCCGGGGAGCCACCAGATAGTAGCACAGCAGGGAATCCTTTTGGCCCATGCGGTGCGCACGGTCCTCCGCCTGAGCGTGCACAGCGGGGCTCCAGTCCAATTCTCCGAATACCACGCAGGTGGCCCGCTGCAGATTCAGGCCGCTGGCCGCCCGCATGGAAATCACGCATAGATCCGTTTTGCCGGTCATGAACCGATCCGCCGCTTCCTCCTTCCGTGCGGCGGTTTCCCGGCCGGTAATGAACACGGGCCGCTCATTTTTCAGCTCGGTTCTGTAAATGTCCATCACGGCGTGATGGTGGGCGAACAAAAGCACCTTTTCCCCGGCGTTTACCAGGGCCTTGACGAACTGGCATACATAGGGGGCCTTTGCCAGCCCCGTGGCCTGGCGCGCATCCTGGGAGATCTGATCCTCCAGCAGGGCGCGGGCCGAAGGCGTCAGCGCCTGATCCTGCCGCCAGCGGTATACCTTTTCCCATACCGGGGCCATGAGACGGGCGTACAAGGCGTCGTCCGCGTCGATTTCCTGTACCAGCCGCCGCTTTTCCGGCAGCTCGGGCAGCACCTCCTGCTTGGTGCGTCGCAGCATCAGGCCCTCCCGGCGCAGATGGTCGCCCAGCAGGTCCGGCTTTTGTACGATGCGGTTGCCGTACCCGGCGCACCATTCCCGGGTGAAGGTTTCCCAGTCGCCCAAGAAATGATAGTCTAAGATATTGATCACGTTCCAGATTTCGCTGCCGTAATTGTAAATGGGCGTGCCGGACAGGCCGATCACCCGTTCGCAGCTTTCGGACAGCAGGCTGGCCGCGCTGTATTTTTCCGAGCCGGCCCGGCGCAGTTCCTGGATCTCGTCAAAAATCACGGTATGGAAGCACATTGCGGGCAAAGCCTGCTTCCATCCCCGCAGTAGAAGATAATGCAGGATGTATACGTCCGCTTCCGGCAGGGCATAGGGGGTCAGGCCCTTCACGATATGCACCCGGGGCGGGCGGCCTTGAATCCGCAGAAAGCGCAGGGTTTCCGCCAGCCAGTTGCGGCATAGGTGGGGCGGCGGCACGATGAGCAGGGGGAAAACTCCCTCCTGCGCCGCGCAAGCCAGGGCCTGCACCGTTTTGCCAAGCCCCATTTCATCGGCCAACAGGGCTCGGGGCGTCAGCAGCAGCCAGCGCAGGCCGATCTGCTGGAAGGGCCGAAGCTCGCCCGCAAATATTGCGGGGGCAGGCTGGGGGGCGGGCAGCAGGGTGCGGGCCCGCTCCCGTTCCCGGTAATAATCCCGGGCCTGGTTCAGGGCCTGCTGCCAGCGTTCCCGGTCCCGGGGGGCGATTTCCAGGGGATAGCGCTGCATCAGCCAGCTTACGTCCCCCACGATGCGCCGGTGGGCGGTGAAGCGAGCTTCCCCCGTTTGGCGTCGCTGCCGGGAAACAGGCGCTTTGCCAGTTCAGTCACCGAGGGGTCGCCCTTGATCACCCAGCATTTTCGCCGGGCGTTGTAGGACAGCACGCCGTAATAATAGGGGGCCGATTCCCCATCCCGCAGGAAGGGTGGTACGTCCTCCTGGGATAAATCCCGCAAGATGCTGTCCTCCAGGTTCGTTTTTTTCAAAGGCGCAGAAGGGGGCGCTTGTTCTGCAAAAGATGCGGCAGGCTTTTCAGCGTTTGGCAAAACAGGTTCTTGCGGCGGCTGTACCGGACAGACCGCATCCTCTATTTTTGCGCTTTCCGGCAGTTGTGTTTCCTCCGCAGCCTCCGTTCCTGTTCCGGTGGCAATGCCCCATAACTTGTACAGGCTCACCGGATACACCGGAATACCGCAGACGAACCCCGGCAGGGAGGGCAGGACCTTTTCGGAAAGCAGGATCAGGGCGGTGAGCTTCCCCGTTTCGGCATAACGCCGCAATTGCTTTTCCACTGGGATTCTGTCCGGCTTGCCGCGTTTGATCTCGATACCCACCGTATCGCACAGGAAATCGATGCGGCACCGGGGGGCCAGGGGCGCTTCATGGCGGAAGAGGATATCCGCCTCCTGCAAGGCGTCCGCCGTCAGGCCATGCAGATCGTATTCATCCTGCGCCTGCGGCGCACGGATGGCCGCTAAGGCTGAAAGCACTTTTTCCGCCATCATGGTTCTGCCTGCTCCCTCCGATGTTTGTACGCAGGTATTATACTATGATCATGCCTCGGAAGCAAAGCACATTTGCGCAAATGAGCCGCAAAAAACAGAAAAAAAGAAAAATGGGCTTTTTATTGACAAATTATTGAAAAAACAGTATGATACCTGCGGTACCTTTCTACAATAGTAGGGATCAAAAAACAAGTGAGGGACATGAATGGATCAGAACATTGCGCGCAAGCTGCTTAAGGTGGGAGAGGCGTTTCACATCGCCGGGCCTTTTTTCAATTATGAAGAAGTGAGCCAGGGCAACGTGAACAGAACTTATAAAGTGAATTATATTCGGGACGACGGCACCGGCATGGCGGTAATCAAGCCTTACCTGGTGCAGCGGGTAAACACCTACGCTTTCAAGAATCCCATCCAGCTGATGGAAAACATCGACAAAGTAACGGAATACATCCGCATGAAAGCGCCCGACAAGGTGAGTCTGCACTATCATCACACCGACGACGGCAGCGGTGAGAGAAAAACTTATCTGATGGACGAGGACGACAGCTTCTGGCGCATCTGCAATTATGTACCCTCCGTCACCTTTGATACCTGCGATGATATCCGCGTGGTGCGCAACGCCGGGGAAGCCTTTGGCGAATTCCAGATGCTCCTCAGTGATTTTGACGCCAGCCAGCTTTATTATACCATTCCTGATTTCCACGACACCCGCAAGCGCTACGAGACCATGATCCGGAACGTGGAAAGGGACGAATGCGGCAGGGTGGCGGAGGTCAGGGAGGAACTGGACTGGCTGCTTTCCGTGCAGGATCAGGCGTGCCGCCTCACCGACCTGTTCAACCGGGGCGAGCTGCCCCTGCGGGTGACCCATAACGATACCAAAATCAATAACGTGCTGTTTGACGAAAACAACCACGATGCCCTGGTAGTCGTCGATCTGGACACGGTCATGCCCGGCCTGGTGGGCCACGATTTCGGCGACGCCATCCGCTTTGCCGCTAATTTTGTGGAGGAGGACAGCACGGAATACGGGAAAGCGGGCGTCAACCTGAACATTTTCTGGGCTTTCGCCGAAGGCTTCTTGAAAAAGACGGCTAAGACCTTAACGCCGCTGGAGGTGGAAACCCTGGGCATGTCCAGCTTCGTGCTGGCCTGCGAACTGGCCACCCGCTTCCTGGACGACTATATTAACGGCGACAAATATTTCAACGTAAAAAAGGAAAAGCATAACCTGATCCGCACTCGCTGCCAGATCGCCCTGGCCAAAGACATGCTGGAAAAGCAGGACGCCATGGACGCTATCGTGCGGGAATGCGCCCGCAAATATCAGAAAGCCTGATACGATAATTGCATACGCAAAAGCGCCGGAACGCCCGGCGCTTTTGCACATACGATTCTATGTGTTATTTGGGAAGTGTTCTAAGATCACCCCCGCAGGCGCGGCTTCCGGGAACCCGGGCCAGCCCGCGCCCGCGCTGCTGTCCGCATCCTTTCCGCAGGGTGTGGGAACATTGAGATAAGCCGCCTTATCCGCGGCGCCCTTCAAAATGCCGTCCAGGAACGCGGTAGCGAAATGGCAGTTCAGGTTGTTCAGCTTCCATGTATCCCACACGGGATCGGACCAGCGCTTGTAAATCTCCCAGGAAGAGGATCGGGCCGCAAGGGGGGCGGGATTGTTGGCCACGTTATGGCCGCAGCGCTCGTAACTGACGAAAATCCGGCCTGAATTTGTCGCCCCTTCGCAGCACTGCCGTACCGCGTCATAGCCCACCGTCCTATCGGCGGTGCCGCAGAACCAGAGGGTGGGAATGTCGATGTCTTCTGATAGCGTCGGATCGAACCAGAAGGTAGCCGGGGCGAACAATACGGCAGCTTTGACGGTTTTATCCCCATGCCAGTCCTCTGCCTCTTCGACTTCTTCCGCCACGGGGGCAAAGGTTTCTTCCAGTACTTTTTTGCTGATACGGGCGCCCACAGTGCGCAGCGCCCCGTAGCCGCCCATGGAAAAGCCAATCAGCCCTACCGTATCGGGCAGCAGCAGGCCGCGAAGGAAGCCTTCCCGATTCAGTGTTTTCAGCTGGGAAATGACAAACCGCTGATCCAAAGTCCGGTGGATCACGGCGCTTTCGATGGAACCCTGGGTCGGGAAATCCTCATAAGTATTATCAGTATGTCCGATGGAGAACACCACATAACCTTTGCTGGACAGGTTTTCCGCCAAATTCACCAACAGGATACGGGAACCGGGATAGCCGTGGGAAATCACGATCACGGGGCAGGGTCCGGCGGAAGCATCCGGTTCGGCATTCCGGTATGCCCGGCCATCGATGGAATAGGGAGTCAGGTTATTCAGGTCCGCCCGGCCCATATGATCGGTATACACCGCGCGGTTTTCGTCCGTGCCGGGCAGGGCGGGATACCACACTTCAACAGTCAGGGGCCGGTCGTACCGGGGATAGCGCCCATCCTTCTTTCCAGCCAGCACGTCCGCCTGGCCGGGTTGTTTCAGGGTGATCGTGCGCACGCCGGTGACCGTATCGCCCCGGGCGGCCAGCACCGGCGCGCCGGGCAGGGGATCGCCCAGCACTGTGCCCATTGAGTGCGTCTTCTGCCATTCGCTCATGAAAAATCGCTCCTTGTAATCTTTGCTGACGCCCATCTGTGGCGGAAGCCATTATTGTGGGCCCTGTAATGTGATTATACCACAGCGGGAGCGGAAAATGAATACGGCCGTTTGTTCCCGATTAGAAAATGGTGATAAAAAAGGTGGCGGAGCGTTCCGCTTTGTTGTATAATTTCCCCGGGGGAGCAGAGCATACATACCCCATTGGCCGGAACCTCAGTCAGAAAAAAACGAAACGGAAGGAAAAAAATGGACAAGAAATCCTTTATTTTAGGCATGATCACGGCGTTTTCAGAATGTGTTGCGGGCGGCTGCAAGCGCCTGGCTCTCTCCCCGCCGCTGACACGGGAAGACTTTGCCACCGTGGGGGACGAAGCCCGGCGGATCATTGAACGACACGGACTGATTGCTTATCACGAACAAAACCTGGACCTGCTGGAAGCGGAACGCTTTGAATGGCTGCTGATCGCCGCCCGGCGGGAAACGATCGACGCCTATCTTGCTCTCCGGGCGGAAGGAAAAAGCCCCGCCCGTTCCCTGGTCCCCTTTTCCCATCTGCTCAGCTATGATCCCGTCCAGGGTGTGAAAACCGATTATGACGCTTATCGGGATTACTTTCCCCTTCATCCGGCAGGATCGGAAGGATAGACAAAAAAGGAAAATCGGATTATAATATATCCGTCGGGCGGCGCCGCTGCCCGGCGGAATGACAGAACCATCCGAGGAGGAATCCTTCATGCAGAAACCCCAGGTAGTGATCATGGCGGCAGGGCTGGGCAGCCGTTTCGGCGGATTGAAGCAGATGGCCCCCGTGGACCCGCAGAACCATTGGATCATTGATTTTTCCATTTTTGACGCCCTTCGCGCAGGCTTTGGCAAGATCATCCTGATCGTGAAGCCGGAAAACGAAGCCCTGTTCCGGGAAACGCTGGGCAAGCGCATCAGCGGCGCGGCGGAAATCGAGTATGTGCATCAGCGGCCTGATATGCTGCCCCCCGGGTTTTCCATTCCCGAAGGCCGGGTAAAGCCCTGGGGCACGGGCCACGCCGTATTGTGCGCCAAGGACGCCATCTCCGCCCCCTTCGCGGTGATCAATGCGGATGATTTTTACGGAAAAGGTGCGTTCAAAACTTTGTACGATTATCTGGTATCCCCCCATGCGGCGCATGAATACGCCATGGTGGGTTATCAGGTGGAAAACACCCTGACGGAAAACGGCCATGTGGCCCGGGGCGTATGCGCCATGGATCCCACCGGCCAGTTCCTGACCGGCATCGTGGAGCGCACCCACATCGAGCCCCGGGACGGTGGCGCGGCCTATACCGAGGACGACGGCCAGACCTTTACCTTCCTGCCCGCAGGCACCATCGTTTCCATGAATTTCTGGGGCTTCACCCCGGACGTCCTCACGGAGTTTGAAACCCGCTTCGCCGGGTTCCTTGCGGAAAACCTGCCCAAGAATCCCCTGAAATGCGAATACTTCCTGCCCCTGATCCCCAATCAGCTGATTGCCGAGAAGAAAGCCCGGGTGCGGGTATTGCCCTGCCCTGAAAAATGGTACGGCGTCACCTATCAGCCCGATATGCCCCAAGTGCAGGCGGCCATCGCAAGGATGAAAAAGGAAGGCATCTATCCCGATTCCCTGTGGTGATGCTGAACAAACATAAGAACGCATCCTTGGCGGGTGCGTTCTTTTTTCGACGCGGAGGTCTTCTTGATGGTTTGCCCCCATATTTTTGCATGGAACCATTTTCTTTGCCACGATTGTATAAATACAGGCTACGAATGGAATGATTTGGACTTCTGCACCGCCGCGTCCACGGCGTCCATCACGGCGGCGCGGAAGCCGCCTTTTTCCAGCGCGGCAACGCCCTCGATGGTGGTGCCCGCCGGGGAGGTGACCATATCTTTTAATTGGCCCGGGTGCAGGCCGGTTTCCTGGGCCAGCCTGCCGCTGCCAACCAAGGTTTGAGCTGCCAGCCGGGAGGCAAGCGCCCGGGGCAGCCCGGCCCGTACCCCGGCGTCGGACAGCGCCTCCAGGAACATAAAAACGAAAGCGGGGGACGAACCGCTCAGGCCCGTCACAGCGTCCATCCATTTTTCTTCCACTTCCTCCGCAAGGCCCATGCAGGAAAGCAGCTCCATGCCCCGCTTCCATTCCGCGTCGGTCACATATTGGCCACGGCAGGCGGCCAGGGCACCTTCGCCCACCATGGCGGGAGTGTTGGGCATCACGCGGATGATATGGGCCTGATCATTTTTCAGCAGTTCATGCAGCATCTTGAGGTCATATCCCGCCATAATGGACAGCACCAAAGCGTCCTTACATACCGCGCCTGCAATTTCCAGGCCCACTGCCGGGGCGTACTGGGGCTTTACCGCCAGCACCAGGAGGGGCGCTTCCGCCGCCTGTCGGTTATCGTCTGTAACATATACGCCTAATTCTGATTGCAGTTTTTCCCGCAGTTCCGCGTTTTTATCGGCGGCGATGACCTCTTCCGGCAGGAACATGCCCGCCTTTAACCATTGCCGCAGGATGGCTCCGCCCATATTGCCGCACCCGATGATCCCAATACGAATCATTTTTTCATCCTCTCCTTTTGGATTCCTATCGCTTTTCCTGTTCTATTATAAACCGCCCGGCCATGCCGTGCGGCGCTTTTTTTGTTTTTTCTCACAGGAAAAAAAGCGATTGCTCCTTATTGAATGGCTCAAAATACGATATGAGGAAGAAGGCTTCCACGGCTTCCTGACCATCGAGCGCGAGGTGGGCAACGATCCCACGGCGGATATCGCCCTGGCCGTGCAGTTCCTGAAAGAAAGAATCTGATACGGCTGAATACTTCTGGTGGAAACCTCTCTTTGAAGCTCAAAGAGAGGTTTTCACCAGGCCCTCTTCCGAGAAAAGCGAAGGAGAACGAATTCAATACAAGCATTGTTTTCCTTTATCTATTTTCCATGGAATATATAGCGGAGAATAAACTACCGGCAGTCTCGCCAGGGACCGCCGGTAGTTTGTTTAGGGCAGCATGCATGCGCCTTTCAGATGTTCTCTGATTTTTTATTCCACCCACACTTCCACCTGAGTGGGCTGATCATCCTTGGGCACGGCCACGGTCTGGCCCTGGATGGGCTGGCCGTTCACGCTGACGCGGACCTTGCCCTTTTCACCGCCGGCGACGTTGTGAATCACGATATCGAAATCGCGGCCCCGGAAGGAGCGGTGCACCTTCACTTCGGGCAGGCAGGCGGGCAGGCAGGGATCGATCTTGAGGCCGTCAAAATCGGGCTTGACGCCCAAAATATCCTGGCTGGCGGCCACGAAGTTCCATGCGGCGGTGCCGGTGAGCCAGCTGTTGCGGGCTTCGCCGGGCAGGGGCGCTTCCTTGCCGTTGACGGTCTGGGCGTACACGTAGGGCTCGGTGCGGTGCAGCTTCTGATCCTCCACCCAGGCGGGGGCGATGCGGGTGTACAGGTCGAAAGCCTTGTCGCCGTGGCCCAGCTTGGTCTGGGCGATCATGATCCAGGGGTTATTGTGGCAGAATACGGAGCCGTTTTCCTTGAAGCCCTGGGGATAGCTGCTCACTTCGCCCAGCTCCAAATGATACTTGCTGTAAGCGGGCCACAGGATCACCACGCCGTACTTGAACAGCAGGTATTTTTCCGTGGCGTCCATGGCCTTCTGGGCCATGCCGTTGTCCAGGCCGATGCCCGCCATCACGCACATGCCCTGGGGCTCGATGTAGATCTTGCCCTCTTCGTTTTCATTGCTGCCCACCTTGTGGGAATAGGCGTCGTAGGCCCGCAGGAACCATTCGCCGTCCCAGCCGTTCTTTTCCACGGCCTCGGTCATGGCCCGCTTTTCCCCGCGCACGAAGGCGGCCTCGGTATGGTCGCCGCAGCGCTCCAGCAGGTCGGCGTAATCGTCCGCCACGCCCACGTACATGCCCGCAATGAACACGCTTTCCGCCACGGGGCCTTCGGAGGGGCCGGTGGTCTGGAAGCTCTCGCCGGGATGCTCGGAGAAACAGTTCAGGTTCAGGCAGTCGTTCCAGTCGGCGCGGCCGATGAGGGGCAGGCCGTGGGGGCCCTTATGGTTGGCGATATAGCGGAAGGAGCGGCGCAGATGCTCCAAAAGCGTTTGGGCCTGGGAAGGATCGTTGTCAAAATCCACCATCTCGTCCAAAATGCCGAAATCGCCGGTTTCCTTGATGTAGGCGTTCACGCCGAAGATCAGCCACAGGGGGTCGTCGTTGAAGCCGCTGCCCACGTCCATGTTGCCGCGCTTGGTGAGGGGCTGGTACTGGTGGTAGGCGCTGCCGTCCGGGAACTGGGTGGAGGCGATGTCCAGGATACGCTGGCGGGCGCGCTCGGGGATCAGGTGCACGAAGCCCAGCAGGTCCTGGCTGCAGTCGCGGAAGCCCATGCCGCGGCCGATGCCGCTTTCAAAGTAGGAGGCGGAACGGCTCATATTGAAAGTGACCATGCACTGGTACTGGTTCCACATATTCACCTGACGGTCGAACTTCTCATTGCCGCTCTGGATGCTGAACTTGCTGAGCAGCTTGTCCCAATGGGCTTTCAATTCCGCCAGGGCCGCTTCAAACTGCGCGTCGGTCTGGAAATCATTGAGCAGCTTATGGGCGGGTTCCTTGTTGATGACCTCGTGGGCTACGAACTTCCGGTCCTCGGGATTCTCGCAGTAGCCCAGCACAAAGATGAAGGAGGCCTTTTCGCCGGGCTTTAATTCCCGCTTGATGCAGTGGCTGCCGATGGGGGCCCAGCCGTGGGCCACGGAATTGCGGGGCTTGTCCTCCAGCACGGCGTCGGGCTTGCTGAAACCGTTGTAGAGGCCCATGAAGGTTTCCCGGTCGGTGTCGAAGCCGTCCACGGGGGCGTTCACGGCGTACACGGCATAATGGTTGCGGCGCTCCCGGTATTCGGTCTTGTGGTACTGCACCGCGCCGTCCTTTTCAAACTCGAATTCCGCCAGGGCGAAATTGCGCTGGAAATTGGTGCTGTCGTCCTGGGCGTTCCACAGGCAGAATTCCACGAAGCTGTACAGGGAAACCTTTTTGGTCTCCGGGGAAGCATTTTCCAGTTCCACCCGGGTTACCTCGGCGGTCCTGCCCCGGGGCACCAAGATGGTCTGCTTCGCTTTCAGGCCGTTCTTTTCGCCGGAAATCACGGTGTAGCCCGTGCCCACCCGGCACTCGTACTGATCCAGGGGCGTTTGGGTGGGCTGCCAGCCGGGATTCCATACGGTGCCCTCGTCGTTGATATAGAAATAATGTCCGCCCGCGTCGGTGGGCACGTTGTTGTAGCGGTAACGGGTCAGGCGCAGCAGCCGGGCGTCCTTATAGAAGCTGTAGCCGCCGGAGGTGCAGCTCACCAGGGAGAAGAAATCCTCGCTGCCCAGGTAGTTGATCCAGGGATAGGGGGTGTCGGGCCGGGTGATCACATACTCCCGGTGCGCATCGTCGAAATAGCCGTACTGCATGGCGAAACCTCTCCTTTTTCCATGTATTCCCGGTTGCCACTTTAGCACTGAAAATAGGGTTTGTCAACTAAAATCAAGAAGGCCCTGCCGCGATCCCGGATATGCAGGATTCTGCGAACAGGGCCAGGTATTCATGCTCAGCGGCTTCCATCAATGACCGTGAGGGTATGCATCATATTGCGGAACCGTGCGCCGAAGCCTTCGGCGCTTTCAAAGGAGTAATGCGCTGTGGCGATGATGCTGCCATCGGCGGCGGGGATGATATACACCATCTGAAGCATATCAGGCGTTCCCTTGCCTCCTTTGGCTTCGGACGCGCCGATTCGTATGCAGCTGCCCGCGCGGTCCAGCATGAAGGATTCCATGATGAGATCATAATCATTTGAAAGCGTCCCGCTGACCGAGGCAGCTGCGGCCTCGGCGTCCGCCGGGCTGTATTTCACCTCGAGATAGTTCTCGGGCCGATTGGGGTCGTCGTAGCAAGAAACAAAGCATTCACGATCCGATTCACTGCGCCGCACGAGACTTTCATACTCGTAATCTATTGCGATCCCCATCGCGTCGTTGACGGCATGCTCGTATTGGACGGTTTCTTCCATGCCCTCGAGCATGATAACCTTTTCATATCGCTCACCAGCCTGCTTTCCGGCATAGATCCAGCCCACCGCGCCGCGGAGACTGACGAGGAGCCAATCCCCTTCCTCCTTCAAAATAGGCAGGAAGGTGTCTGGATCAAGAAGGACCGTGTTCGCTTCCAGCAAAGCGACTTTGGGGGCCGCCTTATCATTCCAGGCGTATACCGGCGTTTTCGTTTCCGTCCGATACCAGGCGGGATCGATGATGATATAGTCAGCGTTTACCCAACCGGAAGCCGAGCCCTCAGCATCCCCCAAAAAGCAGTAAGCCCATCCGTCTGACTGTTCTGTAACGATGATCAGGGCATGATATTGCAGGGTTTGCACGGCCTTGGAAGAAGCGCTGGGCTCCTGGCGCACAGTCAGGCTGTTGCACAATACCACAGCTTGAAGGCCGATTTGTCCCTCGCCAAAGGGAGGAACGATTTCTGCCTGGGCAGTCCCAACGATTCCAAGCAGAAGGATCGTTACCAGAAGGATCGTAAGTAAAGCGTGCTTTTTCATATTCACAGCACCTCCTTGATCTTTTCAATGATAGAACGACGCGCCTGACCATTTTGTTCCTTGCATGAAATTTTTTGTCATGGAGGGGTAAAACCGAATGATCGGTCTGCGCCCGCTTCTTCCGCCAGTCTTTTTTCCTTCTCGGTCAGCCCGGCGGTTTTCAGCAGATCGGGCCGCCGTTGAGCGGTGGCGACGATGGCCTGTTCCCGCCGCCAAGCGGCGATTTTAGCGTGGTCGCCATTCAAAAGCACCTCCGGCACGTCCATGCCCTCGAAGGTGCGGGGGCGGGTATACTGGGGGTATTCCAGCAGGCCCGCGTCGGAAAAGCTCTCGTCCCGGGGGCTTTCCTCGCTGCCCAGCACGCCGGGAATGAGCCGCGCCACGCAGTCGGCCAGCACCATGGCCCCCAATTCGCCCCCGGTGAGCACGTAATCCCCGATGGACACTTCCATGTCGATGTACTTGTCCAGCGCCCGCTGATCCACGCCCTCATAGTGGCCGCAGAGCAGGATCAGGTGCTGTTCCTTGGATAGCTCCTGGGCCAGCTTCTGGGTCAGGGGCACGCCCCGGGGGGAAAGGTAAACGCGCTTTACCGGCGCTTCACTGTGGGGTTCTAAGTTGGACAGGCAAGGCACGCCCCGCTTCTCGCACACCGCCCGCATGCAGTCCGCGATGGGCTGGGCCATCATCAGCATGCCCGCCCCGCCGCCGAAGGGGTAATCGTCGGTGTTCTTGTGCTTGGATAAGGAAAAGGGCCGGATGTCCGTGCACTCGATCTCAATTAGGCCCTGCTGCCGGGCGCGGCCCAAAATGCTGGCGTTCAGCACACTGTCAAACATTTCGGGGAAAATGGTCAGAATGTCGATGGTCATGCCTGCGTTTCCTCTTATTTCGTAATCGTATCGTTCCAGCTTTATTGAGCGTTTTATGTCAGTTGGAGAACGCTGGGGCCTCCGCGGCCCCAGACCCCGCGCCAGGGAAATGATTTCCCTGGACCCTCACAAACGGATATTGCTTGCCGTCGTTATGCTTCTGGCCCGGCCGCTGAAAGCGGCCAACCCGGATGCAAAGCATCCGGGGAAAGTCGGGAAAATCCCAGGGGGAAAGCTCGTTTTCCCCCTGGGGATTATTCCTCGACTTTCTGAGGGCCAGAAGCCTTCTAACATTCGTTCCACCGAAGCAGCAGGCGGAAGTTGTAGGCTTTTTCTAACACAGCCAATTCGCTTCTTGGTGTCCAGAGGACGAAGTCCTTTGGTTCAGGGGTTCAGGGGGCTGAAGAAGCCCCCTGTCCCGTAAGCTTTAAAAACTGCGCTCCGAACAGATTCCCAACTTCAGCACTTCTTCGTCCCTTGCCGGAGGTAATTCAGCCAGCGCCGGGTGATTTGTCAGGCGCCTCACGATGCGCCAGCCGTCCCGGCAGCGGATATAGTTTTTTTCGATGGGCCGGAAACCCAGATCCAGATACACCTTCACCGCCAGCCAGGTGGTGGTTTGGGTGGGAATTTTAGCGCGGGTATAGCCCAGGCCCTTCATTACCTGAACGGCATGGGAAATCAGGGGTTTGGACAAGCCCTTGCCCTGCGCATCCCGCCGCACGGCCACCCAATGCAGCCAGCCGTCGCCGCTCTGGTCGACGCCCCGGATATCGTAATACGCCGTGGCGGTGGCCACCTTCTCCCCTGCTTCGTTCACCACGAACACCATGCGGCGGGGCAATTCCGCCGTATGATCGGCATAGAACCGCTTCCAGGCGTTCAGGCCCTCGTCATAGGACGAAAACTCTTTGGCGCTTTTCTCGCTCTCGATCCAGGCGTCCCGGTCGCCGTCCTGATAAAAGGCATAGGCATACCCGGCGGGCAGCGGGATTTCCGCCATGCCGGTAATATCCGCTTGCAGCATCAGTTCGTAAAACGCAATCCGGCTGTCGTGATTGTCCAACGCGGGCAGGGCCATGATTTCACTCCCAATCGCAGACGGCCACCTCCGGCAGCCGCTTTTCGTCCACCACGATTTCGCCTTTTTTCACGTCCACCGTGGGGATCACGTGCTTTAGGGCGGGCAGCAGCATGTCTCCCTTGGGGGTTTTGATCACGTATACGTCGTTCCCGCCGGGCTGGAGCACGTCTTTCACCGTGCCCAGTTCATTTCCCTGGGTATCCACAGCTTTGCAGCCGATCAGATCGCAGATAAAGGTTTCATCCTCGCCCAATTCCACCGCGTGGGCCCGATCCACATACAGCATCCAATCGCGCTGCTTTTCGGCTTCGTCCCGGCTTTGGGCATTCGCCAAACGCAGATATACCCCGTCCTCCCGCACGCTCACTTCGTCCACGGTCACGGGCTCGTAGGCTTCGCCTTTTTTCAAATATACGGTTTCCAGATCCAAAAAGCGCTCCGGGTCGTCCGTGTCTGGCCGCACCTTCACCTGGCCCTTGATGCCCTGAGGGCGCAGCACCTGACCGATGAGCAAATATTCAGAAAGCATTTCCTTTTCCTTTCCGCTGATTCATATTGATAAAAGAAGAAAAGGGCGGCACAATTCTGCCGCCCTTCCGTCTGGCACATTTACTGGATTTCCACGAATACCGGCTTGGCGTTTTTGTCCGTGGCGGCCTTGACCACCGTGCGGATAGCCTTGGCGATACGCCCCTGCTTGCCAATGACCTTGCCCATATCCTCGGGAGCCACGGAGAGCTCCAGGATGATGGCCTCAGGCCCTTCGGTTTCCATTACCTGAACCGCATCCGGCTGATCTACCAGCGATTTTGCCAGGAATAGGACGAGTTCCCGCATGGATATTCCTTTCTTTGCTTACGCAGCGGTCAGCCTTCGATGGCGCCGGACTTCTTGAGCAGCACCCGTACGGTGTCGGTGGGCTGAGCGCCGTTCTTCATCCACTGCTGGGCCTTTTCGTTGTCAACCTTGATTTCGGCAGGCTCTTTCATGGGATCGTAGTAACCCAATTCTTCGACGAAGCGGCCATCGCGGGGGCTGCGGACATCCGCAACCACGATGCGGTAGAAGGGGTGCTTTTTCATGCCCATTCTCTTGAGACGAATTTTGACAGCCATGGTAGTTTTCCTCCCTGATGTTTGTTGTGATATATGGTAATCATAGAAGTTATGATAACCGCGAAGTAATTAGGAGCGCCTATGGAGTTGAGAGCGGAGAGTTGAGAGTTGAGATTATATCATGCTGAAAATTCAGATGATCAAGCCTGTCCGGCAAACTTCATCTCAACTCTCAACTCTCGACTCTGTCGGAATCTCTTCCGGCTCAGGGCATCTTGCCCATGTTCATGTTCTTCATGGCGCGCATCATGCCGCGTTTGTTGCCCATCATCTGCTTCATCATTTTCTGCATCTGCTCGAATTGGCGCATGAGGGCGTTCACGTCCTGCACGCTGACGCCCGCGCCGGCGGCGATGCGCTTGCGGCGGGAAGCGTTCAGGATGGCGGGATTATGGCGCTCCTTGAGCGTCATGGAACAAATGATGGCCTCGGGTTTTTTCAGGGCGTTTTCATCCACTTCCACGTCCTTGAGCTTGCTTCCGATGCCTGGCAGCATCCCCAGCACGCTGGAAAGCGGCCCCATTTTCTTGATCTGGTGCATCTGATCCAGAAAATCGTTCAGGTCGAAATCCGCGGGGTTCTTTTTGCCCTTGGCGGCCAGCTTGGCGGCGGCTTCCGCGTCGGCGGCAGCAGCGGCCTTTTCGATCAGGGTGAGCACGTCGCCCATGCCCAGGATGCGGCTGGCCATACGCTCGGGGTGGAAGGGTTCGATATCGCCCAGCTTTTCGCCGGTGCCCGCGAACTTGATGGGCTTGCCGGTGACGGCCCGCACGGAAAGCGCCGCGCCGCCGCGGGTGTCGCTGTCCAGCTTGGTGACGATCACGCCGTCGATACTCAGCTTTTCATCAAAGGTCTTGGCGACGTTCACCGCGTCCTGACCGGTCATGGCGTCCACCACCAGCAGGATTTCCTGGGGGTGCACGGTGGACTTGATATTGGCAAGCTCCTGCATCAGCGCTTCGTCAATGTGCAGGCGGCCGGCGGTGTCAATGATCAGCACGTCCCGGCCGTAGTACCGGGCGTTCTCAACGGCTTCTTTGGCGGTTTTCACCGGGTCCTGGGTGCCCTTTTCAAACACGGGCACGCCCACCTGCTCGCCCACTACCTGCAATTGCTTGATGGCGGCGGGACGGTAGATATCGCAGGCGGCCAGCAGGGGCTTTTTGCCCTGCTTGGTCAGGTATCCGGCCAGTTTGGCGGCCATGGTGGTTTTACCGGCGCCCTGCAAACCGCAGAGCATGTAGATCGTGGGAACGGAGGGGGACCAGGTGAGCTTCGCGTTGCTGCCGCCCATCAAAGCGGTCAGCTCCTCGTTCACGATCTTGATCACCTGCTGCCCGGCGTTCAGGTTGGCCAAGATTTCCGCGCCGATGCAGCGCTCGGTCACCTTTTTGATGAAGTCCTTCACCACCAGGTAGTTGACGTCCGCTTCCAGCAGGGCCATGCGGACTTCGCGCATGGCGTCCTTGATGTTCTGCTCGGTCAGCTTGCCCTTCCCGGTGAGCTTTTTAAAGGCATTTTGCAGTTTCTCGGAAAGCCCTTCAAAGGCCATTATTCTTCCTCCTGATCCAGCAATGATTCGATCATGCGGCGGGCGGCCAGCAGATGGGGCAGGGTTTCTCCCGTGGCCTTCACCTGATCAAGCTCCCGCGCACAGGCCGTCAATCCTTCTTCCATTGCTTTGAACCGCTTGAGCAGCCCTAACTTTTCTTCCAGGGTCTCCAATTGCCGCTCCGTGCGGCCCACGGTGTCGTGTACGCTTTGGCGGGTGATGGAAAACTGGGCGGCGATCTCCGCCAGGGAAAGGTCCTCTTCCCAATGCAGCCGGGCCATTTCCCGCTGGTTTTCCGTGAGCATGCTGCCGTAAAAGCTCAGCAGCCAGGAAAGCAGCACCTTTTTCTCCATCGCCCCGAATGCATCCTGCGCCATGACGCCCTCCTGTCAGGCTTTCAGCCTTGACAGAACACTATTATACACGATTTTCATGTCCTGTCAAGTGTTTTTCCTTGACATTGGCAAATTGTTCTGTTCCTGCGTATGGAGATACGGGAAAATGGCGGCCTATGCAGGCCGCCAAATGTTTTGCTGTGTGGATGGCCTCAATCATACTTGGACCGGTCGGACTGCTGCTGCTAGACCCTTTCCGACCCGGTCATGGTATCGGGGTTTTGCACCTGTACCTGGAAAGTGACCGTTTCCATGGGGATCAAGGGCTTTGTGTACAGGTTCCGGAAGACGCCGAGGGTATAGGATTCCTGCACGCTGCTTCGCCCCAGGGACCCGGTCTGGGTATAGATTCCCTGTGCCTCATCGACTGCGTATTGCGTGTGGTTGCTGGTGATCCCCCGGGCCAGCAGCCTGATTTCGTTTGTTTCCGCGTCCTGGGTAATGAACCGGAAAGCGGGATGGAATGTCACGGTCGTGCCGGCCTCGGGATGCCCGTCAAACAGGGCATGGAACAGCGTATCGTCCGTCAGGGAATAGTCGATTTGATACTGGATCTCCTGGGGCAGCACCATGAGCCGCACCTGATCGATCCGCACCCCGATGGAGGGGATCAGGATCGGCTCCGCGCTCACCAAAATCTTTTCTTCCCCGGATACCGCCGCCCGGAAGACGCGCGTCAGGAGCGCTTCCTCCGCCCGGTCATAGTCATAGGAAAATTCATCGTGAATATCCGTCATCGGCAGCATGCGCACGGAAAATGTAAGCTCCCTTTCCGATTTGAGGGTAGCCAGGGGCACGTCGATGGACCCGGTCAACACGCCGGTTTCTTCATTCAGCACGCCGCTGCCGCCGTATTCCTGGATGAATTCGGCGTCGGTGGGGTCATATACGTCGAAATCCACTTCCCAGGCGCCGGTATATCCGCCCTCGTCCCAGCGGTCCAGGATGGTCCTTTTGTCCGCCGCCATGGCTTCCCGGTCGGGGTTCAAATGGGTCAGCCCGTACCAGGATTCATCCGTCGGACAGTTAAAGAGAAGAATATCCTTGCTTTTCGGGATCACGTCATAGACCAGGTGGCAGGTTTTTCCGTCATAGGACGTTTCCCGGAAGCGCACCGTGAAATGCTCCGTTTCGCTGACTGCCAGATCATGGTCGATGTACTGTTCCGCATCGGCGGGAACCTCTACATCTTCCCTTTCGTTCCGCGCAAAATCCAGGATGCCGAATCCATCCGTTAAGGCAAAGGCGACGCCGGTCATGGCGATCATCAGCGCGATGATCAACGCCAGGCACACACCGTATGTAAGCTTTCTTTTCACTTTATACCCTCCTATCGCGTTTTCAAAGAATTGTTCGCGTTGAAAGGAGGTAGTATGCAGCCCGGAAAGCGCTCTGCTCAGCGATTCCTGGAGCTGCCGTTCCAACTGTTTATCCTTCATATGCCGCACCTCCCGTCAGCGATATTTTCAGGAGCGCTTCCGCTTTCTTCAGCCTTCTATGGACAGTCGGCTGCGAAGCGCCCAGGGCGTCGGCTGTTTCCTGCATGGTAAGCCCCTGAAAATAGTAAAGCAGGATCACTTGCTTGTATCTGTCCGGCAGCTCCATCACCAGGAGCGTGAGCGTTTCATCCCTGGGCTCCGCGGCAAGCGTTTGCGGCGGCAATTCATCCAATGACTTTTTCCTGTCGATATGCCGGAACCAGGCCGTCCGCCGGTAATCCTTGGCCGTATTGACGGCAATGCGCAGCAGCCACGCTTTTTCGTTGACAACGCCTTGACGCTCAAAATCGTCCATATGCTTCCAGGCTTTGATCCAGGTGTCCTGGGTGGCGTCCTCGGCCTGGCCTTGATCGGACAGATATAAATAGCAAGTTCGCAGGATCGTATCGGAATAGGCTTCGATCCATTGATTGAGTTTTTGCTCTCGGTTCATGCTGGGTACCTCAGCACGATCCACAGCGATCACCTCCTTCACCTCTATAGACGAGCGGTTCATCGTGAATTATTCAATGACAGCTGTTTTTTCTGTGGCAATTCCTGCTTTTCAGCCTGATTTCGCAGAGGAAGGGATTTATTCTTGCTTTTTTCCCCGGCTATGCTATGATGAAGAGCGGAGGTGAAAACCATGTTCCGAAAAATGGTGCGTTTCAAACAGCAGCTTCCCGAGAATGAATGCGTTGAAATCTTGGAAACCCAACTGCGGGGCGTTTTAAGCGTGATCGGCGACGAGGGGTATCCCTACGGCCTGCCCATCAATCATTACTACTGCCCGGAGGACGGCAGGCTGTACTTCCACAGCGGCAAAACGGGCCACAAGATCGACGCCATGAAGCGCTGCGAAAAGGCGTCCTTCTGCGTGTACGACGAAGGCTTCCGGCGGGAGGGCGAATGGGCGCTGAATATCCGCAGCGTGATCGTGTTCGGCAGAATTGAAATCGTGGAGGATCAGGCGAAAGCCATGGAAATGGCCCGGCGGCTGAGCCATAAATTCACCGACGATGAAGCTTATATCGACCGGGAAATCGCATGTTCCGGCCCCCATACCCTGGTGTTTGCCCTGGTTCCGGAATATATGACCGGCAAACTGGTGAACGAAGCGTGATTGCTTTTCGGAGTTTACGCAAAAAAGACAGGAGCGTAAGCGGAGAACCTTCTCGCAGCTCCCTGTTGAACATGCTCGCGTGAGCCCTCGTTCCGGTATTTTATTTCTTTACAACGATCCCGCTATTTGGTAAGATATAGAAAAGGAACGACTCACAACCAAAAAGAAGGAAGGAGTAATCTCAATGAAAAAGCTCATCTCGCTGTTGCTGGCCTGCTGCATGCTGTTCGGTTATGCCGCTTATGCCGAAGAAACAGTCTCGGAACGGGTATTCCTTCAAGGCGCTGTTGAACTGCTGGAAAGCATCGATCTCCTGCGAGACATGGTGCGCTTTGAGGTCGGTTATCTTGGAAAAGACGTTTTTTCCGTACTGGTCAAGAGCAACGAAAATCTGCTGGATGCGTCTTTATCCGCGAACGGCTTCCATCTCCAAGCCCAGGCGTCGGAAACTGACCTTTCCGTCAAATCGGATGACATGATTCTGAACCTTCAATATGCCGACGTCGAAGCGCTGCTCAACGCCGTATTGCCCGGCAAAGCATCCAGCATGGAGATCTATCGTGAACTCGTCCTTCTTCTTTACCAAAATATCATTGTGCCGGATATGACGATCGATTCCGAGAACGGACTGCATATCGCATACAGGGCAACGGCGGAACAGTTGATGGAGCATTTAGCCGTTGTTATTGATCTCGTGGCCGCCGATGAACGGTACAGTGCGGCAGCGGATGAAATACTTCAAATGATTGCCGTGGCAACGAGAGGAGAAAAGCCGTCGTTATCTGAGTTGAGAGAGGAAATCAGCCTTTCCATAGAACAGATAAAAGCAACAGAAACGGACTTTCTTGCGGCGTTTGAGCTGATTGCCGATCCTGCTTTCACCAGCGTTCATGTGACCGGCGAAATCGGCGATTCGTCAGATAAATACGCTATGGAATGGACGTACTTGAACGAAGACGATTCTTATAAGCTGGACGGACTTCTCTGGGAAACCAGAATCATTGGCGAAAAGACACGAACATACGAAATCACAGTATCCGCGGATTTCTGCGGGGGATTGGATCACAATTCCTGGAGCCTTTCATTCAGTTATCCTTCCATGGGCATTCATCTGGACACAAATGGACGCATGGAAGGCAGTATGGGTTCGATCTACATCAATTTCAGCGCTCCCCGCAGCCGTTACAGCCGGCTCCTGCTTCAATTGGACTATGCCGTGGGAGAAGACGGCCTGATCGTCAGCGCATACGGCAATCCGGGCGGCATGGGCATGTATTTTGCCAGTCTGATGGCCAGCAGAAAGCAGTTCGACCTAACCGTGAGATCGTACTCCGGGCAGACCGTATTTCTTTTGAAACTGCTTGCGCATGATAATATGCGTCTGAAATATGGCTACATGGAATACAGCCAATTTAATATGTATAAGAATCGCGTGGACGACAAGATCACCGCGGAATTCGACGGCGAGAAACTGGTGATTCATGAGAACAACACGACCATAACCTGCACGGGCGCCTTTGAATCTGATCACGAGTATGTGATCACATTGCACGCGGAAGGAGAGCATGTACGTCCCGGAGAAGAAAACGCTTATATCAGGCTTGGATATGACGGCACAGAAGGAGATTTCTCGCTTTACTGCAAAGCATACGCGCCAAATGATACAGAAGCATCGGTATCCGCTGTGTTCTCCTGCTCTCCTACAGAAGGAATCACGGCGCTCCTTCGTGATGATCCAAGCGCGATCCGCCTGACCCCTGAGACCCTGCTCACGATGATTGCGCAGTAATGCGTGAGCCGTGGGCGCCGTGGGCGGCTTTCATGTTTTCCTTGAAAAAAACGAAAAAAACAGTATAATAGGATCAACAGAAAGCAAAAGCAATCCATCGTTACGGGAGGGATCACCATGCAGGCCGAAAAGGGCAAGCAAAAGAGGTTTACCAAAAAAGAATGGAGCTGGATCATGTACGACTGGGCCAACTCCATTTACGCCACCAACATTATGGCGGCCATCTTTCCCACCATCTTCGTTTCCATCGCGGGGGACGCAGGGGACATCTGGTGGGGCTACGGCACGTCCATCGCCACGTTCCTTGTGGCTGTACTTGCCCCGCTGCTGGGCGCGGTGGCGGACTTTAAGGGCATGAAGAAGAAGCTGTTCACGGTGTTCATGCTCCTGGGCGTGGTCGCCACCTTCTTCATCGCGCTGGTGATGCACAGCTGGCAGCTCATGCTGGTGGGCTATATCCTGAGCCGCATCGGCTTCTCGGGCAGCTGCCTGTTCTATGATTCCTTCCTCACCGACGTGACCACGGACGAGCGCATGGACAAGGTATCCTCCTGGGGCTACGCCATGGGCTACATCGGCGGCAGCACCATTCCCTTCGTGATCTCCATTGCGGTTCTGCTGATCCTCGGCTATTCCAACCCCGTCGCCCAGATCTTCTCCATCGTGATCGTCAGCGTGTGGTGGCTGGTGTTCTCCCTGCCGTTCCTCAAAAACGTGGAACAGACCCACTACATCGAGCGCACGGCGGACAATTCCATCGGCCAAATCTTCCGCAACATCGGCCACACCGCCAAGGACATTTTCCAGCGCAAGGGCCTGTTCCTGTTCGTGCTGGCTTACTTCTTCTACATCGACGGCGTGGGCACCATCATCAGCATTTCCACCGCCTATGGCACGGTGCTGGGCCTGGGTTCTGTCGGCATGATCTTAGCCCTGCTGGTGACCCAGATCGTGGCCATGCCCTGCTCCATCCTGTTCGCCAATCTGGCCGCCAAGATCACCGCCCGGAAAGCCCTGGTGGGGGCTATCATCGTGTACACCTTCATCTGCTGCGTGGGCTTCTACATGGGCTTCTCCCTGGAGCCCCACCAGGAAGCCTATGAAACGGCGCTGAAAGCGGACTATACCGAGCAATTGGCCGACCTCACCGACGAAAACGCCATCGCCCTGCGGGACGCCGGTGCCAAGTACTTTACCGATAAGAACGCCCAGGAAAAGCTGAACGCGGAGTTCGTCAAGCTGACAGAAGAACAGCAGGCCAACCCGGAAGTGGACCGGGTGCTGCTCACCTTCACCCAGTTTTTGGGGAATAACGCCGGAACCATTCAGAAATTCCAAAGCGCCGTTTCCTTCTCCACCATCCTGTTCTGGGCCATGGCGACGTTGGTTGGCACCGTACAGGGCGGCATCCAGGCCGTTTCCCGCAGCTACTTTGGCAAACTGATCCCCAAGGAACGCAGCAACGAATTCTTTGGCTTCTTCGATATTTTCGGCAAGTTCGCGTCCGTTTTAGGCCCCGTGCTGTATTCCACCATCGGTGCCTGGACGGGCCGTTCCTCCTTCGGCGTGCTGGCGCTGATCGCGCTGTTCCTGGTGGGCCTCGTCATCATGACTGCCGGACGGAAAGAGCTGGACGCCTTGGAAAAAAGTTAAGAAAATGAAAAGAACACACATAATATGTTTTGTTAGTCTTTCATTTGCAATCGTTATGTTGTTCACTGGCTGCGCTCATCAGAGACCGCGGGATGAATTGATTGCATCGATTGCCTCACCGGATGGTATTCATATGATGAAAATATATAGAAACAACGGTGGGGCTACGGTTGATTGGTCAACTACCATCTCTATTCAGAAAGTCGGCTCTTCGACTGAGTGGAACATTTACTTCCATTACCATGAAAAAGACCCAGATGAAGCAGTATGGGTAGACAATGACACAGTTAGGATCAATGGAATGGAATTGGATATAAATAACGAGTATTATGAATCATTTGACAGAAAATAATAAACTCGTTATGTCGTTCACTATAATTCCACACTCCACTCTGCACACTCCACACTTTTTCGCTGTCCCGCAACCCGCAGGGCAGCTTTTTTCGTATGCGAAAAATGTCGAACGGTTTTCAACCGAACCGCATAAACACCCATTTTTCGCGGCAGGATACAGAGGGGAAGGGCCAGAATGATTCCACCCATGTACTTTCAGGAGGGATGGAACATGGAATTTGAACGGCGGCGGGACACCGTGACGGTGCGCATTACCGGAGAGCTGGACCATTGCAGCGCCCAGCCCATCCGGCGGGAATTGGACGGACTGATTTCCGATCCCGGCGTGAAAAAACTGGTGCTGGATTTGCAGGATATGGCGTTTATGGATTCGTCGGGCATCGGCGTGATGTTGGGTCGTTACCGCACCCTTTCCCAGCGCGGCGGGAAGGTGGCGGTGAAAAACATGAATCCCCAGGTAAAAAGGGTGTTTCTTCTGTCCGGCATGGATCAGGTCATTCAAATTATGTGAGGGAGACGAACACATGAAGATCATCAATGAAATGAAGCTGGAATTTATGGGCGTGCCGGAAAACGAGGGCTTTGCCCGGGTGGCCGTCAGCGCCTTTGCCGTGCAGCTGGACCCCACGCTGGACGTGCTGGCCGACATCAAAACCGCCGTCAGCGAGGCCGTGACCAACGCCATCGTGCATGGCTACGCCGACGCACCGAGGGGCACCGTGACCGTCACCGCCGCCCTGCGGGACGACGGAATGCTGGCGCTGGAAATCATGGACAAGGGGAAGGGAATCGACGATATTGACCGGGCCATGCAGCCCTTTTTCACCACCCAGCCGGAAAAGGAGCGCTCCGGCATGGGCTTTTCCGTGATGCAGACCTTCATGGACAAGGTGACGGTGGAATCAAAAATCGGCGAGGGCACCACCGTCCGCATGCAAAAGCGCCTGCGGGAGGGCTGAAATGAGCCTGTACGCCTTGGCGCAGGCGGGCGACCCGGACGCCTTAGCGGCCCTGGTGCGGCGGCACATGCCCCTGGTGCAGGCGCTGAGCCGCCGCTTCCCCAGCCCCGAGGACGCCTTTCAGCAGGGCTGCGTGGGGCTTGTTGCCGCCATCCGCCGGTATCAGGAGGACGCGGGCTTCGCCTTTTCCACCTACGCCGTGCCGGTGATCTTAGGCGAAATGCGGCGGAGCGCCTGCCGGGACATGGGCTGGCGCACCCGGAATAAGCTCAAGCGTGCCCGGGATTATCAGGAGCAGCAGCTTCGGCAGTTTGGCCGCATGCCATCCGCAAAGGAAACCGCCGAAAAAGCGGGCCTGCCCCCGGAGGAGCTGGCCCTTCTGCTGGAAATGGAAAAAGGCCCGGTCTACGATGAAACCGGCCTTTTGCTTTCGTCCCTCCCCGATCC
>JAFXMP010000169.1 GCA_017530275.1 Clostridia bacterium | reverse complement strand
GGACGACCTTGGCTTTGAATTCTGGACTGTAGTGCTGGTAATTCATGGTTTCCTCTCCTTCGTCTTTCATTCTACCATGTTCACCTTTTTTTCGCTACTGCTGGTCCAGTTCCACGGGGACATTATACTGAAACAATTTTATGGTTATCCCATTGATTGCCCATTGTTCTTTCTATATAATAAAAGCAGAAACGCAAAGGAGGAAACTGTTATGGAGAAGAAACCTCGTCTAATTATGCACTGTGATTGTAACAACTTCTTTGCGTCCTGCGAAATATTGGAACGGCCAGAGTTAAGAGACGTTCCCATGGCGGTGGCGGGCGACCCGGAAAACCGGCTGGGCGGGGTGGTGGCGAAGAACGAGTTGGCGAAAAAGTGCGGCGTGAAAACCACCGACACCGTTTGGCAAGCAAAAAAGAAATGCCCCGGCATCGTGTTCGTTCCGCCAAGGCACAGTTATTATCAATCAATCTCCGATCAGGTCAACGCCATCTATCATGACTATACGGATTTTGTGGAGCCTGCGTCCATTGACGAATCCTATCTTGATATGACCGGCGCGCCGGAGTTTTATCACCTTTCGCCTCGTGAACTGGCCGATACCATCCGAGAGCGTGTGAAGCGGGAAATCGGCATCACCATTTCCGTGGGTGTGTCCTTCAATAAGGTATTCGCCAAGATGGGGTCGGACTACAAGAAACCCGACGCCACCACCGTGATCACCGAGGATAATTTCAAAGAAATCCTCTGGCCGCTGCCGGTTTCCGATTTGCTGTTCGCGGGCCGGGCATCGGTGGAAACGCTGAACAAGAAATCCATCCGCACCATCGGTGACCTTGCCATGCAGCCCAAGGAACGGATTCAGGCGCTGCTGGGCAAGGGCGGAGAAATGCTGTGGCAGTATGCCAACGGCCTGGATACGGAAAAGGTGCGGCAATGGGGCGACAAACCGGAAATCAAATCCGTCAGTCGGGGCATGACCTTCAAGCGGGACTTGGTGGCGAAGGAAGAAATCATGACCGGCGTTTCCGTACTGGTGGATGAAATCGCCGCCAGCCTGCGCTGCCACCAGTTGAAAGGTTCTGTGATTTCTGTACAGATCAAATCCCCTGATCTGCGGGTGATCTCCCGGCAAACCTCCCTGAATCACGCCACCTATTTGCAGCACGAGATTCAGAAAGTCGCCATGGAATTGATTGAAAGCAACTGGTTCATCGGGGAAAACGCGCCTATCCGCGCCCTCACCGTGGGCGTGACAAAGCTGATTCCCGCGGAAGAAGAAGCGGAACAGGTCAGCTTATTTGACCTGATGGGCGGGGATCAGCAGAAGAAAAAACGGGAGAAACAGGATAAGCTGGAAGCGGCGGTGTACGCCCTGCGGCAGAAGAAGGGCAGTAACACTATCACCCTGGGCTTTCAGAAAAATGACGATATTGGGATTCACAGAAAAACATGAGGAGGATCATGCCATGCTGGAGAACGGAACCAAAGCCCCGGATTTTACCCTGCTCGATCAGAACGGAGAGATGCGTTCCCTGTCAGACTATCAAGGGAAAAAGGTCATTCTGTACTTCTATTCCAAGGACATGACCTCCGGCTGCACCAAGCAAGCCTGCGGTTTTGCTGAATTATACCCGCAATTCAAAGAAAAGAACGCCGTAATCCTGGGTGTGAGCAAGGATACAGCAGCATCCCACAAGAAGTTTGAAGAAAAATACGGTCTTCCCTTTACGTTGCTTTCCGACGTAGAAAAGAGCGTCATCATGGCCTACGACGTGTGGAAAGAGAAGAAAGCAAGCGGCAAGGTTTCCATGGGCGTTGTCCGTACCACTTACCTGATCGACGAAAACGGTGTCATCGTCAGCGCCCACGATAAGGTCATCGCCGCCGAGAATCCGGCGCAGATGCTGAAAGAATTAGACGATTGATAGAGAGAAAAACGGCTTACCGTTTTGCCGTTACGCGGCGCGGTAAGCCATTTCTTTTTCACATGTTTTCAATACTTCCATGGGGTCTACGCTCCGATCAAGCCATTGTCCATGCAGCTTGTCTGAAAAAATCACCGGCATCCGATCATGGATGAAGGAGATTTCAGGGGCAGGCTCCCGTGTCAGGATGGACAGCACCGGCAGCTTTTGGTTTTCTTCATACCGGTAAATGCCCGCCAGATAGATGATGCCGGGTGCTTTCGGCCGGATGGCGTACTTGATCTTCGACGGATTCTTCGCTTTGCCTTTGGCAATCGGGCCCGCCGCCTGGATTTGCAGGGAGGGCATACCGTCCAGCAGGCTTTGCTGCGCGTCCCGAGTTTCCCATTCAAAGTACCAGGAGCAGGGGATCAGACAGCGCCTCTCTATCATGGATTTTTTGAACAGGGGCTTTTCCAGCGCCGTTTCGCTGCGAGTGTTGATGATAAGTTTATTATTCGGTTGTAGATGAAAGCCCCACACCATGGGGAATATGCCAATATCCCCGGTTTTCCCCACGGCCATGGCCGCGACGGTGGAGGCGGGGTATACTTCGCCCCTGGCGATGCTACTTTCGTCGGTGATGGCCTGCTGCCGCCGTTCCGCTTCCGCAATCATCCGGGCCAGCAGCTCGTTTTCGCTTTCGCCCTCAACAAAGAATCGTCCGCACATTGTTATTTCCTTTCCGTTTTATCATTTCATGATTGTCAGTTCGGTCCAGGGACAGCTATCATTCCCTGAATTGTGTTTTTTATTCCTGCCATAAAAACGGCATGAACAGCGGAAGCTGCTTTTCCCAATCCGCCTCACAGTGACGCCCACCCACCTGACAGTACAGTTTTACCGCGCCGCCCGCCTTTATCACCTTGTTGGCCGTTGTACGACAAGTCTTATACAGATAGCTGGACGTATCTTCTTCCCAGGGATTTTTTACGCCGCCATAACCCTCCATCGTACCCCAGGACAGATAGACGCGGGAATCGGGGCTGAGGCTGGTATTGTTCATGTCGTGCCACAGTTTTCCACTGACCGACCCGATGGAAGGGGACAGACAGGCGGCTTTGGAAATGTATTGGTTGTATCTGACCAGTGCATACACCGCCATCAGCCCGCCCATGCTGGAGCCGCCGATAGCCGTACATTCCCGAAACGGGATCGTGGGAAAGGCGGAATCAATGTAGGGCTTCAATTCGTAAATCAGCGCCTGCATGGTGTTTTCGCCCAACGGTTCTACCCCGCGCAGCCATCCATAGTTTGTCCCATAAGGAAGATACTCGGAAATACGCTTATTTCCTTCGTGCGCGCATTCCATGCCGACGATGATGATCGGCTTGTCCCATGCGGCGCAGTAAGCGTCCAGACCCCAGCTTTTCCCGTAGGTGGCATCCTCATTCCGGAAAAGATTGTGACCGTCAAAGAAATACATCACGGGAAACGGCGGCTCGCCCACGTCAGGCAGGCGAATATGCAAGGGCCGGTGGGCATCCAGCGCGTGAAAATAGAAGTCTTGTTTTATCAGCATATGATCTGTGTTCCTTCTTACATTTCTTTCTGTACAAGCAGGATTATACTACCTGTTCAGGCTACAGGCAAGGGGAGAATCTATCCTCTTGATCAAGATCAAAAAGGCGTGCGTCTTCTGCGGCGATTGACACAATATCCCTAAAGGAGATTCTTTTCCGGCCTACGGTGATGGTTTGGCCGACCTCCGTATCCACCTTCCAGACGACACCGGTTTCCGTCAGGTATTGACCGCGAATCCCGCAGGAAAACGAATGCTCGTCTGTGCAGGGAACATAGTATTTCACCGTGACGGTCACCCGATTGGCCTTTGCCATGCGGCTGTTATAGGTCAGGTTATGGAGAATATTCAGGCGTCTGTTTAATTCTTCCTGCTCGCCTTCATCCAGCGTGATGGGATCGGTGTATACGATATTCTTGCTGGAAACGCTTTCGCCGTAACCGTCCAGAGCGTCAAAGGGAGCGAAAATCTTTGCTCGTTTTCCCTGATCCATGCGTGGATGCCGGAAAGCAAACTCGTCCATCTCATGCTGGGGACGGCCCTGCATCAATATGGAGAGATAAGGGAAGTTCAATGGGATCACGCGCCCATCCAACAGGATAAACGCAGGCTGAATAAAAGATGCGGGGACAGGAACCTGTTCCATGGATACCCCTTCCTTTCTATGGCTTAGACGCGGTTGTCTGTTCCTTTTCTGGAGGCACAAGCGAGGATGCGCCTGCCTTGTGTCCGCCAATGAGCATATTCCGTTCAATGGTAGTTGCTCCATCCAGCAGATTCATACCTTTCACGACAGCGTTCATACCGAAGCGTTTTCGCACTTCCAGCATCGCTTTTTGGATGCTTCTCTCTTTTTCCACCGCCGCAAAATCCGTGAATAGATCAAGCTGATAGCTGCCATCGTCAAATTCCACATCATTGGCCGAGATATTCAGCCTGCGGATCAGGAGTTGATGATCTACTTTCTGCTCAAAAGAGGGAATCAAACGCTCCATGATCAAATTCTTGCTGTTGGTTCGGATGCGCGTGCGAACGGTGCCGTTAGCGTGCTTGGGGTGCAGCCGTCCATAATAATCCAGCGCCAGCGGCCCTTGGTAATAGGGATTTACGTTCAGGGATTCGGGATCAAAGGAAATCCACCATGTCAGGCAGGTTGTGGTCAGATTTTTGGAAAGCAAGTCCGCGCACAGCAGATCAGCCATTTCCTTGAAAACCAG
>JAFXMP010000168.1 GCA_017530275.1 Clostridia bacterium | reverse complement strand
TTTCCGGTGGCAATGGCGAAGGGGTTCCACCTGTTCCCATACCGAACACAGAAGTTAAGACCTTCAGCGCCGATGGTACTTGGCTGGACACGGCCCGGGAGAGTAGGTCGCCGCCGGATTCCATGAGAAGCAATCCATAAATGGGTTGCTTCTTTTTCATATAGAAAAAGAGTACTTGAACGCTTACTCTTTTAGTGTGTTGTCTGCTGCCTTTCTTTCAGCATATAGTATTCCACAATCCCGTCCCGGATGCCCTGGGCGACCTTTTCCCGGTATTCCTGGGTCAGCAGCAGGGCTTCTTCGGCAGCGTTGGAAATGAAGCCGCATTCCACCAGCACGGAGGGAATATCCAGAGACAGGATGAAATAATCTCCCGTCAATGCGCTGCGCTCCTTGGACGGTTTCAAGGTTTCGATCAGGGCGGCTTGGATGCAGCCCGCCAGCAAGCGGCTATTTTCCTGTCCTTCCCGGTAGAATACCTGGGGACCGGATTCTTTGCGGGTGCGGTATTCGTTCATATGAACGCTAATGACCATATCTGCACTGCCCTCCCTGGCGAGGTTCAGGCGGGCGGTCAGATCGGCACGTTTGTTTTCGCTGTACTGCATATCCGTTTCTCGGGTCATGATAACAGATGCGCCGTCCTGCTCTAAAAGACTTTTCAGGGCAAGGGCTGTTTGCAGGTTCAGTTCTTTTTCCCATGTGCCAGAATCTTTCGCCCGCGCTCCACCATCTGTGCCGCCATGTCCCGCGTCCACCAGGATCACCCGCCCGGCTAAGACCCTTGTTTCCGCATTCTGGGCAGGGCGCGCTGGAATGGCGGGCCGCGCTGGACGGGGAGCGGCGGGCAGCAGTGCCAGGCAGCAAAAAAATGCCCCTAAAATACATAAGCGGCTGATCCATTTCCTGTTCATCTCCTCGCCTCCCGTCCATTATATGAAAGGGACGGGGCGGTTATGATGTCAAGTCAAAAAAGTTTGAACTCTTTCAGGTGATTATCCCCAAAGGTTATCCACAGGCGATTTGTTTGCAAAATGTATAAATATACGCGATGATTATCTGGCTTTTGAAACAAAGCTGGTGTCTACTTGAATCGTCGGGATGATATCATATGAATGACGATGGTTTTATGCGGCGTGATGAAAAAATGGACTTTCCACATTATCCACAGAGTTATCCACAGATAATGTGCTTGCAACCCCAGATTTCCATGGTTTCAGATGATCCTATGTGGATAGATTCTATTACATTTGAACTTATCCACAGGATTTTGCTCAGGAATTCCGCTTTTGTCCACAAATTTTCCCGCGCCTTATCCACGAAAAATGTGAAATTTCGGCGTCGTGTACGTCATAGAATTGTAATAATCTAATACTTCATAGTATGAAAATACAAACCGATTTCCATATCTGTACGGTTTGGAGGGGATGAATTGAACCGCGGCGTACGTTACATAACAGGAACCGTTCTTGCTTTTTCCGCGCGTTAAGATGCTGAAAGCCTTCATTGCTGGAAAAAGCACGGGGATGACAAGTGAGAAGACTATGTGGTATAATAATGATGAGCGTACGGGTGAAACCGTGGCGCGACCTGCCGCGTCCGAATGAAAAAGCGGCGGAATCATGGTATAACTAAAAGATAATTCATTTGATAGCCTGCCGGATGGGAGACATACCGGCTATCCTGGAGCATATATGATCGGAGGCAGCAGTGAAGTATTTAAGGCGATTGATCTGGTATGTGACCACCCGGCTGCTGGTGCTGGTCAGCGTATTAGGGCTGATGACCATGGCGTTTTATTTTTCCATGAATGCCACCAATACTTATATCATTTTAAAAGACGGCATGGCCAAACGCGCCCGGGTGATCATGATGGGCGCGGACGAAAACCTGAATCCCTATTTTTCTTCCGCATATTTGGAGCGGGACGCCCAGTTGGCCGAAGCCCGCAATGGCCAGTCCGCCTACCAGAATTATTATAATATCACCGGCTTTGATCACCGGATCAACCTGGACTGGTTCTGGTGCTGGCCCTGGGAGGATACAGCCACGGCTACCATCACCGAGCGCATTCCGGCCATTGACGGAAAGCTGAAATCCTCCGCCAAGGAAGCGGCGGCCGCCGCCGGGATTAGCATGTCCGCCCCCAAATGGCAAACCACTCAGTATTCCGTCCTCCTCAGCAGAGAAAATAATCAATGGCGCATTCGCAACCTGGCTGCCATTAAGGTGATCAACGAGGAGTAGAGGGGTTCTTATGACAGTTTTATCGCTTGCGCCTATGGCGGGGATCACGGATCAGGTGTTCCGCCGCCTTTGTTTTGAACAAGGCTGCGACTGCGCCACCACGGAAATGGTGAGCGCCCAGGGCTTTTTGACCGCGCCTAAGGACCGGAATGCTTACCGGTTCCTGCTGGCCCGGTTCCCGGAGGAAGGGCTGCTTGCCGTGCAGCTGTTCGGCAGCGAACCGGTGTATTTCGCCCAGGCGGCGGAACGGCTGACGGAAATGGGCCTGTATTCTTCCATCGATATCAATATGGGCTGCCCCGCCCAGAAGGTGGTGGGTGGACAGAGCGGCAGCGCTTTGATGAAGGACCCGGAATTGGCCTTTCGCATCGTGGAAAGCACGGCGAAAAGCACCTGCCTGCCGGTGACGGTGAAAATGCGCCTGGGCTGGGACGAGGAACACAAAAATGCCGTGGCATTTGCCAAGGGTTTAGAAAATGCCGGAGCGGCGGGATTGACCGTCCATGGCCGCACCCGCATGCAGCAGTATAGCGGGAAAGCGGACTGGGAAACCATCGGGGAAGTGAAAAAAGCCGTTTCCATTCCAGTCATCGCCAACGGCGATATCGTGGACGGGAAAACGGCCCTGGAAGCCCTGCGCGTCACCGGCTGCGACGGTCTGGCCATCGGGCGCGGGGCTCTGGGCAACCCCTGGGTTTTCGCGGAAATCCACGCCGCCATCGAAAACAAGCTCTATACGCCCCCGCCTTTTTCCCAGGTGATCGACACCGCCATGCGCCAGGCCCGGGAAATGGCAGAATGGAAGGGCGAGCGCAGCGCCTTATTGGAAATGCGCAAGCATTTTTCCTGGTACACCGCGGGCCGCCGCAATTCCGCCCAAGTGCGCACTAAGGTCAACCTGGCGAAATCCTTTGCGGAAGTGGAAGAGCTGCTGCGTTCCCTGCTGACGGAGTGAAAATTGGAAAAACTATGTAACAAATCACGGTTTCCATTCGTTTTATTATTTGGGAACCGTTTTTTATTCAACCTATCTCTTTGAAATGAAGGAATCACCGATGAAAAGCAAATGTTTTTCTGTTATTATCGTGATCGTGCTGCTGGCCCTCTTGTGCGCTTCGGCGGCATTGGCGGATGAAAAATCGCTGGTGCTTTCCTACGTGGCGAAGGATTACCCGGACTGGAAGGTGAGCTTCACTTCACATTACGGTTCAGGCAGATGGGGTGACGAACTGGCGTGGCATGTGCGCGTGGGCCTGTACCGGGTGGAGGACGGCATGCTGGCGCAGAAAACGCTGCATGTGCTGACCAATCCCCTGTGGGAGGGGGAAGAAATCAGCTATGACGAAATAGATCTGGCTCCGGTGCCCCTGTCACCGCTGGCCGCTGAAATAATCGAAGCGCTGACCCCGGGGGAAGCCGACCAGGCGTTGGCGGATTGGATCGATGTGGAAAAAATCCCCTGGCTGGCGGAATTTATGCTGAAGGACAATGAACGATGGGAGCACTTGGGCGCTTTTTCGGATAAGCTCATCGGCGTTGCCGTCAACGAGGAAGGGAAGCAGAGTATCCGCGTGGCCATGTGGGGCGGGCAGAGATATGGCGAAATCCTTTCTTCTCCCGCCCAAGAAAAGCACTTTTATCTCAATGAGATCCATTCCTACGGAAACGAGCTTGAACTGATGATTGGCGATGGATTGGTTTATTTGGATTGCGGCGGGGACGCCCCGGGCATCAGCGGGATCAATACGGGAACGGGTATCTGGGATTTTGACGGCGGCTGTGTCTGGGACGCGGGAGACGGCGTTTCCTATGAAAACAGCAATCAGCTTTATCCCGGCGTGCCCGCTTTCCCACTGAGGTTTACGGAAATGGACCTGTCCGCCGTTCCTCTGACGAACGCCGGGGTGCTGGAGGCGCTCGACGCCTCAGGCTGGGCCTGCGTCGCTCTCAACGGCGCGGAAATGCGGGACGAACCAGAAGGAAACGTGATCGCTTCCTGTTACGCCCGGCTCTTCGGGCAAATCAAAGAAGAACAAGGCGATTGGGTGCTGCTGCACATCGGCGGCGCGGAACACGGCGGTTCAGGCTGGTTCCGCCGGAAAGATTTGGCCTTTGGCCGGGAGGGATTTTTTATCCCCTGCGGCTTCCCCTCCTACGATTGCAGGAACAGCTACGCGCCCCACCTGAATGAAGTGCTGCAAGGGCAGCCTGAACCGCTTTCGGAAGATGATTACTATTCGATACTGGCGTGGCTGATCGGCAAAAAGCCAAACGGAGACTGGCTGGTGCTGGTGGATGCGGACATGCTCTGTACGGCCCTGCCGGAGGCTTTTTCCGACATCGGGGAACCGGAGGAATACTACGATCCCCGGTATTCCTATGATTGGGACGACGATGATTTTCGGACGCTGGAATACATCGAGGAAAAAGAAGGGCTTTCCTTCCTGCGCATCTATATGGAGGACGCGGTTTTCGTTCGGGATTCGTTCCCACAGCATTGCTATCTGGAAACCTACCATGACGGCCGCGCCATTCTGATGGATTATTACATGAAAATGCCCGACGGCCCGCTTCAATGGGATGAAGTGCCGCTGGAAAACCATATTTGGATGACCTTTCAATATATTGAAGGCAAATGGGTGCTGACGGACTGCACGGACGGGCAGACCTGGACGGCGAAGGTGGAAAACGGGCGCTTCACCTTTACCGATTATTCCCGTCCCAGCCCGGAATGGGAATGGGCGGCTGACCTTGATAACGATTTGATGACCTTCGATTTTCTCCAAATGGAAGCCCTGATCGGCCAGTATAACGAAATCATGCCCGACAGGCCTTCCATTGCGGGAGACGAGGGATAAGGGGATTTGACGAAAGGGACCGGCGGGGGTTTGCCCCTTCCGCAAGCTCAATCGGCGCATCTCCCCACAGGGGAGATTGCTTGTTTCGCCTGATCTCACCGCCGATGAAATCCCCGCCGCAGGCGGACATCGGCGGTTCGTCCCTACCAGGGAGGTCACCTCCCTGGTGGGGTCTGGGGTGAAACCCCAGGATTATGTTCTTTGCGCACCACACGGAAACCTTTTAGAAATACAGAGAAAACAATAGATCCCAGTTGGTTCGCAACTCAGTCTTGGCGGAACGAATAATTGTTTCTGGCATACGGTTATGGGCCATGAAGTTATAATGGATGGTCTTCTGCTCCGTGGCACTGTCCATGCCGGTGGCCTTATTATTTCTTTATGCGCATGGCTTTAGATCCATGAACGCAATATACCAATTATTATCCCCATTGAGATTAGAGTGTGTTTCTAAACTCATAATGACATAACAAAAGCGAAAAAAGATACAAAAACCAAAAGGAAATTCCACGATAGCGTCGAATAATACAATGAGGTGAAGGAAATGATTCGACGTTATGAGGTCACGGATGAGGAATGGGAAAAGCTTAAGAAATACTTTCCAGAGCGGCGGGCTGGAACGCTGGGACGGCCGCGGAAAGATTCCCGGAAGATACTGAACGGAATCTTCTGGATCGCGCGGAGCGGGGCGGCATGGCGTGATCTGCCGGAGCGTTACGGGCCATGGCAGACGGTGTACAAACGGTTCGTAG
>JAFXMP010000167.1 GCA_017530275.1 Clostridia bacterium | reverse complement strand
GTCGTGCTCCTCGGCGATTTTCAGCCACTTACGCACCATTTGATAGTCCTTGATGGGATCGGTCGTGTGCGCCCCGGTCATTTTCGCCACATGATCCCGCTTCTTTTCCGTCCGTTGCCGGGCCTTTTCCTGCTGCATGGCCCGCTGTGCGTAGTCTGTATATGCCATAGTTGACTTCCCTCCCGAAAACGTATCAGTAAAACGGCCAAAAAAATATAGGCGCAGGGCCTATTTGTTCCTGTGGTTCACGTCGTAAATCTTCATGGCGTAGCGCCTCCTCTTGCCGTGGTTCAGCGCGGCCTCCTCGGCCTGCCGCTTCTGCCTCTCCTGCCGCCGTTGTTCGCACCATTCCGCGTATGCCGCGTATCGTTCGCAATGTCCGTGACAGCTCTCCGTCCTGTCCGGGCACTCCTTCACACACGGGTTATCCATGAAGATGTCACTCCATCCTGTCCTTATTGTGGCCCCTTATGCTTGTGTTATACTCCGCAAACGTCGGCGCGGATCGAAAGATCGCCTTGTTGTTCACCCATCTGGCAAAGGCTTTCGCCTCTGCGCTCGGTCCCGCGTTGTTCTCAAAATCCCTATACGGCTGTGCAAACGGGTTCATTCCCGCATCACGCAAGGCAAGCACGCGCTTTTCCGCGCTGGCTATATCCTGCACAAGAACATAAACAAACAGCCTCCATGGTTTTACGCCGTGCTTTGATAGCAGCTCCGCCTTATCCAGCACGACCTCCAGCATGTTATCCGTGTCGCAGGCCGTGCGGATGTATTTGATCCATTTCAGCCCGCCTAATATCTCGGCCACTTCCGGCGTAATCAGGCGGGAATCAAGTCCCTGGTTGAAATCTACGCGCACATTCTGCCCGATCATGTCCCGCATCTGTTCAATTCCATGCGGGCAGGCGAGCACGTTGTTATCCATGAAAACAATATCCCTGCTGTCAGGCCGTTTGATCTCACGCCACGTCAGATATGGCCGGATCATACCTTCTTTCCGTGGAACAACGCACCACGGACAGCGCCTTATGCAGCCGCGCGTCAGGAAGCCGATTGCATAGTCCACTTTCGGATAGATGGAATAATCGGGAAACATCCTGTCTATCTCATCCGGCAGCGGATCATAAAGCCCGTACCCTGTGCCCCCCCCTAATCGTGTCAGGAGGCAGATAGCCGCACTCCGGCGTGAAAGTAAACACCTTCGCGCTATATACGCGGTCGTATTGGAGCATCGGATTCCACCATTCAACCGTGTCTCCCTGGGCTTTATGGTAGGCGGATATTTTCATGAGCGCGTAATTCGGAAAGCCTGTGTTGTCGCTGTCATGTAATCCGACGATCATTTTGCCCTCCAAATCCGCGAGCGCTCGCGGTTTTCATCCACGCGGCGCGGGGTGTTGCCGCTCCCCGCGCCGCATTGTGTCCTTAACCCTCGGCCTCCGGCGTGCTCTCCGGCTCCTCTGCGTCGTCGTTGATCACCTGGGGCCGCTCGTTCCTCGGCTCCTCCGCCGCGTCAGGCGGTTCCTTCTGGCCTCCCTGCGTGATGGCGCGGACGTATTCATCCTTCGTCTGGCAGCCAGCGCAGGGAATCCCGTTGAGGCGGCAGAAGTCCACGATCATTTCCAGCGGCCAGTCCTCCAGGGGCGCGAGTTCATAATCGTCGTCGATCTCCTCCTCGGCGTCAATCGTTTCCGTGAAGGAAAGCCCGTGATTGATGTACTCAGCCACAGCCGCCTCGATCTCGTCCGTGTCCACGTCGTAACCCTGTTCGCGTAGCCGGTCGCGCACGTATTTCAGCTTCTCCGCGCCCTTCCCGGCTCCGTAGAGCTGTTCGGCAGCGAATACCAGCACCTTCACGGCGGCGCGGATATTGCCCTGCTGGGCCTCCGTCGTGCGCTCCTTGATCCACGGGATCAGCCGGTAGGTGATCAGCGCCGCCAGCAGCGCGAGAAGCGCTTGGATGATGGGGGTCAGATTGATGTTCGGCATGTCTCTGCTCCTTTCTATTTCCTGAGCGGCAATTTATTGACCTCGCCCATGATATTGTCGAGGTCGCCATTGCCGCCCAGCCCATCGTGATAGCTCTTGTGCATCTGGTTCAATATGCGCCGGTCATCGAAGTCAACGCTTCCATCCGCGATGTACTTTTGCCCCAGATGCCGGATTCGGTCGTACAGTACCCATTTGAGGCCGTCCTTCATCGCTTCGATGTCGGCCTCCTTGGTGTCGGTTTTCTCGTACTTGCGTTTGCGCCTCTGCCGGATGCCCTCGCCGATCTGCGCGATCAGCGCGCCGACGATGGCGGCGAGGCCCGCGACAAGCGCGACGATGATCGTGTCGCTCATACCGTCGCCTCCCTCAGCTCGGTGTACTTGCCGCTGATCCATACGACCTGCTTCTTGTACAGGACCGCGTGCCAGCCGTTCGCCGCCGTGGCGATCCATTCCAGGATAGCGCCCTTGTACACGGTCGAAACCTTGGCAAATTCCGTACCGTTGCCCAGGCGCACGTTCACGCTCCCGCCCGTCACCAGCACGCTCTTGACGGGTGCGGTTTCAGCCGGGGGATTCTCCGGCTGTTCCGGCTCCGGCTGGGTCGCGCCGGGCGTGATGGTTCCGAGCACGCCGTAATTCGGGCGGCCATAACCGGCGATGCGGTTGTAGTTGAGCTTGTACTTCTTCTCGCGCACGCACCCGCCGTTGGCGACAACGCCGCTCTCGCTGGACGTGTTGCCCTCGATGGTGTACACGTAACTGCTGTCCACGCCCACCACCAGGCCCGTGTGCGCGATAGCGCTGCCGCCGATCCCGTCACTCGGATAGAAGAAAATCTGGTCGCCCGGCTGGGGGGAATCGAACAGCCTGCCCTTGGCCTTGTAGTAGTTCCGGGAATACTTGCAGCCCGCGCCGCAGCTCTTGAGCGGCTGGCACAGTAGGGCGCGGCCCTCGTCGATGCCATATGCCTGCACAAAGCACCAGTCCACAAAGATGTCGCACCAGGCAACGCCCTGCTTTTTCCCGTTGTAGAAGCCGTTGATCGCGTCCATGTCGCGGGCGTACTTGGTGTAGTTCTTGTCGCCCGCGTTGGCCGTCTTGTCGTCCAAATCCTTGTTGGACTTTTTTTCCAGGTAGCCAACCTCGGCCCTGGCGATGGATATTACCTTCTGCGGATCATAACCCATCATAACCTCCTCCTTCGTCGTTCCTTGTACCTCCGCGCCCTCTGTGAACCATTCCAGCGTCTTGCTGCCGTGCAGGATGTCCAGGTCAACGTCGCCGCTGATCCCGGCCACGCGGCCCACGCTGGTATACTGCCACAGGTCGCAGGGGTATTTGGGATAGTATTCTTCTCCCGGCACGTCGCCGGTGTTCTTCCCATAGCGGGGAATCCACATCGCGTCGCACAGCGTGATCGCCCGTCCCGCGTAGGGATAGCGGCTTTGCCCGATGTACAGACCCACGCGCCCGCAGCCCAGCGCTTTTAGTTCCTCCAGGAACGCTATGCACACAGCTTCGGTCGTCGCCGCCGTCTGCGTCTCGTATTCGATGTCCGCGAAGTAGATCAGCGGTTTCGCCGCCGCCTTGTTCGCGCACTCCACAAACCACCGCGCTTCCGTCCGGGCCGCCTCGGCGGTTCCGGCTTTCACATAATGGTACGCGCCATAGGGCACGCCGCAATCCCGCGTGTATTCCAGGTATTTCTTATCCGCGTTGCTCCCGACGCTCGCCCGGAAGATGATGAACGCAAGCTCATTCCGCGCCTGCGTCCAGTCGATATTGCCCTGATAATGGCTGATGTCGGCTATTTTCTTTGCCATTTCCTCCTCCGTTTCCGCCCATAGGGGTAGTGCGTCCAGTAGATCGCCACCAGCGCCATGACGCTGAAAGCGATAAACAGGGCGCAGATCACGCCCAGGACTATCAATATTTCCCTCACATCCAGACCACCTCCGCAATCACGCACCAGTCCTCGTAGTGCGCCCGGATATGCGCGTCAATATCCGGGTAATCGGTGGGATCAATGCCGCGCACCACGCGAAAGGAGATGTCGTAATCCGTTATACCGTCTTCCATGGTCTCCGGGTACACATGAGGGTCGAGAAAAACGTCTATCCTCCCGTCAGCCCTCTCCAGGATGGAATAGAAATGCCGCCCGTTGCCGGGCGGCTCGATACCTTGGCGGATCATTCCTCCGCCAGCTCCTCCATGCCGCTGTCGATCAGGATTTCCCGAACCTTCTCTTTCAGCAGCTTCGGCACCTGGGCAAAGGTCTTTTTGCCCAGCATGATCTGCTGCGCCCACAGCATCGCCATCATGGTCACACTCTCCTTTCCCCACAAAATGCGAAATAAAAGTGAGATAATCTTATTCGCCATAGATGATCTCACTCATTTCCAGAATGCACTCGGTCAACATGGCGTTCATGTTTTCCAGCGTTTCCAGCCTTTCCAGCCATTCCGCCCGCTTGACCGGTTCCTGCTCGCGGCCCTCATCGGTGTCGTCCTCAATGGTTCCACCGTCGATCAGCTCCGCCCGTAGCTCGTCGTATTGCTCCTTGGTGATCTCCGTATACGTGGCGTAGGCGCAATCCCGCACCTGCGGCCTGCCGTCCAGCAGATACACATTGTTGTCGTCGCTGGACACAACGCCGTCCGCGTCCGCTTCCCCGCAGGAGAGAAACAGGCGGTTCTTCTCCTGCCATTTCACGAATCTCAGGCCGTCGCAGGCATCGACGATCTGCCCGCCTGATACGATCTTGTAATACATTCTCTTTCCCTCCCGTAAAGCAAATCGCCCAGGTACAGCTTGTTATACAGTCTGTTCATGCTCTGCACGATCTTCCAGCATTTGCAGCCGCGCAGGCTGGATTTCCAGGCGTTCAGCGAGTTCAGCCCGCATTTCGGCCCGACCGTGCCCAGCAGGAAACGCCGGTGCAGCCGTTTCAGCTTGCGCCGCTCGCGGATCACGCTCTCGCGCACGGGCCGCCGTATGATCGCGCCGGTCTCGGTGAAGCAGTATTTCCGTTTCAGCATGGAAAAGGGCTGTCCGAACCGAATGATCCGGCTTTTCTTCTCGTTCAGCTTGAAGCCAAGCCATTCCGCGTATTCCTTGATGCGCTTGAAAACGCCTCTCAGGTAGTTCATGTCTGGGTGTATGATCCATCCGTCGTCCATATAACGCCCGTATGCCTCCACCCGCAGAACCTCCTTGATGAAGTGGTCGAGCGAGGAGGGCGTTGATATGGCGAAGTCCTGGCTGTTCTCGCTGCCCAGCACAAGCCCCACCTTTACCCGCGCCTGCCGGATGATCCGCATGTTCATGCCGATAATGCGCTTATCGGTGTAGTTCCTGCCCAGCACCCAGCGCACAAGCCCGTGCTGGATGCTGTCGAAAAAGCCCTTGAAGTCGAAGATGATCATTCCGCCCTTCATGCCATAGCGCCGGATATGGCGTTCCAGATGGCATTGCAGCCGCTTCCGTGCCCGGTCTGTTCCTTTGTTCTCCTGGCTGGCGTAGTTGTCCCAGAGCAGGCTTCGGTGCAGCACGACCTTCAAGCTGTACTTGCTGTTGCATTTCTCCGGCACGCGGTCGTCAATGTGGATCGAGTTGATCCGCCGCTCATGGCCGCGTTCCCGGGTGCGGAACTCCGGCGATTGCCGCAGCTTGAACACGCCGTTTCTCAGGTCGCGCAACCGCCGTGCAACGTTGATCCCGCAGCGGGCCTTGTACGCCTGTACGCTAGCTTTCCAGCTCACGCCCTTAAAACAGCATAAGGCGCTACGGTACAGGTGGGCGAAGGTGAATACCTGGTCGAAGTCCAGCGCCTCGCACGTCTTCTCCTCGCGCTTCGCGTCCCTTGCGGCCTTGCGCCGCTGGTAACGCGCCTCGCGTCTTTCCTTGCTCGTCATATTGTTTCTCCCCCTTAAAACTGGGCACCCCGTACAGACTGGTATCTGGCGTAAATCTGTCTGCTCAGTGCGACCGGGCATGAAAGCGGAGAAGACGCCCATCATCCGCCCATGCAAGCAGCGTCCGCCCGCGCACATCGGGTTCAGCCTTATATCAGGCTTATGCAAATTCGCCCTTTCGGGCCGGTTTATCTCTCCTTCTATTAAAAGGCACAGCTTTCATCTTTCGATTACTTGGTCAGGCCAGGCCCGGGGTATGGGCCGCATAGAATCCGAGGCAGACGCCATTGGCGTTGTTCGCGTTGTTGTTGTTGTTCGGGTTGCCGCTCGAATTGCAGTTCATGAAGTTGTTCGCATTGTTGATATTCGGCGAGCGCTCCCACCAGTTCGTGGCGGCACCAGCGCGAGGGGTAGAGATAAACCGTTGGTGTTACCCTTTCTTCTTGTTGTCCTTTCCTGTCAGGTCGAGGCCCCGCGTGTAGCTGATGTTGCCTTTCAGCGCGTCGTCCTCGGTCAGGCACAGGTTCATAAATTCTTCCAGCAGGGCGTTGCTCTTTTCGCTCAGCGCCCTTTCGTTCACGTTCTGCTTCTCGCCGCATAGCGGAAACATGCTGTACGCCCGCTCGATCTTCCTGGCAAAGGCATAGTTCGCACCCAGGGCCATTTCCAGCTCCGCGATTCGCAGGTCGCGCTCCGCTTCGGTCTTGGGGAATATGGCGTTGGCCTTCTGCGCGTGCTCGTATACCTGCGAGGCGAGCGCAATCGTCCGGGCCGTAATGATGAACATATACGACTTCGGCCATTTCCGGCATACCTCCATGGCCCGCCGTTCTATGGTGTCCGCCGTGTTCACAAATTCCATGGTGGATTTGCCCCGGTCTCCGGGTGGTACGGCCATAGTATCATCCCCCTTTTACGTCATCGTGTGCCGCAGGGGGCCGTAATGGCCCCCTGATTGTCTGGATCGGCTACGCTGACGCTTCGCCGGAGCAGAAGCCGAGGCAGACGCCATAGGCGTTGTTCGCGCCGCTGCTGCCGTACGGGCCGCCGCTCGAAATGCAGTACATGAAGTAGTTCGCAAAGTGGATAATCGGCGAGCGCTCCCACCAGGTCGTGGCGGCACCAGCGCCGTCCGCCAGCTTCTTGATTCTGCTGTTGTTGTCCGTGAAAATCGGGTACTTGCTGCCTTCGTCCATGTACGGATGATTGCTCACATATCCGCCGATTTCGGAGTTGGAGAGGCACCACATCAGGTAGGTGCCGCCCTGGATCGCGTAGCTGCGGTTGCCGACGCTGGATTTCTTGTAGGCCGCCACGATAGTGCTGCGCAGGCCGAGCGGAAGCTGCGCCAGGAAGTCACCGTTGGCCCATTTCTTCATCGCGCTGTTGTCCCAGCCGCCCCAGTTTCTGGAAACTCCATACGCGACGACCGTCACCACGTCACCCGTGACCACGGGCACGCTAATCACGGTGCCCTCGGAAATCTCGGTAAAGTTGTTCCAGTCGTTCGCCTTGTCCTTGCAGAAGGTCAGGCGGCTTTTGCCCGTGCCGTTGACGGGATTCTTCGCTGCGGTGTTCAGCGTGTCGGTGCCGGTCGCGTTGATCTTGAGGCCGCCGAAGGTGGAGAAGGTTTCGTTCTTGTTGATGTAGTAGCACCATTCCTGTTCTACGGTTCCCCAGCCGTTCAGCCCGACGCTGCCCTGCCAGTTCACCACGTCCAGGTTGAGGCTTTGCAGCATCTTGCCGATCTTGTAGAACACTTCGCTCTCGTCCAGGTCGCTCTTGTACCAGGAGCACCCGCTTACGGATGCCACGTCGCTTCCAGCGTAGAATCCTTCCTTGCCGAAATACCACGTTACGGTGCTGTTGTCGGAGTGTTTCACCATAATCTTGGTGATGTAGGTAGGCCCCAGGGCGGTGATGTCCACAAAGCCAGCCGTCACTTCGTCCGCCGTCGCGGTGTGGCTGTTCGTTAGGGCCGCGTCGGTGGTGCTGCTGTGATCGTTGCTGTCGCTCACGATAGCTGTCTCATTGCCAAACTTGAAGTTAAAGGCGTGCTTATAGCTTGGGTTCATCTGCCGCGTGGTGGTCAGACAGTTCTTCATCGCGTAGGTGATACCCAGCTTGCTTGTCTCCGCCGTATCGCTGTAATCGTGATTGAAGTCCAGCACCTGCTGTGTCAAGGTTTCCCCGTTGTACAGCGTCCATTGCTTCGTGTCGCCGATGGCAACGGTCACGCTCACATTGGTGGCTGTTTCGTAGATGATGTAGCTGCCGCTCTCGGAGTAGTACGTCACCGTG